>NZ_JBCNMA010000152.1:0-7602 GCF_039595165.1 Sphingomonas sp.
GATGACGGCGCAGGTGTCGGCATCACCATGGCCGCGGGGCATCTGATCGGCCAGCTCAAGCAGGCCCCCAAGCGCACGATCCGGGTGATCGCGTTCGCGCGCGGACGAGGAAAGCGCCGGCATTGCGCGTGGCGGTGGCGAGCGCCTGGTAGCGGGTGAGCCCCGCGGCTTCGAGCAGCGCGAGATTGTCGTGGAGCGAGCTGCCGACGAACACCCCCGGGATGGTCGGGGCATCGCTCCCCGCCACGAGCGGGATGCCGGCGTCGGCGAACGCCTTGACCAAGCGTCCAAGGAACGCGGCGCGCGGCATCAGGTCGCCCTGGCGCGTATCGTAGCCGGCCAAAGGCCATTCGAGCCGGTAGCGCGGCGAGAGCAGGCGGATCTCCGGGCTGGCGAGCGATTCCCGGACGATGGCGGGCTTGCCCCATTGCCCGGCGATCGCGCGATAAGTGACGAGATCGGCGGCGACGAACGCATCGTGACGCTTGACCATCGCGACCGCGCCGGGGATCGCGCTGTCGGGCGGCACGCGCTGGCCCGAATCGGCGGCGGGCGCGAAGAAGTGGCTGTAGATGAACTCTTCGGCATGGGCGACGAGCAGCTGGCCGCCGGCGAGCTGGCGCTCGAGCCCGCCCATCGCGGTGACGGTATGGCCGATGACGGGGATGCCGAGCTCGCGGCCCGCGGCGGTCAGCGCGGCGAAGGCCTCGGCGGAGAGGTTGTTGTACACCTTGATGAAGGCATAGCCGTTGGCGCGCGCGAGCAGGACCGCGGCGCGCGCTTCCTCGGCCGTGGTGACGACGAGATGGCCGTAGCGCGGCGAGCCGTCGACCGCGAGCGCGACATAGACGTGCGGCGCGGGGATGGCGGCGGTGTTCGCGGCGATGCGCGTGCGGCCGACAAAGGCGTTCGAAGCCTCGCCCATGTGGAGCACGGTGGTGACGCCATATGAGAGGTAGATGGCGAGATCGTCGCGGGTCTGCACATGGGTGTGCAGGTCGGCGAGCCCGGGGCTGAGCCACATGTTCCGCGCATCGATGCGGCGGGCGCCGGCGGGAATCGCGATGCGCGGGCCGATCGCGGCGATGCGGTCATTCTCGACCAGCACGGTCTGCCCGCGCAGCACGCGCTCGCGGTCCATCGGCACGACATTGGCGTTGACGAAGGCGGCCCGCGTGATGGGCGCGCTTGCCGCCTGCCTGGCATGGGCAGGCGGCATCGTCGCGAAGACGGCGAGGCAGATCAGGCAGGCGAGGCGCCGGAGCGCGGTGAGGACGGATCGCATGCCCGTTGCGTAGCGCAGAACGTCGAGCGCGCGACAGCGGTATCGTGCGCGATGCCGTCGTCGCGTGCCGCGCTAGACCGTCACCACGATCTTGCCGATCTGGCCGTTGGCTTCAAGATAGCGGTGCGCCTCGACGATCTGCTCGAACGGGAAGGTCCGGTCGATGCGCGGCCGCAGCTCGCCGCTGGCGAGGCCGTCGAGGACGAATGCCTTGGCGGCGGCGAGCTTCGCGTCGTCGCAGGTGGCTTCGTACAGCAGATAGCCCCGCACCGTCAGGCTGCGGCCCAGCACTTCGCCCACCGGGAGCGGCGTCTCGCGCGGGTCGAGCGCGCCGTAGACGAGGATCGTGCCGCGCGTCGCGGTGGCCGCGACCAAGCGGGCGAAGCCGGGCCCGCCGACCGGATCGAAGGCGACGCGCGCGCCGCCGCCGCGGGTGATCCGCTCGACCTCGGCGACGAGGTCCGCTTCCTCGGTGGCGATGACATGCGCCGCGCCCTGCTTGCGCAGTGCGTCCGCCTTGGCCGAGGTGCGCGTCAGCGCCACGGGGATGGCGCCGACGCGGCGCGCGACCTGGATCGCGGCGAGGCCGACGCTGCTCGACGCGGCGGGGATCAGCACGGTTTCGCCCGCGGCGAGCTTCGCGGTGTCGATCAGCGCGCCCCAGGCGGTGACATAGGCCATCCACACCGCGGCGGCGTCGATCCAGCCCAGATCCTCCGGCAACCGGGCGATGGCGCGGGCGGGCGCGAGCACGAGATCGCCGTACATGCCATAGTCGTGATAGCTGAACGCCGGGACCACCGCGACGCGATCACCGCGCGCGAGGCCCGCGACGCCGGGCCCCACCGCATCGACGATGCCGGCCGCTTCCGACCCGAGCCGGGCGGGGAAGACGGGATCGATGATGTAGGTGCCGCTGCGGTACAGGCTCTCGGCGCGGTTGAGGCCGATCGCCTTGACCGCGATGCGCACCTCGCCGGCGGCCGGTGCCGGAACCTCCGCCTCGACGAAGCGCAGCACCTCGGGCCCGCCCGTCTGTTCGAATTCAACGTGTCGCGGCATGCATTCAACTCCCTGGAGCGACGCCGGGCCGGGGATCGGCGCGGCGGGGAGCGGTGGAAATGTGCGCGAGGCCGCAATTGAAAATACGGTAATCGGATTCACATAGTGCCCGCGATGTAACCGGGGATGCCCATGCAGAAGCTGCACGATTACGACCAGGTGCCCGGCTGCACCCTCTATGCCGCGCTCAACCTGATCAGCGGCAAGTGGAAGGGGATGATCCTCTATCGCCTGCTCGGCGGCACGCGGCGGTTCAATGCGCTGCAGCGCGAGCTCAAGGGTTGCTCGCAGCGCATGCTGATCAAGCAATTGCGCGAGCTGGAGGAGGACGGGCTGGTCGAGCGCACCGTCTATGCGGTGATGCCGCCGCGAGTCGAATATTCGATCACCGCGGAGGGGCGGTCACTCGAGCCGGTGCTGCTGGGGCTGCGCGACTGGGGCCATGGCTGGCTCAGCCGCCGCGACCTGACGGCGCGCGCGGATCATCTCGCCGCCTGAGCCGCGATCAGTCGCGCAGCAGCTCGTTGATCCCGGTCTTGCTGCGGGTCTGCGCGTCGACGGTCTTGACGATCACCGCGCAGTAGAGGCCGGGGCCGCCGTCCTTGCCGGGGAGCGTGCCGGGGACGACCACCGAATAGGGCGGGACGACGCCGCGATGGACTTCGCCCGTCGCGCGATCGACGATCTTGGTCGAGGCGCCGAGATAGACTCCCATCGACAGCACCGCGCCCTCGCCGACGCGCACGCCCTCGGCGACCTCGGCACGGGCGCCGATGAAGGCGCCGTCGCCGATGATCACGGGATCGGCCTGCAGCGGCTCGAGCACGCCGCCGATGCCGACGCCGCCCGAGAGGTGGACGTTCCTGCCGATCTGCGCGCAGCTGCCGACCGTCGCCCAGCCGTCGACCATCGAACCCTCGCCGACATAGGCGCCGATGTTCACGAAGCTCGGCATGAGCACGACGTTCTTCGCGATGTGCGCGCCATAGCGCACGACGCTGCCCGGCACCTGGCGGAAGCCCGCGGCACGGAAGCGCGCGGCGTCCCAGCCGGCGGTCTTGAGCGGGACCTTGTCGAAGCCCCAGTCGCCGTTCCGCGTGCCGATCACGTCGTTGTCGTTGAGGCGGAAGGAGAGCAGCACCGCCTTCTTGAGCCACTGGTTGACCTGCCAGCCGTCGGCGACGGGTTCCGCCACCCGCGCGGCGCCGCTGTCGAGCAGGTGCAGCGCCTCGGCCACCGCCTCGCGCACCGCGCCGGTGGTCGCGGTCGAGACATTGGCGCGGTCTTCCCAGGCGGCGTCGATCGTGGCGGCGAGGTCGGTCATGCGTGCTCCAGGATGGTTTCCAGCCAGTGGCGGATGTCGTGGGTGGTATGGTCGATATAGCTGCGGTCGGCGTCCGGCGCCTGTTCCGAGCCGTTGTCGACCCAGATCGTGGTCATGCCGATCGCCTTGGCGGGCGCGAGGTTGCGCGCCATGTCCTCGACGAAGGCGGCGCGGGCCGGGTCGACGTTCCACGCCTCGCACACGCTGCGATAGGCGTCGGGGTGCGGCTTGGGCGCGTAGTTGCTGGCGTGGACGTCGTGGATCGCCTCGAAGCTTTCCGCGAGACCGAGGCGACCGAGCACCTTGCGCGCATAGGGTTCGTCGGCGTTGGTGAAGACGATCTTGCGGCCGGGCAGCTTGGCGATCGCGGCGGCGAGGGGCGCGTCATGCTCGAGCACGTCCATCTCGATGTCGTGGACGTCGGCGAGATATTCGTGCGGGTCGACGCCATGCTCGGCCATCAGCCCCGCGAGGGTGGTGCCGTGCGAGATGAACCAGCCCTTCTGCACGCGGTGCGCCTCGGCCGGGTCGAGGTTCAGCGCGCGCGCGACATAGGCGCCGATGCGCGCGTCGATGCGCGCGAACAGGTCCGCGCTCCTGGGGTAGAGCGTGTTGTCGAGGTCGAACAGCCAGGCGTCGATATGGGCGAGTTCGGGGGGCATCGTGGCGGCGTTTAGGGGAGTGGGGCGGGGGAGGGAAGGATAGGATTCGTTGAGGAGGGCAAATCCTCCCCCGCCAGGGGGAGGTGGCGCCGCGAAGCGGTGACGGAGGGGTAGTTTCGTCAAGCGGTGTCGCGTGGGGAGAATACCCCTCCACCAGCTTCGCTGGTCCCCCTCCCCCTCCGGGGGAGGAATTGATTGTCTTAGCTTAAGCCATCCTTGGCTAGCGGCGGCGCGGTTCGCTTCCCATCTGGCGGGGCATGACAGCCTATTCCCTGCTCGACCTCGTTCCGATCGTCGAAGGCGGCAATGCCAGCCGGTCCTTCGCCAACGCCGCCGACCTGGCGCGGCATGCCGAGGCGGAGGGGTTCAGCCGCTATTGGGTGGCCGAGCATCACGGCATGCCGGGGATCGCGAGCGCGGCGACGGCGGTGGTGATCGCGCATGTCGGCGCGGCGACCTCGACGATCCGCGTCGGCGCGGGCGGGATCATGCTGCCCAACCATGCGCCGCTGGTGATCGCCGAGCAGTTCGGGACGCTCGACGCGCTGTTCCCGGGGCGGATCGACCTGGGACTCGGCCGCGCGCCGGGGAGCGACCAGAAGGTCGCGCGGGCGCTGCGGCGGACGCTGGAGAGCAGCTCCGACGCCTTCCCGCAGGATATCGTCGAGCTGCAGAGCTATTTCGCGGACGACGGCCAGACCGGGATCGCCGCGGTGCCGGGTGGCGGGGCACGGCCGGAATTGTGGATCCTCGGATCGAGCCTGTACGGCGCGCAGCTCGCGGCTGCGCTTGGGCTGCCCTATGCCTTCGCCTCGCATTTCGCGCCGGGATCGCTCGACGAGGCGCTCGATGTCTATCGGCGGCTGTTCCGCCCCTCGGCGGTGCTCGCCGAGCCGTGTGCCATGGCCGGGTTCAACGTGTTCGCGGCGGAGACCGATGATGAGGCGGAACTGCTCGCGACCTCGATGCAGCAGACCTTCGTGGCGTTGCGCACGACCGGCACCGGCATTCGCATGCCGCCGCCGGTGAAGGGCTATCTGGAGACGATTCCGCCACAGGCGCGGGCGATGCTCGACCAGGTGCTGTCGTGCACCGCGATCGGCGGGCCCGGGAAGGTACGCGACGGGCTGGCGCGGTTCATCGCGCGGACGGGAGTGGACGAGGTGATGCTGGTCAGCTCGATCTTCGACCATGACGCGCGCAAGCGCAGCCTGACGATCGCGGCGGAGGCGATGCGCGGGCTTTGAAGGCCGGTGCCCTATTTGACCAAGCCACCGCCCGAAAGCTGCCTTGATCGGCGGGCACCAACCGCGGTGACAGGGGCGCGTTCAGGGGGCTGAACGAGGAGCAGACGGCGATGCCACCGCCCAAGGCTGCCACGAAGAAAGCCGGAATAAGGTGCCATATCGGCATCCACCGCCCGCGCCGCCGCGACCGTCCGGGACGCGGCGAATTCGAGACCAAGTGCCGCGACTGCGGCTGCGACCTGGTGTTGAGCCCGGTGACGGGACGATGGCGGTTTTCCGGGGTGATGGGATAGGGCCTTCCGCCGCCACCCAGCGAAAGCTGGGGCCTCCAGCCGCACTCGCGACGCGTGACGAACGAGACCCCAGCTTTCGCTGGGGTGACGGTTTTCCTCTAGCCCGCCGCCGGCAGCCTCAGCCGCACGAGCAGCCCGCCGAGGTCCTCGCTCTCCTCCAGGCTCACCGTGCCGTCGTAAATCTCGGCGACGTCGCGGACGATGGCGAGGCCGAGGCCGGTGCCCGGCTTGCCGGTGTCGAGCCGCACGCCGCGGTCGAAGATGCGGATTCGATCCGCCTCGGGGATGCCGACGCCGTCGTCCTCGATCAGGATCTCGACGAAGCCGGCCTGCGCGCTGACCGTCACGAATACGCTGCCGCCGCCGTACTTGGCGGCGTTCTCGACGAGGTTGCCCATGATCTCGTCGAGGTCCTGGCGCTCGATATGCGCGACGAGGTCCTTGGGCCCGTCGGTATCGATGCGGACATGCGGGTAGAGGCGCGAGACCGCGCGCTCGACCGACTCGACGCTGGGCCACACCGGCGCGCGGCTGTGCGCGCTGCCGCGGCGGCCGACGGCGCGGGCGCGGGCGAGGTGATGGTCGACCTGGCGGCGCATCGTCCGCGCCTCGCGCACCACCGTGGCGGGCAGGTCCGCCGCCTCGGCGGTGGCGGCGTTCATGATCACCGTGAGCGGAGTCTTGAGCGCATGCGCGAGGTTGCCGGCGTGACGGCGGGCTTCCTCGGCCTGCTTGTCGTTGTGCGCGACGAGCGCGTTGAGCTCCTCGACCATCGGCGCGACCTCGGCCGGCATCGCGCCCTCGATCCGCGATTCCTTGCCGGTGCGCATGCGCTGGATGGCGATGCGCAGCTTGCGCAGCGGGATCAGCCCGTACCAGGTCTGCAGCGCGGCCATCACGATCAGGCCGGCGGCGAGCAGCAGGAAGCTGCGCACCAGCGTCTTGCGCAGCGCCGCGATCTGCGCGTCGAGCATGTCGCGGCTCTGCGCCACCTGGAACCGCCAGCGCACCGGCGAGCCGGGGATCTTGAGGTCGCGCTCGACCACGCGCAGCCGGTGGTCGGGGAATTGATCCGAATCGTAGGTGTGGACTTCCTGGTCCTGATGCGCCCGGTCGATGCGCAGCTGGCGATCCCATAGCGAGCGCGACGGGAAGGGCTCGTAGCCCTTGCCGGAGACTTGCCAGTAGAGGCCCGAATAGGGCTCGAGGAAGCGCTGGTCGGACAGCTGGCGATTGAAGGCGATCTGTCCTTCGGAATCGATCTCGGCGGAGACGATCAGCGAAGTCAGCAGATATTCAAGCCCGTCGTCGAAGTTGCGCGTGATCGCGCCGGTCAGCACGCGATCGAGCGCGAAGCCGCCGCCGGTGAGCAGCAGCGTGATCCACGCCGCCGCGATCAGGATCATGCGCCGGCTGAGCGATCCGGTGGTGCGGACATAGGGACGCGGGGCGGGGTCGCCGGGTCCGAGCTCGAGCGGCTGCGGCGGGGCCTCCGCGCGACGGACGAACGGAAACGAGCGGTCGAGCGTCAGTCCGAAGGGGAGATTCAGGAAACTCGACATTCAACAGTCACCGGTCGGTACAAATCCTCCCCCGCCAGGGGGAGGTGGCGCGCGTAGCGCGACGGAGGGGGAGGAAGCCCGCAGGGCGACATCGCCCTCCGCGCGCACGTCACCGAACACCGACAGGGTGACGAAGCCACCGGCCTGGATCTGCTCCACCGACAACG
>NZ_JBCNMA010000153.1:0-7601 GCF_039595165.1 Sphingomonas sp.
CGATGCGCGCGGCGCGCTCGGCGGCGTCGTGCGCGGCCTTGAGCGCGATGCGCCGATCGAGCGCGCGGGCATAGGCGGAGAGCGCGGTCTCGGTCTCCTGCAGCGACCGCAGCACGGTGCCGTCGAACTCGGCGAGCGCCGCCTGGGTGTCCGCCTCCGCCCCGGCGATGCGCGCGCGGCCCCGCGCCTGGTCGGTGAACGACCAGTTGATCAGCGAGCCGAGCAGCCAGCGCAGCGGCCCGCCGCCGAACACGTCGCCGATATTCGGCCCGGTCGACCCGATCGAGCCGCCGAGGGTGATGCGGGGATAGAGGTCCGCGGTCGCCACGCCGATCCGCGCGGTGGCGGCGGCGAGGCGGCGCTCGGCGGCGCGGATGTCCGGACGGCGGGCGAGCAGCTGCGCGCCGTCGCCGACCGGGATCGGCTGGTCGAGGCGCAGCGTCGCCACCCGCTCGCGCGCGATCGGCGGCAGGTCGGCGGGCGCGCGGCCGGTCAGCGTCGCGAGCCGGAACAGCGCCGCGTCGCGCTCGGCCGCCAGCGCCGGGATCTCGGCCTGGCGCTGGTTGCGCAGCGTCGCGATGCGCGCGGTGTCGAGCCCGGTGGTGAGCCCGACCTCGCGCCGCCGCTCGGTCAGGCCGAGCGAGCGGTCGAGCAGCTCGACGATGCGTTCGGCGACCGCGATGCGCTCGGCCGAGGCCGCGGCATCGGCATAGGCGCGCGCGGTCTCAGCGGCGACGGTCACGCGAACGGCCTCGACATCGGCCTCGGCCGCGCCGACGTCGCCGCGCGCCGCCTCGATCCCGCGCGTCACGCGGCCCGCGAGATCGACCTCGTAGCTCACCTCGAGCCCGGCATCGATCGACCAGTCCTCGCGCGGCGCGCCGGGGCCGCGCTGGCTCTCGGGCAGGCGGCCATAGCTCGCCCCCGCCCCGACCCCCACCTCGGGCAGCCGGTCGGTGCGCACCTCGCGCAGCGAAGCGCGAGCGCGGGCAAGCCGCGCGACCGCGACGCGGACGTCGGTGTTGGCCGCGAGCGCGTCGGCGACCAGCTGGTCGAGCGCGGGATCGTCGTACAGCCGCCACCAGTCGGCATCGACCGGCGCCAGCGGATCGACCGCCGGGCTGGTCGCGGCGACGAACTTGCCCGCCGCGGCCGAAGGCGTCTGGGGTGCGGCATAATCGGGGCCGGTGGCGCAGGCGGCGAGCGTCAGCGCCGACGCGGCGATCATCAGATTGCGAAGCATGTGGAGCTCCTTTCGAAACAGATCGACAGTTGGCCTCCAATCCTGCCCCGCCAGGGGGAGGTGGCACGCGCAGCGTGACGGAGGGGGAGGAAGCGAGCCGCCAATGGTCTGGCATCCGCCCGCTCCGTCAGCCCCGGAACAAGTCCGGGGCTGACGCAGTGCAAGGTCGGTCGTGCCCCCGGCACGACCTTGGATCGCCGGGGGCAATCCAACCTCGCACTCCCTGGCGGGGGAGGATTTGCAGACATCGACATCACTCCGCCGGCTGCACTTCGGCCACCGGGGCACCGCCACGCGGGCGGCGCTTGATCCGGTCGGCGAGTGCGCGGCACGCGACGTAGAAGGTCGGGGTGAAGACCAGGCCGAAGGCGGTGACGCCGATCATGCCGTAGAACACCGCGGTGCCCAGCGCCTGGCGCAGCTCCCAGCCCGGGCCCGACGCCGTCACCAGCGGCAGCACGCCCAGGATGAAGGCGAAGCTGGTCATCAGGATCGGCCGGAGCCGGACCCGCGCCGCCTCGACCGCCGCCTGCAGCGCGGTGGCGCCGCGCTCCTCGGCCTGCTTGGCGAACTCGACGATCAGGATCGCGTTCTTCGCCGCCAGGCCGATCAGCACGATCAGGCCGATCTGGGTCAGGATGTTGTTGTCCAGCCCCCGGAAGTTGACGCCGAGCATCGCGGCCAGCAGCGTCATCGGCACGATCAGGATGATCGAGATCGGCAGCATCAGGCTTTCGAACTGCGCCGCCAGCACCAGGAAGACGAACACCACCGACAGCGCGAAGATCAGCGCCGCGACATTGCCCGCCGCCTTCTGCTGGAAGGCGAGGTCGGTCCACTCCGCGGTGAAGCCCTGCGGCAGGTTCTTGGCGATCACCTCCATCTTCGCCAGCGCCTGGCCGGTCGAATAGCCCGGCGCGGTGTCGCCATCGACCTCGACCGCGGGGAAGAGGTTGTAGCGGGTCACGCGATACGGCCCGGTGCGGTCCTGGAAGGTCGCGACGGCGCCGATCGGCACCATCCCGCCCGCGTTCGACCGGGTCTTGAGCTGCGCGATGTCGGCCGGATCGTCACGGAACTGCGCATCCGCCTGCGCGGTCACGCGGAAGGTGCGGCCGAGCAGGTTGAAGTCGTTGACGTAGGACGAGCCGAGATAGACTTGCATCGCCTCGAACACGCGGCTCGCGGGGACGCCGAGCATGTCGGACTTCGCGCGGTCGATGTCCGCATAGATGCGCGGCGTCGCGGTGTTGTAGAGCGTGAAGACGTTGGCGAGCTCCTTGCTCTTGTGCGCCTCCCCGATCACGCCGCCGGCGGCTTGCTCGAGCGCCTGGTAGCCGGCGTCGCTGCGGTCCTGCACCATCATGCGATAGCCGCCGCCATTGCCGACGCCCTGGATGACGGGCGGCGGGATGACGAAGACGATCGCCTCGTTCATGTCGGCGAGCGCGGCGCGCATGTCGTTCTCGATGTTCAGCTCGGTGCGGTCGGTGCCGGCACGCTCCTCGAACGGCTTGAACGTGACATAGGCGGCCGCGGCGTTCGACGCCTGGGTGCTCGACGCGCCGTCGAAGCCCGAGAACATCACCGCCGCCTCGGTGCCGGGCACTTCGAGCAGCTTCTTCACCGCCTTCTTGAGCACGCGGTCGGTCTCCTCGATCGAGCTGCCCGGGGGCAGCTGGATCGCGGCGAGCGCATAGCCCTGGTCCTGCGCGGGGATGAACCCGGCCGGGGTCGACCAGAAGATTGCGCCGGTGGCGAGGACGAGCCCGCCATAGACCGCGAACATCCGCTTGGGCGCCGAAGCGAAGCGCTGGGTGATCCCGGCGTACCAGTCGCCGAGCCGGTCGAAGTTGCGGTTGAACCAGTCGCCCGCGCGCCACACCACGCGCCGCCACCCGCTGGCCGGCGCCTCCTCCGCCTTGGGGCGGAGCAGCAGCGCGGCGAGCGCGGGCGAGAGGGTGAGCGAGAGGATCAGCGAGATGATCGTCGCGGCCGAGATGGTCACCGCGAACTGGCGGTAGAACTCGCCGGTGATGCCGGTGAGGAAGGTGGTCGGCACGAACACCGCGCACAGCACCAGCACGATCGCGACCAGCGCCGCCGACACCTCGTCCATCGACTTGTGCGCCGCCTCGCGCGGCGACAGGCCGTGCTCGAGGTTGCGCTCGACATTCTCGACCACGACGATCGCGTCGTCGACGACGATGCCGATCGCGAGCACGAGGCCGAACATCGACAGCGTGTTGAGCGAGTAGCCCAGCGCCGCCAGCACCGCGAAGGCGCCGATCAGCGAGACCGGAATCGCGACGATCGGGATGATCGCGGCGCGCCAGCTCTGCA
The DNA here is from genome assembly GCF_039595165.1 of Sphingomonas sp. Lineage (GTDB taxonomy): Bacteria > Pseudomonadota > Alphaproteobacteria > Sphingomonadales > Sphingomonadaceae > Sphingomonas. Next base: position 3,587 of record NZ_JBCNMA010000153.1, read on the forward strand.
GGAAGACGAGGATCACGAGCACCACGAGCAGCACCGCCTCGAGCAGCGTCTCGGCCACCGCGTTCATCGATTCGCTGATGAACTCGGTCGGGTTCCAGATGATCCGGTATTCGAGCCCCTTGGGGAAGCTCTTGGCGGCCTCGGCAAGCTCGGCCTTGACGCCCTCCGCCGCGGCGAGCGCGTTGGTGCCCGGGCGCTGGGTCACGCCCATGATGATCGAATCCTGGCCCGAGAGATAGGCGTTGACGCCATAATCCTCGGCGCCGAGCTCGACTCGCGCCACGTCGCGGACGCGGGTGATCGCGCCGCTGGGGTCGGTGCGGACGATGATGTCGGCGAACTCGTCGGCGGTCTTGAAGCGGCCCTGAGTCTCGACGCTGAGCTGCTGCGCGGCGCCGGTATCGAACGGCGGCTGGCCGACGGTGCCGGCGGCGACCTGGATGTTCTGCGCCCGCAGCGCGGCGACCACCTCGCCCGCGGTGAGGCCGAGCGCGGAGGTGCGGCCGGGGTCGATCCACACGCGCATCGCATAGTCGCGCGCGCCGAACACCTGGACGTCGCCGATCCCGTCGATGCGGGTCAGCCGGTCCTTGATCTGGGTCAGCGCATAGTTGGAGACATAGCCGCGATCGAGCGACCCGTCGGGCGACAGCACGTTGACCGCCATCAGCCACGAGGGCGAGGTCTTGCGCACCACCACGCCCTGGCGGCGCACCTCTTCGGGCAGGCTCGGCTCGGCGAGCGCGACGCGGTTCTGCACCAGCACCTGCGCGGTATCGAGGTCGGTGCCGAGCTTGAAGGTGACGGTGATCGTCACCCGCCCGTCACCAGTCGACTGCGACGACTGGTAGAGCATGTTGTCGACGCCGTTGATCTGCTGCTCGATCGGCGCGGCCACGGTGTCGGCGACGGTCTCGGCCGAGGCGCCGGGATAATTGGCGCTGACCGTGACCGTCGGGGGCACGACGGCGGGGAATTGCGACACCGGCAGCCCGAAATAGGCGAAGGCGCCGATGATCGTGATGAGGATCGCGATCACGCCCGCGAAGATCGGGCGGCGGATGAAGAAATGACTGAAGCGCATCGGGCAAAGCCTTGGCTAGCTCCGCCCGCAAGGCTGCGGGCGGAGTGGTTTAGTCGGTCATGGTTCGCGCACTCAGCGCGCGGCGATGGTCGCCTGCGAGGCCGCGGGTTCGTTGATGGCGGCCGGCGGCGGCGCGGCCGGGGCACGCGGCGCCTCGATCTTGCCGACGCGCTCGGTCACCTTGGCGCCCGGCTGGATCATCTGCAGTCCCTGGATCACCACCTTGTCGGTCGGCGCGAGGCCGGCGCGGATCGTGCGCAGGCTGCCGATGCGCGGACCCGGCGTGACTTCCTTCGCCGCGACGGTACCGTCCTTGCCGACCACGAACACGACCTTGCGCGCCTGGTCGGTGCGCACCGCGGCATCGGGGACCAGCAGCGCGCGCTCGGGCGAGCCGCCGGTCAGGCGCATGTTGCCGAACATGCCGGGGGCGAGGAAATAGTCCGGGTTGTCGATCACCGCGCGCGCGCGGATCGTGCCCGACTGGGCGCTGATCCCGTTGTCGGTGAAGTCCACCCTGCCCTTCCAGTTGTAGCCGCTCTCGTCCTGCAGCCGGATCTCGACCTGCTGCGGCGCGGCGCCGGACTTGGACCGCTCGCGCTGCGCCTTGAGGTAGAGCGCCTCCGAGCTGTCGAAGGTGAAGTAGATCGGATCGAGCGCGTTGATCGTGGTCAGCAACGTCCCGCCCCCGGCATCCGCGGTCGAAACGAGGTTGCCGGCATCGACGCGGCGGTCGGAGATGCGGCCGGTGATCGGCGCGCGGACCTGGGTGAACTGGACGTCGAGCGCGCGCGCGCCGACCCGGGCCTGCGCCGCGGCGAGCGAGGCGCGAGCGGCACGGACACGCGCGGCGAGCCGGTCATGGTCGCTCTTCGACACCGCGTCCTCGGCCAGCAGCCGGCTGGCGCGGGCGAGATCGGCCTCGGCCAGCGCGAGGTCGCTCTGCGCCTGGGCGACGCCGGCGCGCGCCTCGTTGAGCGACGCGGCGAACGGACGCGGATCGATGGTGAAGAGCAATTGCCCCTTCTGCACGATCGCGCCGTCGGTGAAGTGCACCGCGGTCACCGCGCCCGATACGCGCGGGCGCACCTCGACGCTCTTTGACGCCTCGAACCGGCCGACATGGTCGTCCCATTCGGTGAGGTCGCGCGCCAGCGGGGTGGCGACGGTGACGGTGGGCGGCGGCGGCGCGGCGAGCGCCGGGCTCTCGCGGTTGAAGACGCCCACGCCCGCGCCGACGGCGACGAGCGGAAGGACGATCGCCGAGGCGCGCTGCCACAGCGGCCAGTCGCGGAAACGGCGGCGGGCGGGAAGTTCTTCGACGGGTTCGATACGGGTGATCATGTTCATCGCGGGTTCCTCCGGTCGCGCTTGGCGCGTGCAGCGACGATGCTGCCGGTGAGCAGTTCGTAATGGTCGGGGGTGAAGCCGGCGGCGAGGAAGCCGCGCACCGTGGACTGGGCGACGCGATAGCCGTGGTGCCAGGTCAGCACGGCCATGCGCCGCAGCGCCTCGAGCTTGGGATCGGCCAGCCGCGTGCTGCGCTTCTCGCCGAACAGGCTGCCGAGGGCCATGGCCATGCGGCCGGGCTCGCGCAGGCTCGAAAGCTTGTCGCGCTCGGCCAGCGCGACCACCGACCATTCGAGCGCCGAGAAGCGCGCGGGTTCGGGGGCGTGACGAAGCGCCGGGCCGGCCTCGAAGGCATAGGCGGGAGCCAGGTCGGGCTGGGCAAAGGCAAGATACGCCATGGTGCATGTCTCCTCTGTTCGCGGCGCGAACGCCGCGGTTTGCCGTCGCGGGGAGCGCGGCATGAATTCGGGGTGCGAGCCGGCGCAGACGCGCGCCCTCACGCGGCGAACTACAGGTTCGCCGGACGCCGCCGGATCGTGGATGATGTCGGATGAGCGGGCCTCAGCCCGTCGTCAGACCTGGGGTACGGTACAGTCTTTCTGCATCGGCTTTCCCTTTCGATGCGGGGACCTGCCCGGGAGGCGAGTCCAACTTCTATACCACCCGGTATAGAAACCCTGCTGCGCTGCGTCAACGACTTTTTATACCGCTCGATATATTTTTATGAACGGTCGCTGAAAGCCCTGGTTGGGCCAGCCCTTATTTGGACGGCCACATCGCCATGCTGGTGTCGATCAGCCGTTCGAGATCGGCGCGCGTCGCGCCGGCGCCGGCCTGCACCGCCATTCCCTGCATGATCGCGTAGATGAAGCTGGTCAGCCCCTCGACATCGGCGGTGGCGGGCAGGTCGCCCTCCTCCTTCGCACGTTCGAGCCGCGCGACCAGCGCACGGCGCGCGACCTTGCCGCGCTCGAGCACTTCCTGGCGGATGCACTCCGCCTCCGCGCCGCACGCGACCGAGCTGATCACGCCGAGGCAGCCATGCGGCTCGCTCTTGCTGGTCTGGTTTTCCATGCTGCCGCGGAGCAGGTGCCGCGCGACCTCGCGCGCGGTCGGCTGCTCGAGCGACTTGCTGATGTAGCAGAGCTTCTCTTCCTCATAGAGGTCGAGCGTCTTGCGGAACAGGGCTTCCTTGTTGCCGAACGCGGCGTAGAGGCTGGGGCGGGTGATGCCCATCGCCTCGGTCAAATCGTTGAGCGAGGCGCCCTCATAGCCCTTGCTCCAGAACACGCGCAGCGCCGCCGCGAGCGCGGCATCGACGCAGAATTCGCGCGGGCGGCCTTTGACGGCGGGGGCTGTAGCGGTTTCCATATCGGTCGGTATATAATCATTCGGTTGCCGGACGCAACGGGTTTGCGGCGACTTGACGCGCGAGGATCAGCGCGCCCTCGAGCCCGGCATGTTCGAGCGCCGGCGCGCGCACGAAGCCGGACGCGAGTGCGGTATCGGCAGCGAGACGCAGCGCGTGCTGACCCATACGAAAATTCCGGTGATCGTTTATCGGTAGGGCGGTGCCGCCCT
>NZ_JBCNMA010000154.1:0-7449 GCF_039595165.1 Sphingomonas sp.
GAGCACGCCCACCTTATCGGCGACGGTGAAGCGCAGATAGGCGCGGCTGCGGCGCTCGCCGGTGGGGGCGGCAGGCTCTTTCGCCAGGCTGGCGGCGGGCATCGCATAGGGCGGGCCGAACTCGGTGCGTGCGATGTCGATCAGGTCGGCGACCACCGCCGAGGCGGTCGGGCCGTCGCCCGCGCCGGCGCCCTGGAACAGCAGCCGGCCGACGAAATTGCCCTCCGCCACCACCGCGTTGGTCGGACCCAGCACATGCGCCAGCGGATGCGCGAGCGGCACGAGGTGCGGATGGACGCGCTGGAACAGCCCGTTGCCGTTCAAGTCCGCGATGCCGAGCAGGCGCACGCGATAGCCGAGCGCCGCGGCCTCGGCGATGTCGGCGGCGAGCAGGTGGCGGATGCCGCCGATCGCGACGTCGCCGAATGCCGGCTGCGAGCCGAATGCGATGCTGGCCAGGATCGAGAGCTTGTGCGCGGCATCGACTCCGTCGATGTCGAAGCTCGGATCAGCCTCGGCGAAGCCCGCGGCCTGCGCCTCGGCCAGCACTTCGCCGAAGTCGCGGCCTTCCGCCTCCATCTTGGACAGGATGAAATTGCAGGTGCCGTTGAGGATGCCGTAGACACGGTCGATCTGGTTCGCCGCCGCGCCCTCGCGCAGCCCCTTGATCACCGGCACGCCGCCCGCCACCGCTGCCTCGAACTTCATCGGCGTGTCGGTCTTCTCGGCGACCTGCGCGAGTTCGAGCCCGTGATGCGCGATCATCGCCTTGTTGGCGGTGACCAGGCCCTTGCCCGCCGCCAGCGTCGCGCGAGCGAGCGCGAGAGCAGGGCCGTCCGATCCGCCGATCAGCTCGACCACGACTTCGGCCTGCGGATGGCGGGCGAGCTCGGTCATGTCGTCGACCCAGTCGAAGCGCGTGATGTCGACGCCGCGGTCCTTGGCGCGGTCGCGCGCGCTCACCGCGACGATCTCGATCGGCCGGCCGGCACGGCGCGCGATCAGCTCGGCATTGGCGTCGATCAGGCGGATCACGCCCGCGCCCACGGTGCCAAGGCCTGCAAGCGCGACGCGCAACGGTTCGGTCAAACTTCTTCCCCAACGCTTTCGTCACCCCGGCCTCGTGCCGGGGTCCACCGGGCGGCAAGAATCGCCCGAGGCGGCTCTTTGCGGCACGGTGGACCCCGGAACAAGTCCGGGACGACGGAGGAATAGTTTTGCCGGGTTTACTTCTTCGTCGGGTCTACTTCTTCGTCAGCCCGATCTCGCGCAGCCGTTCCGCCAGATAGTCGTGCGCGGTGATCGGCGGCTCGCGCTCCGGATTCCCGGCGGTCACGCATTGCGGCAGCGCCTTGATCAGGAAGTCGGGCGCGGGGTGCAGGAAGAACGGCATCGAGTAGCGCGGGGCGCCACGGCGCTCGACCGGCGGGTTGACCACGCGGTGCGTGGTCGAGGGCAGGACATGGTTGGTCAGCCGCTGCAGCATGTCGCCGACATTGACGACCATCGCGCCTTCGGGCGGCTTGACCGGCAGCCACTCGCCGTCCTTGTCGAGCAGTTCGAGCCCGGCTTCCTCCGCGCCGAGCAGCAGGGTGATGAGGTTGATGTCCTCATGCGCGCCGGCGCGGACGTTCGGCGCGTCCTCGGTCACCGGCGGATAATGGAGCAGGCGCAGGACGGAATTGCCGTCCCTGACCGCCGGGTCGAACCAGTCCGGCTCGAGCCCCAGATGCCGCGCGATCGCCGACAGCAGCTTGTCGCCCGCCGCATCGAACGCCGCGAACAGCTCGAGGAAAGTCTCGCGGAAGCCCTCGGGCCGGTCGGGCCAGATGTTGGGCGCCATGTTCGCTTCGAACCGGTGCCCGGCGGGCAGCTCGCGCCCGATGTGCCAGAATTCCTTCAAGTCGACATATTCGGCGCCCTTGGCGATCTCGGTCTTGAACGGGGTGTAGCCGCGCGCCCCGCCGCCGCCCGCGACGAAATAGCTCCGCTTCTCGTCCTCGGGCAGCTCGAAGAACGCCTTGGTCGCCGCCCAGGCGCGCTCGATCAGGTCCTGCGGCACGCCATGATCGGACACCATCGCGAAGCCGAACCGCTCGAACGACCCGCCCAGCGCCGCGGCGAAGCCGTCGGGATCGCGCGCCTGGTCGGCGAGGCTGACCAGCGGGACGCCAGTCTGTTCGGGGGTGGGCGGCGTGTCGAGCATATCGAGGTAACTCCGGAAACGATTCCCTCCGGAATAGACCTTCGCACGGCGCGCGAACAGAGGCGGGAGAGGCGCGGTGCCGTGCGCCTCTCCCGCAGTCCTTGCGCCTACGCAGCGCCGGAATTGATCATTGCCTTCCCTTCATCCTCCCCCGCCAGGGGGAGGTGGCGCCGAAGGCGACGGAGGGGGAGGAAACGAGCCACCAGTGTTCTGGCATCCGCCCCCTCCGTCAGCTTCGCTGACACCTCCCCCTGGCGGGGGAGGATTGGGTTAGTACTATTGGCCCAGCACGGTCAGCGTGCCGCGGCTCTTGGCATCGCCGGTGGGGTCGAGCTTCAAGGTGAAGTCGCTGCCCTCGCTGGTCTTGCCCTTGATCTCGCTGCCGCTGGCGGCGATCGTGAACCCGGCGGCCTGCATCTGCTCGCGGAACCAGCCGCGCACGCGGTCGGCCGCGGCGGGCGCATCGAACTGGACGCGGACGCTGTCGTTGCCGCCCCCATTCCTGCCGGCTCCCTGGTTGGCGTCGACATTGAGGCTGGCGATGGTCGAGCCGGGATAGAGCTTGAGCCCGTCGATCTCGAAATTCTCGGCGCCGATCTCGAACTTGGGCAGTTTGAGCGAGCCCTCGAAGCCCGGCGCCTTGATCGCGACGCGGCCGTCCTTGTCGGTCTTGACGCTCGCCTCGCCGTCGCCGCTCTTGACCGAGATGCTCGCGCCATCGCCCTCGCCGCCGCCGCAGGCCGCAAGCGCCGCCGCGAGGGGAAGGACCAGCCAGTTCCGGGTCATGTACAAACTCCACCGTATTAGTTGAACAATACACTAGGCGATGCGGCAAAAAAGATCAACCCGTGGGGTGACGCGCCGGTGACGATCCGGCATTGGGCCTCGCATGGACGCGCAGACCTCTCCCGAACCCGGCCACCAGCCCGGCGAAGCTGCGAACCGCTCGCCGATCCCGATGCCTGAATTCGTCGCGCTGATTGCCTCGATCATGGCGCTGACCGCGCTCGGCATCGATTCGATGCTGCCGGCGCTTCCGTCGATCAGCGACGAGCTCGGCGTGACGCACCCCAACCATCGCCAGTACGTCATCACCGCCTTCATGCTCGGCTTCGGCGTGGCACAGCTGTTCCACGGCCCGCTCGCCGACCGCTACGGGCGCAAGCCGGTGATCGCCATCGCGCTCGCTTTCTACGTCCTGACCAATGCGGTCGCCGCCTTCGCGGGCAGCTTCGAGCTGCTGCTGCTCGCTCGTGCAGCGAGCGGCGCGGCGGTCGCGGCGGGGCGCGTGGTGACGGTGGCATTGGTGCGCGACTGTTTCCAGGGCCGCGCGATGGCGCGGGTGATGAGCCTCGCCTTCATGACCTTCATGGTCGTGCCGGTGCTCGCGCCCGGCTGGGGCCAGCTGATGGTGATCGTCTTCGGCGACTGGCGGCCGATCTTCGGCGGCATCGCGACGGTCGCGGCGCTGGTGCTGATCTGGTTCGCCACCCGCATGCCCGAGACGCTCGCGCGCGAGTCGGTCCACCCGTTCGACCTGCGCGAGATCTGGCGCGGCTACCGCACCATGTCCCGCGACCGCTGGGCGGTGGGTTACACCTTCGCCACCACCGCCATCTCGGGGTGCTTCTTCTCGTTCATCGGCTCGATCCAGCAGATCGTCTACGACGTGTTCAAGCGGCCCGAGCTGCTCACCGCGGTGTTCGCCTCGGTCGCCGGGCTGATGGCGCTGGGCTCGTTCATGAACTCGCGCCTGGTGATGCGCTTCGGCATGCGCTTCCTCTCGCACTTCGCGCTGGTGGTGACGACGGTGCTCGCGGTGGTGCACTTGACGGTGATCCTGCTCGGCGGCGAGAATCTGTGGGTGTTCATCGCGCTGCAGGCGCCGATGATGGCCGCGATGGCGCTCGCCAACTCCAATTTCTCGGCGATGGCGATGGAGAATATGGGTGAGATCGCGGGCACCGCGTCGAGCCTTCAGGGCTTCATCTCGACGATGGGCGCGGCGGTGCTCGGCGCGCTGATCGGCCAGGCGTTCGACGGCACCACGGTGCCGCTCTATCTCGGCTTCACCGCGCTCGGCCTCACCGCGTTGCTGGTCGTCTTCGTCACCGAACGGGGTAAGCTGTTTCGCCGCAGCTGAGGCCCCGGCCGGCATCGCCTAATCAGAAAGAGCCTGTCTTTCGTCGCGCCGCCAAGGAACCGCGCACGTGCCTCCGCCGTTCGCGCTTCAGGAGAAGCATTGGAGGGCTGCGATGGGCGGCATGCAGATTCCGGGGCGCGGCCCCGGCGACGACGGTTACGACGAAGACGGCTATGATGAGAGCCAGCGCGCCGAGATCCTCGAGGCGACGCGCGACGGCCCGACCGACGGCACGATCCTGACCGACCTCAACCCCGATCTCGGCGAGGAGCTCGACGATGACGAGGAGGAGGACGAGCTGCTGATGGTGTCCGACGAGGTCGGCGAGGAAGCCGTCGCCGAGGACGATGCCGACGACGCCGAGGAGGACGCGCTCCAGGAAGAATTCGACGACGGCACGATCGACGAGGCCGAGCTCGGCGATGGCGACGAGGTCGCGCTGAACCCCTGACGCTTGCCCGCCGGGTTCTTGACTGGCGCGCGCTTCGGGCGGAGCATTCCGCAAAAGGGAGAGCGCCATGGCAACCGACCCGCGAATCGACGCCTATATCGCGCGCCAGGTCGAGTTCGCCCGGCCGATCCTCGACTGGCTGCGCGCTCGCGTCCATGCCGCCTGTCCCGAGATCGAGGAAGGCATCAAATGGGGCATGCCCGCCTTCTCGCATCGCGGCCGCCCGCTCGCGCACATGGCGGGATTCCAGCGCCATGCGAGCTTCGGCTTCTGGTATCGCGACCAGATGGCGACCGGGAAGGAGGGCGAGGCGATGGGCCAGTTCGGCCGCCTCGAATCACTCGCCGACCTGCCCGGCGAGGCCGAACTGGAGGCGCAGGTGCGCGAAGCGATGGCGCTGATCGAATCGGGCAGCCTGCCCAGGCGCGAGGCCAGGCCGCCCAAGCCCGAGGCTGAGGTGCCCGCGGCGCTCGCCGAGGCACTCGCGCGGGATTCGCTCGCCGCCGAGCGGTTCGACGCCTTCCCGCCGGGCGCGCGCCGCGACTATTGCGAATGGATCGCCGAGGCCAAGCGCGACGCCACGCGCGACAAGCGCCTCGCCGACGCGGTCGCGTGGATCCGCGAGGGCAAGAAGCGGCACTGGAAATACGAAAGCTGCTAGGGCTTGCGTCTCGCCAAAGATATGGCATGATATATCATCTCTGAACGGGAGGTGACTCATGCGTCGTTTCACTGCTTCGCCCCAGCCCGAGCCGTTTTCGGCAATCAACACCACGCCGCTGATCGACGTGATGCTCGTGCTGCTGATCATGATGATCATCACCATTCCGACAGCCACGCACAAATTGCCGGTCGAGCTTCCGAACGGGCCGCCCGGACCGGTGCTCGACACGCCGCACCGGCTGGACATCGCCGCCGATGGCGCGCTGGCATGGGACGGGCGCGCGATATCCGATGCCGAGCTCCCCGCGCTGCTCGCCTCGACCGTCGCGGCGGACGGCGTGCTCCAGTTCAAGGCCGATGAGGCGGCGCGTTACGAGCGGTTCGCCAATGTTCTGACGACGGTCAAGCGAGCGGGAGTCACCCGGCTGGGCTTTGTCGGCAACGACCGGATGGCGTTCGACTGAGGGAACGCGGCGCCGGCGGCTCGCGTTGGGATGCCCTGCATCCCGCAACGAGGTCGATATGCGCCGTTCCCTTCTGCTGCTTCCCCTGATGCTCGCCGCCTGCGGGCCGGCGACCGAGCCGGCGAACGACACGACGGCAAACCCGGCGGTGGATGCGGGGAATGCGACGGCGCTGCCGGACGATGAGATCGCCGACGACATCGTCGCGGACGAGGCGCCTGCCCCGGCGGCCACGGCCAGCCCCGCGCCGCTCGACCCGCCCGCGCCGGGCGAGCCGGGCGGGCTCGACAACGACACGGCCCCGCTCGACGAGAGCCCGCAGCCCGAGGCTTCGGCGCAGGGCGCGGCGCGCGTGGTCGAGCGCTACTTCGGGCTGATCGAGGCGGGCCGCTACGCCCGCGCCTATCAATTGTGGGAGCCAGGCCGCGCCGGGATGAACCGCCAGGCGTTCGTGCGCAGCTTCGATCGCTATGCCGAATATCACGCCAATATCGGCGCGCCGGGCGAGATCGAGGGCGCCGCGGGCAGCCGCTACGTGACCGTGCCGGTCCAGCCCTATGGCCGGCTCAAGGCGGGCGGCCGCCCGTTCAACATGCGCGGCACGGTCACGTTGCGCCGCGTGGCCGAGGTGCCCGGCTCGACCGATGCGCAACGCCGCTGGCGCATCTACGACACCGACATCAAGCCGCGCCCTTGAGCGCGATCGCGCGTCGCGGCTTCCCTGCGCGGCGCAGTTGCCGTAAACGTCAAGCACTATGGCGCGCTTCACGCAGACGATCACCGCCGGGCCCGGCGACATCGACGAGCTCGGTCACGTCAACAATGCAGTCTGGGTCCGCTGGATCCAGGACGTCGCGGTGGCGCATTGGCACGCGGCCGCGCCTGCGGAACACCGCGACGCCTATATCTGGGTCGTGACCCGGCACGAGATCGACTATCGCGGCAACGTGGCGGCGGGCGAGACGGTCACCGCCGAGACCTGGGTGCCGGAGCCGCCGCGCGGCGCGCGCTTCGACCGCCACATGCGCTTCACCGGCGCCGACGGCAAGGTGAAGGTCGAGGCGGTGTCGACCTGGGCGATGCTCGACCGCGCCACCGGCCGGCTGGTGCGTGTGCGCGACGAGGTGGCGGCGCCCTTCCTCGAAGCCTAGCCGCTGTTTCGCAGCGCCGTCGCGATCGCGTTGATCGACAGCAGGATGCCCTGCTCGATCTTGGGATCGGTTTCCCCCGCGCGATGCCGCTTGAGCAATTCGACCTGGAGCAGGTTGAGCGGCTCGATATAGGGCAGCCGCAGCCGGATCGAGGTCTCCAGCGCCGGGTGCTTCTCGAGCAGCCGCGTCTGTCGCGTCACCTCGAGCAGCTGGTCGTGCGTGGTCCGCCAGCCGTCGCGGATGCGCCCGAAGATCGCATCGCCCAGCGCGCGGTCCTCGACCAAGGCGGCATAGCGCCCGGCGATACCCATGTCGGATTTGGCGAGCACCATCTCCATGTTCGCCAGCGCCGAGGCGAACATGGAGATGGT
>NZ_JBCNMA010000155.1:0-7308 GCF_039595165.1 Sphingomonas sp.
CGGCTGCCCGCAGGGGCGGACGCCTCACGCTGCGCGTGCGTGCGGCGACGCTCAGTACCGCCAGCGTACCCATTGCTGGTACAGCACATACTTCAAGACCGAGGCGGTGATCGCGGGCAAGGACGGCTGGCCGATCCGTCTCGATGTCGAGGAGCCGCAGAACATGGGCGCCGACCGCGCGCTCAACATCATCGCCGCGCACGACAAGTTCCCGGGCGACCTCATCGTCATCGACTTCGGCACCGCGACCACCTTCGAGGTCGCCGACTATGAGGGCGCCTACAAGGGCGGGATCATCGCCCCCGGCATCAACCTTTCGCTCGATGCGCTGGTCAACGCCGCCGCCAAGCTCCCCCGTGTCGCGATCGAGGCGCCGCAATCGACCAGCGTGATCGGCCTCAACACGCCCGACCAGATGCATATCGGCATCTATTGGGGCTATGTCGCGATGATCGAGGGGCTGGTCGCGCGGATGAAGGCGGAAATCGGCCGCCCGGTTAAAGTGATCGCCACCGGCGGCCTCGCGGTGCTGTTCGAGAAGCGCACGGATGTATTCGACGTGGTCGAGCCGGACCTCACCATTCAGGGGCTGGCGATCCTGTGGGAGCGGACGCGGGCGGCGTAGTGCTGCCCTCTGCCGTCACCCCGGCCTTGTGCCGGGGTCCACTTATCCTTACGCGCTGACCCTACGCCTCTTGCGCATCGCTCGCCTCCGGGTGGACCCCGGCACAAGGCCGGGGTGACGGATGGAGACCAATGGCGAGTGTCCATGTGGCGTCGGACGGTAAATTCAGATGACGAAAGACCAGATGACACCCGGCAACGAACTTCTCTTCCTCGCGCTCGGCGGTTCCGGCGAGATCGGCATGAACGTCAATCTCTATGGCTGCCGCGGCAAGTGGATCATGGTCGATTGCGGGGTGATCTTCGGCAATCCCGACTATCCCGGCATCGACCTGATGCTGCCCGACCTCCAGTTCATCGAGGAGCGGCTCGACGACCTGCTCGGCATCGTGCTGACTCACGGGCATGAGGATCATATCGGCGCGCTGCCCTATCTCGCCGCCGACCTCGGCGTCCCGCTCTACGCCACGCCCTTCACCGCGGGCCTGATCCACGGCAAGCTCGACGAGGAGGGCGTCTCCGACCGCGTCGAGCTCAACGTCGTCCGCGAGGAGGAGACGTTCGAGCTCGGCCCGTTCGGCATCCGCTACGTCCCGCTCGCCCACTCGATTCCCGAGGGTAACGCCGTCCTCATCGACACCCCCTATGGCCGCGTGTTCCACACCGGCGACTGGAAGATCGACGACACGCCGGTGATGGGCTCGCCCTCGACCGCGCAGGAACTGACCGAGATCGGCGACAGAGGCGTGCTCGCTTTGGTCTGCGACTCCACCAACGTGTTCAACCCCGAGGCCTCGGGCTCGGAGCAGGAGGTGCGCGAGGGGCTCGACCGCGTCATCGCCGAGGCGAAGGGCCGCGTGCTCGTCACCACCTTCGCCTCCAACGCCGCGCGGCTCCAGACGCTGGGCGAGGCGGCGCGCGACACCGGTCGCGCGATGTGCGTCGCTGGCCGTTCGCTCGATCGCATCCTGCGCGTCGCCAAGGCCACCGGCTATCTGCGCGACTTCCCCGAGACCGTGGATTTCGACACCGCGATGACGCTGCCGCGCGACAAGGTGATGATCGTCGCCACCGGCGGGCAGGGCGAGCCGCGCGCCGCGCTCGCGCGCATCGCCGAGGGCAATCACCCGCTCAAGCTCGACAGGGGCGATCGCGTGATCTTCTCGTCCAAGCAGATCCCGGGCAACGAGATCGCGATCGGCCGCATCATGAACGCCCTCGCCGAGAAGGGCGTGGAGATGGTCACCGATCGCCAGGCCTTCGTCCATGTCTCGGGCCATCCCGGCCGCCCCGAACTCGCCGAGATGTATCGTTGGATCCGCCCCGAGATCCTCGTCCCCGTCCACGGCGAGATGCGCCATATGGCCGAGCAGGCGCGCTTCGGGCTGGAGCAGGGCATCGCCCGCGCCGTCGTCCAGCAGAATGGCGAGATCGTCCGTCTCGCGCCCAAGGGCCCCGAGAAGCTCGGCCATGCCCCCGCCGGCCGCCTCGTGCTCGACGGCGACGTGATCCTCCCCGCCGACGGCTCGACGATCAACGAGCGGCGCAAGCTCGGTCTCTACGGCCAGATGTCGGTCGCGGTCGCGCTGCGCGCCGACGGCAGCGTCGCGGGCGAGCCCGAGGTGCGCATCCAGGGCGTGCCGGTCGAGGAGGATCGCGAGCCCTTCCTCGAGGAAGCCTGCCTCGCCGCCGCCCAGGCCGCTGCCTCGGGGCGCGGTGACCGCGAGAAACTGCGCGAGGCCGTGCGTCTCGCCACGCGCCGCGTCGCGGTCAAATGGACCGGCAAGAAGCCGGTCGTCGATGTCCTGCTGATCGAGGTCTGAGCAAATGAGTTGGCCCAGCGCGCTGGCGATCTACTTCCTGTTCTGGTTCCTGGCGCTGTTCCTCGTGCTGCCCTTCCATGCACGCACCAGCGTCGAGGCGGGGGAGACGCTGGTCCAAGGCCAGGCCGAGAGCGCGCCGCGTGCCTTCCCCGCGGGCAAGATCGCGCTGCGCACCACCGCGCTCTCGGCGCTGCTCTTCGCGCTCTACTATCTCAACTACGTCAACGGCTGGATCACCGCCGAGATGCTTGACTACTGGAACTGACTCGGCGTGGTCTGAGTCATCGGCTCGCCGGCCTTGTACTTACGATTCTCGGCCTGCGCGTCCCGATAAGCGCGTTCCTCGTCCATCTTCTTGAACTGCTCGGCGGCCTTGTCCATCGATTCCAGCGCCTCGCCCTGGATCTGCTTCATGTTGGTGAGGATATAGGCCGACATCGCTTCGGATACCTTGGCGGTGTCGAACGAGCGCTTGTCGAGCCGCGAGTCGATCTGCTCGTTCATCGAGACACGGCCGATCACCTTATACTGGTCGGCGCCCTTGATCGCGAAGCCCTTGCCCAGCGCCTTCTCCGCATCCCGCGACATTTCGAAGCTGGTCTGCACCCGAGTCTTCGCTTCGGTCACCGGGATGATCTCGACCGTATACTTCGCCACCTGGAGCCCGTTGGCATGGAAGTACCAGATCATCGATTTTTCGGGCTCGCCGCCGCGAGTCACCGCGCCGCCGCGCTGGTTGTAGACCATCTTGGAGAATAGCGAGGGCAGCGACGTCGACTCGACCACCCGATAGACTTCGAGCGCCGGCCGGTCATAGGTCTCGCCGGTCTTGAGCGGCCCGTGGAAATAGGCGCCCGCCGCCAGCGCCACGGCCGCGCCGCCGAACATCAGTTCCTTCATCGCTTGCCCCCGATGGTTGCGGAGGCTGAATAGCGAAAGGGCGTCAATCGAGCGCCAATTTCTATCCCTAATGCGCGATTAGGAACTGAACGAACACCTAGGTTGCGTCGGGATCGGTCAGCGACGAGCGTCGCCCGCCATCGTCCTGCTGCTCGGGCTGGTCGCGCCCCAGCCCGTCGTCGGGCTTGCGTGCGTCGCCCGGCTTCTGATGCTCGGTCGAGATGTTGGGGCGGTCCTGAGTCTCGGTCGGCGGCGCGTCGCCCGGCATGTGATTCTCGGTCGAGATATTGGGGCGAGGCTGGGTTTCGGTACCTTTTTCGTCGGCCATGTCGTTGCTCCTTCGCGCGAACAACGGCCGGAAGGTGGCGCGCGTTCCTAGTCGAGCGCCAGCGCGAAGAAGCGGTTGAAATCGGTCGCCTCGTAATCGGCGAAGGGCGGGCAGGGGACGAAGCCGTGCCGCGCATAGAGCGCATGCGCCGCATCGAACGCGGGCCCAGTGCCGGTCTCGAGCTTGAGCTCGGCGTAGCCGCGCTCGCGGGCGAGTCCGATGATGTGGCGCAGCACCGCGGTGCCCACGCCGCGGCCGAGCGCGGCCTCGGCTGTGCGCATCGACTTGATCTCCCCGGTGGCGTCATCGAGCGCCTTGACCGCTCCGATCCCGAGCAGTGTGTCGCCCTCCCACGCCGAAAGGAACGTGATGTCCGGCGTCTTCAGCCCCGACAGATCGAGGAAATGGCACGTCCCGGCCGGCGAGTTGGCGAGCATTCCGCCGGCATGCACTTCGAGCAGGGCGATCACCTGCGCGTCGCCGAGCCCGCCCTCGCGGATGTCCATCTCAGACCTCGTCGATGAAGCCGGCGAGCGTGTCGAGGCAGGCATGTGCCAGCGCCTTGCACCGCTCGGGCGACCAGCCGAACGCGGCGTCGGGACTGGGGTCGTGGTCCTTGAACGGCATCTCAAGCGTCATCGACACCGCGCCGAAGCGCTCGGCGAGCTGGTTGGTCGACATCGACAGATTGGCCTGGCCCGGCGCCGACTTGTCATAGCCCTTGTCGAGCTGGAACAGCGGCGTCGCCGCCGCCAGCCGCCGGCCATATTCGTAGAATTTGCCGCCGAGTTCGTCCGTCCACGACGGAATCCCCTCGAACCCCGCCAGGAAGTTCGCCGGGATCGCCTCGTCGCCATGCACGTCCATCGCGAAGTCGACGCCGGTCGCGTCCATCGCCCCGCGCACCAGGAACACCTCGGGGCTCTTGTCCATCGAGGGCGAGTGCCACTCGCGGTTGAGGTTCACGCCCGCGGCGTTGGTGCGCAGATGCCCGCGGAAGCTGCCGTCGGGATTCATGTTGGGCACGATGTGCAGCGTTGCCTTCTCGCGGAGCGCCTGTGCCGCAGCGTCGCCGGGATCGGTCAGCTTCTCGAGCGCGCCTTCCATCCACCATTCGGCCATCGATTCGCCGGGATGCTGGCGGGCATAGAGCCACACTTGCTTGGGGCCTTCGCCCAGCGTGAGCAGGTCGAGCGCACGGCCGTCGAGGGTCTGCCCCAGCTCGCGATGAGTCACCCCCGGCTTCGCCGCCATGCGCGCGATCAGGTCGGCATGCCGCTCCATCGAATAGGGCGCGAAATAGGCGAACCACGCCACATCGCCGTCGAACTGATGGGAGAAGCTGAACACGCCATCGGCGTAATCCCCGTCGGTCAGCCGCCACGCTTCGCGGTCGGTGCTCACCCGTGCCCGGTATCCCGGCCACCCGAACGCATAGGCCGCGCTGCCCGCATTGGTGATGCGGAACGTCAGCCGCCGCCCGCGCGCGCCGGCGACGCGGAAGTGGAACCACTGGTAGAAGTCCGACAAATGGTCGGGGACGATCTCGAGATCGACGGTGTCGCCGTCGATGCCGGTCAGGCGGATGTTGCCGCTGTCGAACGCGGCGTTGATCTGGATGGTCATGTCACCGTGGCAGGCTGGAGGTTACTTCACCGTGATAGTGATGCCCGACTGTCCCGGAAAGCCCTTGAACAGCGCCGCGGCAAGCCGCCCGGCGCCATCGGCGGGCTGCGATCCCGGGGCGCCGCCCAGCGTCTCGGTGATGGCGCGGCCTTCCCAGATCACGGTGTTGTCGCCGTGGCGGCGCAGCTGCACCGCGAGCTCGGCGCCATAGACGGTACGCGTCTTGCTGCCGATGCCGAAGCTCGCGCCGCCGCCCACGCCGACATTGCCGCCGAAGCTCCCGCCGCCCAGACCGATCGTCACCGGCGGCCGCGTGCGCACCTGGCCGCGATCGGTGCGCACGAAATCGACCGTCGCGATATAGTCGGCCCGCGAGCCCGCCGCGGCGGGGGTAAAGCCCATCCGCCCCAGCTCCGCGCCGACCGCGTCGGCATAGAGCTGGAATTCCGGCCCGGCGGCGCCGTCTTTGGGCTGGATCGACACCGCGCCCGCGGGGATCGGCTGGGAGAGGTGATAGCGCGTCACGTCGACCGGCGCCGCGCGGCCGCCGCCGGTGGTCGAGCAGCCGCCCGCCAGCACGGCAAGGGTGGCAAGGGCGATCAGGGCGCGGGTCTTCATCGGAACACTCCTCCTGCCGTCCGCAGCGAACGGCTCAACGCGGTCAACATCATTACGCATGCGCGGGTTCCGCTGCCAAGCGATTCCCGCCGCCCGCGCCTTGACTTCGCAGGGCTTCCCATCTAGGCGAGCGCCTCTTTCCGGCACCAGCCACACAATTCGAGATACAGAGACCGGTCATGAAGATCGTGAACAGCCTGAAGTCGCTCAAGGGGCGGCACCGTGACAACCGCGTGATCCGTCGCCGCGGCCGCGTGTACGTCATCAACAAGACGCAGCGCCGCTTCAAGGCCCGCCAGGGCTGAAGACTTTTTGTTCGAGCGGCACCGGCCCGCTCCCCCACCCGGCTACCCACCAGGGTAATGTCTGGGAGGCCGGGTGGGGAGCGGGCCGGTGCCGAATTCCAGCAAGATAAGTGCCGCTATCTTCGATATCGGCAACGTCCTCTTCACCTGGCACCCGCGCTTTCTCTACGAGCGCCTGATCGACGACGATCGGGCGCTCGCGGCGTTTCTGGACAATGTCATCACGCATGAGTGGCATTTCCAGCACGATGCCGGCCGCGATTTCGCCGACACCTCGGCCGAGCGCATCGCGGAGTTCCCCGAGCATGCCGAGCTGATCGCCGCCTGGGGTCCGCGCTTCAACGAGAGCCTCGGGCCGCCGGTGCCGGGCATGCACGAGATCGTCGCCGAGCTCGATTCGGCCGGCGTGCCGCTGTTCGCGATCACCAATTTCAGCCACGAGTTCTTCCCGCCCTTCCGCCGCGAATGGCCGGGCCTGTTCGATCGCTTCCGCGACATCGTCGTGTCGGGCGAGGAGAAGCTGCTCAAGCCCGATGCGGCGATCTACCATCTCGCGCTCGCCCGTTTCGGACTCGAGCCGAACGAGGCGATCTTCATCGACGACAATGCCGCCAACGTCGCGGGCGCCGAGGCCGTCGGCATCCGCTCGGTGCTGTTCACCGATGCCGAAGCGCTGCGCCGTGAGCTCGCCGCCGCAGGGCTGCTGGCTGCCTAGGCTCTTAATCCTCCCTCGCTAGGGGGAGGTGGCGCCGAAGGCGACGGAGGGGGGAGGAACCCCAACGATCGTTCTGGCATCCGCCCCCTCCGTCAGGCTGCGCCTGCCACCTCCCCCTGGCGGGGGAGGATTGAAATGGCTGAACCTAGCCGCGCCCCTTGAGCTCGTCCCCGAGGATCCGCACCACGTGCAGCACGTTGGTCGACCCCGGCGTGCCGAATGGGACGCCCGCGCACACGATCACCCGGTCGCCGGCCTTGGCGATGCCCTGGCGCAGCGCCATGCGCTTGGCCTTGGCGACCATGTCCTCGAACGAATCGACGTCCTTGGTGTGGACGGCATGCGTGCCCCACAGCAGGCCCATGCGGC
>NZ_JBCNMA010000156.1:0-7229 GCF_039595165.1 Sphingomonas sp.
GCGATCCGCGAAGGCGGCCGCACCGTCGGCGCCGGCGTCGTCAGCGGCATCGACAAGTAATCGACGCCCGCAAGGGCTGAGAATGAAGAGCCCGGCTTCCCCCAGGGGAGGCCGGGCTTTTTGTTTGGAGCGGGTAACCGAGGGGGGAGTTGCATGGGTGAGCCGGAGGATGACGACGACCCGCTGAGCGGCGAGTCGCGCTGGGTCCGGATCGCGGTGCTCGCTTCGGTCATGGTGGTGTTCTGTAGCGTGATCGGCCTGTGGCTGACCTGGGCGCTCACCACGACTGGCGAAACGGCGTCGGTAGGCTTCCGGGGCGGCCAGCGCATTCCGATCTCCCCTGAACTGGCCCGGGTTATTTTTATCGGGGCCGGAGCCCTCCTCCTGGTGGTGCTCGCGATGCTGTTCGCGGGTGGACTCCGCTATGCGTGGCGCGCCCCTGATCCTTCGGGTTCTCCTGGTGAAGCCGGGTTGAATCTGGGGGAGCATGTAAAGTGGGTCGGGCGACCCGGCTGGTCGAGCCTGACCGGTGCGCCCGCATTCTTGCTTCTCCTAACCGTCTTGGGTCCGGTTCTGATCGGCTGGTGGATTCTGGGAACGCCGATCGACGGCCTGTTCGGGCCTCGAGGGTTCTGGGCGCTGCTATTGATCGGTCTGCTCTTCGGGTCGATTGTCCCGGCGATCCTCTTTGCCCGCCGAACGCTGAGCAGCTGGGTTTTCGACTCGCTCGGGACTGTGGCTGTTACCGACCGGCGTATCGTGTGGCTCTCGCCCATGCGCGGCCTGGCGTATCGAGAGATCGCGGGGGACAGTATTATCGGCGCGGCACTGGTCGATCGGGACGGGCGGCGCGGTTGGGTCTCCGTAACCCAGCAGGTCGGGGCCGATGTCGAGGAACATGACCTGTTCGGGTTGTCAGATCCCGAAGGGGCTGTGGCGGCGATCGAAGCGCTTTCGCTTGCACAGGCGCGCGAGCTGCGCTTTCCGGTGACGGGCGGCGATCTGGGGGCTTGATATCCCGGGCGTGTCCCGGTAAGGGGCCGCCTTCAGTTTGAGTTCAACCAGCAAGAACCCCGGCAACGGGGTCCGCTCTTTCACATCGGTAGGGACATGGACAACAATATCCGTATTCGCCTGAAGGCGTTCGATCACCGCGTGCTCGACCAGGCGACCGGCGACATCGCCGACACTGCGCGCCGCACCGGCGCTCTCATCCGTGGCCCAATCCCGCTTCCGACGAAGATCGAGAAGTTCACGGTCAACCGTGGCCCCCACATCGACAAGAAGAGCCGCGAGCAGTTCGAAGTGCGCACCTACAAGCGCATGCTCGACATCGTGCAGCCGACCCCGCAGACGGTCGACGCGCTGATGAAGCTCGACCTCGCCGCCGGCGTCGACGTCGAGATCAAGCTGGCCTGAGCCAGCTGACGCAGCCCCGATCACTGGTCGGGGCTGTTTCCGTTCCCCATTCGCCGAAAAGGCTGGGTGAGGGGGTGGACAGGGAAGTGAAGCTGACGTAAAGGCGCCGCTTCCCAACGAGATTCGCGATTCCATCGGGATCGCGCAGGGCCGGCCGGATCGATCCCGATCCGAAGTTCCAGCCAGAGCGTGAAGCTCAAAACGACATAGGGATACCGCCGGACTCCGGTCCGGGTCTGCGTCCCCCGTCTTTCCGCGCCGCAAGGTGTGGAATTCAGCCCGGACGGGGGCTCGCATCGCATATTCGGGCTGAGGCACGCACCCTTCGGAATCGTCCGTGGGGTGCCTCTGTTATGGAGTGAATGGATCATGCGCACTGGCGTGATCGCGAAGAAAATGGGGATGACCCGCCTGTTCCAGGACGACGGCCGCCACGTGCCGGTCACCGTCCTGGCGCTCGAAGGCGTGCAGGTCGTCGCCCGTCGCGAAATGGACAAGGACGGCTACACCGCCGTCCAGCTCGGCGCGGGCAGCGCCAAGGCGAAGAACGTCGCCAAGCCGCAGCGCGGCCAGTTCGGCAAGGCCGAGGTGGAGCCCAAGGCGGTGCTGGCGGAGTTCCGCGTCGACGAGGACGGTCTGCTTGACGTGGGCGCCGAGATTTCGGCCGACCATTATGTCGCGGGCCAGTTCGTCGACATCCAGGGCCGGACGCAGGGCAAGGGCTTTGCGGGCGGCATGAAGCGCTGGGGTTTCGGCGGTCTGCGCGCGACCCACGGCGTCTCGATCTCGCACCGCTCGCTGGGTTCGACGGGTAACCGTCAGGATCCGGGCCGCGTCTTCAAGAACAAGAAGATGGCCGGCCACATGGGCGACAAGAACCGCACGCAGCAGAACCTCGAGATCGTCGGCACCGACGTCGAGCGCGGCCTGATCTTCGTCAAGGGCTCGGTCCCTGGCTCGAAGGGTGGCTGGCTGTTCGTCAAGGACTCGGTGAAGGTCGCGCGCCACAAGGACGCGCCGTTCCCCGCCGGCCTCAAGGCTGTTGCCAACACCAACGACACCGCCCCCGCGGAAACCCCGGCCGAAGTGGTCGAGGCCCCCGAGGCGACCGAAGGCCAGGAGGGCTGAACGTGAAGGTCAAGGTTCAAACCCTCGACGCCAAGGCATCGGGCGACATCGAGCTGAACGACGAAGTGTTCGGCGTCGAGCCGCGCGCCGACATCCTGCACCGCGTCGTTACCTGGCAGCTGTGGAACCGTCGCGAGACGGCCCGCCCGACGCGCGAGCGTTCGGAAGTATCGCGCACCGGCAAGAAGTTCGGCCGCCAGAAGGGCGGCGGTACGGCTCGTCACGGCGACCGTGCGGCCCCGGTGTTCATCGGCGGCGGCAAGGCGCACGGCGCCCGCAAGCGGGATTTCAACATCTCGCTGAACAAGAAGGTTCGCGCGCTCGGCCTGAAGATGGCGCTTTCGAGCCACGCCAAGGCGGGCTCGCTGATCGTCCTCGACGGGTTCGAGGCGAGCAAGACTTCGGCGCTGAAGGGCCAGTTCGCCGGCCTGAAGGTCGGCAAGACCGCGCTGGTGATCGACGCCGAGGCCGGCAACGGCTTCCTCGCGGCGCGCAACCTGGCGGGCGTCAACGTCCTGCCGGCGGTGGGCGCCAACGTCTACGACATCCTGAAGCACGACACGCTGGTCCTGACCCGCGCTGCCGTCGAGAAGCTGGAGGCTCGCTTCAATGGCTAAGAAGCAGGAGCAGATCGACGTGCGTCACTATGACGTGATCGTCGCGCCGCACATCACCGAGAAGTCGACGCTCGTCTCCGAGGCGAACGCGGTCGTCTTCAAGGTCGCCAACGACGCGACCAAGCCGCAGATCAAGGCGGCGGTCGAGGCGATCTTCGGCGTCGGTGTCACCGCGGTGAACACCATCGTCCAGAAGGGCAAGACGAAGCGCTGGAAGGGCAAGCCCTACACGCGCACCGACATCAAGAAGGCGATCGTCACCCTCAAGGACGGTGACTCGATCGACGTGACGCAGGGGGTCAACTGACCATGGCGCTCAAGAACTACAACCCGACCTCGCCGGCGCGGCGCGGCCTGATCCTGGTGGACCGTTCGGGTCTGCACAAGGGCGGCCCCGTCAAGGCGCTGACCGAGGGCAAGCGCAAGACCGGCGGCCGCAACAACAAGGGCCATGTGACCTCGCGCGGCATCGCGGGCGGCCACAAGCAGCGCTATCGCATCGTCGATTTCAAGCGCCGCCTGTGGGACGTCGAGGGCAATGTGGAGCGGATCGAATATGATCCCAACCGCACCGCCTTCATCGCGCTGATCAACTATGGCGCGGACGAGAACGGCAAGGATCGCCTGGCCTATATCATCGCGCCGCAGCGGCTTCAGGCCGGCGACAAGGTGATCGCGGGCAAGAAGACCGACGTGAAGCCGGGCAATGCGATGGAGATCGGCCAGGCGCCGGTCGGCACGATCGTCCACAATGTCGAGATGAAGCCCGGCAAGGGCGGCCAGATCGCGCGTTCGGCAGGCACCTATGTGCAGGTCGTCGGCCGCGACCGCGGCATGGTGATCGTGCGCCTCAACTCGGGCGAGCAGCGCTACGTCCGCGGCGAGTGCATGTGCACCGTTGGCGCCGTGTCGAACCCCGACAACGGCAACACCAACCTCGCCAAGGCCGGCCGCAACCGCTGGAAGGGCATCCGCCCGCTGACCCGCGGCGTCGCCAAGAACCCGGTCGACCACCCGCATGGCGGTGGTGAAGGCCGGACCTCGGGCGGCCGCCATCCGGTCACCCCGTGGGGCAAGCCGACCAAGGGTGCGCGCACCCGTCACAACAAGGCGACGGACAAGTTCATCATCCGCAGCCGCCACGCGAAGAAGAAGGGCTAACCGATGGCTCGCTCAGTCTGGAAGGGTCCGTTCGTGGACCTCCACCTGCTCAAAAAGGCAGAGACCGCTCAGGAAGCGTCGGGCCGTGGCGGTCCGATCAAGACCTGGTCGCGCCGTTCGACCATCCTGCCGCAGTTCGTCGGCCTGACCTTCAACGTCTACAACGGCCGCAAGTTCGTGCCGGTGTCGGTGAACGAGGACATGGTCGGCATGAAGCTCGGCGAGTTCGCGCCGACCCGGTACTTCCCGGGCCACGCCGCCGACAAGAAGGGTAAGCGCTAATGTCGAAGCCCAAGGCTCCCCGTCGCGTGAGCGACAACGAGGCGCTGTCGGTCGGCACGCAGATCCGTGGTTCGGCGCAGAAGCTGAACCTGGTCGCGGGCCTGATCCGCGGCAAGCGTGCCGGCGACGCGATGAACATCCTCGCCTTCTCGAAGAAGGCGATGGCGGTGGACGCGCGCAAGGTGCTGGCCTCGGCCATCGCCAATGCCGAGAACAACCACAATCTCGACGTCGACGCGCTCGTCGTCGCCGAGGCGTCGGTCGGCAAGTCGATCACCATGAAGCGGTTCCACACCCGTGGCCGCGGCAAGTCGACGCGCATCCTGAAGCCGTTCAGCCGTCTGCGCATCGTGGTGCGCGAAGTGCAGGAAGAAGCATAATGGGTCACAAGAGCAACCCGATCGGTCTGCGCCTGCAGATCAACCGCACCTGGGACAGCCGCTGGTTCGCCGAAGGCCAGGACTATGGCCGCCTGCTGCTCGAGGATCTCAAGATCCGCCAGTACATCATGAAGACGCTGCCCCAGGCCGCGATCTCCAAGGTGGTGATCGAGCGTCCGGCGAAGCTGTGCCGCGTCAGCATCTATGCCGCGCGTCCCGGCGTGATCATCGGCAAGAAGGGCTCGGACATCGAGAAGCTGCGCAAGACGCTCGGCGCGATGACCAGCTCGGACGTGTCGCTGAACATCGTCGAGATCCGCAAGCCTGAGGTCGACGCCAAGCTCGTCGCGCAGGGCATTGCCGACCAGCTGGAGCGCCGCATCGCGTTCCGCCGAGCCATGAAGCGCGCCGTTCAGTCGGCGATGCGTCTGGGCGCCGAGGGCATCCGCATCAACTGCGGCGGTCGTCTGGGCGGCGCGGAGATCGCGCGTTCGGAATGGTATCGCGAGGGCCGGGTTCCGCTGCACACGCTGCGCGCGAACATCGACCATGCCGAGGCCGAGGCCCACACCGCCTATGGCGTGTGCGGCGTCAAGGTCTGGATCTTCAAGGGCGAGATCCTGGGCCATGATCCGATGGCGACCGATCGCCTGAACATGGAATCGCAGACGTCGGGCGTGCGCCCGGCGCGCGACGACCGTCGCTAAGGGTTAGGCACAATGCTGCAACCGAAAAAGACCAAGTTCCGCAAGGCCTTCAAGGGCCGGATCAAGGGTGAGGCCAAGGGCGGCGCGACGCTGAACTTCGGCTCGTACGGCCTGAAGGCGATGGAGCCGGAGCGGATTACCGCGCGCCAGATCGAGGCGGCCCGCCGCGCGATCACGCGTCACATCAAGCGCCAGGGGCGTTTGTGGATCCGCATCTTCCCGGACGTTCCGGTGTCGAGCAAGCCTGCCGAAGTCCGCATGGGCTCGGGCAAGGGCGGGCTCGAATATTGGGCCGCCCGCGTCAAGCCGGGCCGCATCCTGTTCGAGCTGGACGGCGTTCCCGGCCCGCTCGCGGCGGAAGCGTTCGAGCGTGCGGCGATGAAGCTGCCGATCAAGACCAAGGTCGTGGCGCGTCTCGGCGACACGTCGCACCTGGAGGGTTGAGGGAAATGACCAAGGCTACCGACCTTCGGGCGAAGACCGACGATCAGCTCACCGAGGAGCTGGGCAACCTGAAGCGCGAGGCGTTCAACCTCCGTTTCCAGGCCGCGACCAGCCAGCTCGAGAAGCCGAGCCGCGTCAAGGAGGTCCGCAAGGACATCGCCCGCATCAAGACGCTGCAGAGCGAGCGTTCGCGCTCGGCTGCGAAGTAAGAGGACAACGAACATGCCGAAGCGCGTGCTGACCGGGCAGATCGTGTCCGACAAGGGCGACAAGACGGTGGTCGTGAACGTGGAGCGCAAGGTCAAGCACCCGCTCTACGGCAAGATCATCCGCCGCTCGAAGAAGTATCACGCCCATGACGAGGCGAACGAGTACAAGGCTGGCGAGACCGTGCGCATCGAAGAGACCGCGCCGATCAGCAAGCTCAAGACCTGGAAGGTGATCGAGCGGGTTGACACCCACGCGACGCCCGAGCGGGCCGACATCGCCTAAGACCCGCAGGGTCTGACGAGTTTAACTGGAACCCCCGGGACGTGTCCCGGTAGGCCAAGAGAGAAGGAACCGGATCGATGATCCAGATGCAGTCCAATCTCGACGTCGCCGACAACAGCGGCGCGAAGCGGGTGCAGTGCATCAAGGTGCTGGGCGGGTCGAAGCGTCGCTTCGCCGGCGTGGGCGACGTCATCGTCGTCAGCATCAAGGAAGCACAGCCCCGCGGCAAGGTGAAGAAGGGTGACGTGCACCGCGCCGTCATCGTCCGCACCGCCAAGGACGTCCGCCGTGCCGATGGCTCGGTGATCCGCTTCGACGGCAATGCCGCCGTCCTGGTCAACAAGAACGAGGAGCCGATCGGCACCCGTATCTTTGGCCCGGTGGTCCGCGAGCTGCGCTCGAAGGGCTTCATGAAGATCATTTCGCTCGCCCCCGAGGTGCTGTGATGGCTGCTGCCAAGATCAAGAAGGGCGACCAGGTCATCGTCCTGTCCGGCAAGGACAAGGGCAAGACCGGCGAAGTCACCAAGGCGCTTCCGAAGGACGGCAAGGTCGTCGTGTCGGGCGTCAACATCGCGGTGCGTCACCGCAAGCCGACCC
>NZ_JBCNMA010000157.1:0-7182 GCF_039595165.1 Sphingomonas sp.
AGCTCGGCGAGCGCAGTCGCGGCGTTGAAGAAGGCGGTGAGGCGCTCGTCGAGCTTGTTGCCGGTGAGCGCGCCCTCGATCCGGTCGAGCCATACGGCCCCCGCCTCGCTGCGCGCGAGGTCCGAGCCCGCGGCGCGGACCTCGGCGTTGCGCGTGTCG
This sequence comes from Sphingomonas sp., assembly GCF_039595165.1. Lineage (GTDB taxonomy): Bacteria > Pseudomonadota > Alphaproteobacteria > Sphingomonadales > Sphingomonadaceae > Sphingomonas. Next base: position 160 of record NZ_JBCNMA010000157.1, read on the forward strand.
CTCGCCGCGCGGGTGATGCCCGAGACGGTGACGCCGAGGCCGTTGGGCACGCGGTTCGAGCCGTCGCTCGGCGCCGCGACCTCGCGCAGCGTGGCGACTCGGCGCGAATAGCCCGCGGTGCCGGCGTTGGCGATGTTCTCCGACGTCGTGGTCAACGCGGTCTGGTAGGTGCGGACGCCGCTGGCGCCGATCGAGAGCATGTCGGTCATTCGGGTTCACCTTTTCCCGACAATCCTCCCGCTGGCAGGGGAGGATTGGTTTCCATGCCGCCGGCCTTGGCCAGGAACTCGGTCATCGCCTTGCCGATCCCGATCGGCGTGTGCGCGGCCATGTTCTCGGCGAGCTTCTGGTCCTGCATGTCGCGGAACTGGTCGAGCGCCTGGCTCTCGAACAGCGAATCCGCGAGCTTCGCCTTGCGCATCGAGGACAGCATCATCCTGGTGAAGATCGCCTCGAACTGCTCGCCCGCCTTATCGAGATTGTCGCGCGTGCCGAGCCGGGCCGTGTCCGTCGAGACGCTTCCCGTGAGGGTTGGCTGCGCCACACCCGGGGCGGCGCCAGCCCGCTCCCCCACCCGGCCACCCACATGATCCTGCCGCCGGGTGGCCGGGTGGGGGAGCGGGCTGGTGCCGCGGCTCATATCAAAGGGCGCGCGAAGGTCGGTCACAGGACGATCAGCTCCGCCTTGAGCGCACCGGCCTGCTTGAGCGCCTCGAGGATGGCGACGAGGTCGGCCGGCGACGCGCCGATCGCGTTCACCGCCTTGACCACATCGGCAAGCTTCGGGCCGGGCTCCAGCAGGAACATCGGGCGCTTCTCCTCCTCGACGCCGACCGCGCTGCGCTGCTCGACCGTGGTTTCCCCCTGGCTGAACGGCGCCGGCTGGCTGACGCGCTGGGATTCATCAATACGAACGGTGAGTTTACCATGCGTTACCGCAGCCGGGCTGACCCGGACGGCCGAGTTGATCACCACCGTGCCGGTGCGCGCGTTGACGATGACCTTGGCCGGCGCCTCGGCGGCATCCACTCCGAGATTCTCGATCTCGCTCATCAGCTGCGCGCGCACGTCCGCGCCGGGCTTGGCCATCACCGCGACCGACACGCCGTCGATCGCGCGCGCGGTGCCGAAGCCGAAGCGGCCGTTGATCGCGTCCGCCACGCGCTGCGCGGTGGTGAAGTCCGAGCGGGCGAGATTGTAGGTGAGATAGGGCGTGTCGGCGAAGCCGGTCTCGACCGCGCGCTCGACCGTCGCACCCTCCGGGATGCGGCCCGAAGAGGGGATGTTGACGACGATCTTCGAGCCATCGGCGCCCTCGGCACCCAGCCCGCCGACCGCGAGGTTGCCCTGCGCCATCGCATAGATCTGGCCGTCGGCGCCGAGCAAAGGCGTCATCACCAGCGTGCCGCCGCGCAGCGACTTGGCCTTGCCCATCGACGAGACCGTGATGTCGAGCTTCTGCCCCGGCTTGGCGAAGGGCGGCAGCTCGGCCGTCACCATCACCACCGCGGCGTTCTTGAGTGCCGGGTTGACCCCCGGCGGCAGCGCCAGGCCGAAGCGGGCGGTGACGCCCTTCATCGACTGGACGGTGTACTCGAGATTGTCGTCGCCCGTGCCCGGCAGCCCGACGACGATGCCGTAGCCGGTGAGCTGGTTCGAACGGATGCCCTGGAACGCGCCGAGATCCTTGATCCGCTCGGCGTTTGCCGGCGTGGCCGCGAGGAAGATCGCGGCCACCGTCAGGAGGGCCGCACCAGCCCGCTCCCCCACCCGGCCACCCAGCCAGGCTACCCTATGGGTGGCCGGGTGGGGGAGCGGGCTGGTGCGGCGGCCCAGCGCAGCGTTCAAAAAAGCAGCGAGGAAGCGGGTCATGTCGGGATTCCTCAGAACGGGCTGATGACCTGGAAGAAGCGGCTGAGCCACCCCTGCCGGCTGGCGCGGGCGACGTCGCCCTTGCCGGTGTAGGAAATGCGGGCATCGGCGACGCGGGTCGAGGCGATGCGATTGCTCGCATCGATGTCGCTCGGGCGCACGATGCCCTTGATCTGGATGAACTCGTCGCCGCGGTTGAGCGTCACGCGCTTCTGCCCCTGCACGAGCATCGTGCCGTTGGGATAGACTTCGGCGACGGTCACGCTGATCTCGCCCGACAGCGCGTTGGCCTGGTCGGCGCTGCCCGCGCCCTTGAAGTTGCGCTTGCCGCTGATGCTGGCGTCGCTCTCCTTGAACAGCGACAGCGCGCCGGTCGAGGGTGGGGTGATCGAGAAGCCGCCGCCGCTGTCGAGCTGCGAGCCGGCCGACTTGGAGGCGCTGGTGCGCTCGGTCAGCACGATCGTCAGCGGATCGCCGACGCGGCGCGCGCGCGTGCCCTCGTGCAGCGCGGCATAGCCCTGGCTCGCCTGGAAGATCGAGCCGTTGGCGGGCGTTGCGGGCGCGACGGGGGCCGGAAGGGTGACGCTGAAGTCCTCCTTCTGCTTCTTGCCGCCGAACAGCTGCGCCTTGGCGGGCTGGGCGAGCGCGATCGCCGCGACGATCGCGGCACCGGTGACGAGACCTGCGGCGAACTTCATGACATTCCCCCTAAAGGCGCTGGCCTCAGATGTTCTGGTTGACATATTTGAGCATCTCGTCGGACGCCGAGATCATCTTCGAGTTGACCTCATAGGCGCGCTGGGTCTCGATCATGTCGACCAGCTCCTCGACCACGTTGACGTTCGAGCCCTCGAGCATGCCCTGGCGGATGTTGCCGCGGCCGTCCTGCCCGGCGATGCCGAGATTGACCGCGCCGCTGGCGGCGGTCTCGACCAGGAAATTGTCGCCGATCGCCTGGAGCCCCGCCGAATTGGGGAAGGCCGCGATCTGGATCTGGCCGACCTGCGACGCCTCGGTCTGGCCGGGGACGGTCGCCGAGACGGTGCCGTCGGTGCCGACGGTGATCGCGGTCGCGCCCTCGGGGATCGTGATGCCGGGCATCACCTGATAGCCCTCGGCGGTGACCAGCAGGCCCTCGGGGCTGCGGGTGAAGTTGCCGGCGCGGGTATAGCCGAGCTGGCCGCCGGGCAGCTGCACCTGGAAGAAGCCGTTGCCGTCGAGCGCCATGTCGAGCGCATTGCCGGTGGTCTGGAACGAGCCTTGGGTGTCGATCCGCGCGGTGCCCTGCACGCGCACGCCGGTGCCGAGGTTGAGCCCGGTGGCATATTGCGTCTCCGACGTGCTCGCCGATCCGGGCGCGGTGACGACCTGATAGGCCAGCGCCTCGAACGAGGCGCGGTCGCGCTTGAAGCCCGTCGTGTTGACGTTGGCGAGGTTGTTCGAGATCACCCGCATGCGCATGTCCTGGGCGTCGAGCCCGGTGCGCGCGATGTGCATTGCTGCGGAACCCATGGTCCTGGTCCTTCCCTAGATACTTAGCTCACCCGCATCAAAGACGCGGAGCTCTCGTCCATGTTCTTCGCTTCGCGGAGCAGGTTGGCCTGCACCTCGTAGCTGCGCTGGTTCTCGATCATGTCGACCAGCGCTTGCGTCAGGTTGACGTTCGACTGTTCGAGCGCGCCGGTCTGGACGCGTGCGTCGAGGTCCGCGGGCAGCGCGCCGCCGCCGCGGACATGGAGCAGATTGTCCAGTCCCTTGACGGTCCTGCTGCCCTGGTCGCTGACCAGCTTGAGCTGGTCGAGCACCTGCGGCGGCTGGCTCGGGTCGGCGCCCGGAGGCACGATCGAGATGGTGCCGTCGTCGGCGATCATGATCTTGTCGTGCGGCGGCACGGTGATGGGGCCCCCCGACCCCATCACCGGGAAACCGTCGCCGGTTTCCAAGACGCCACTCGGTGCGATGCGCAGATCCCCGCGCCGCGTGTAAGCTTCGCTGCCGTCGGCCGCCTGGACGGCGAGCCAGTTGTCGCCGGTGATGGCGACGTCGAGCCCGCGGCCGGTCGAGACGATCGTGCCGGCGCGGCGGTCCATGTCGACCACGGTCTCGGCGCTGGGCTGGCGGCTGTCGTGGCCGTCGCCCTTGATCATCAGCTGCTCGAAATTGACCCGGTCGGCGCGATAGCCGATCGTGGAGGCGTTCGCGATGTTGTTCGCGATCGTCGCCTGCGCGTCCATCTGGCCCTTGAGCCCCGACAGCGCGGTATAGACGAGCCTGTCCATCGCTTGGCCTCCCTAACCCGTTGAAATCAGCTGCGGATGTTGAAAATCGTCTGCGAGATCTGGCTCGCGGTATCGAGCGCCTTGGCGTTCGCCTGGAAGTTGCGCTGCGCCGCGATCAGCCCGACCAGCTCCTCGGTGATGTCGACGTTGGAGCGCTCGATCGCGCCCGACATCAGCCCGCCGAAGCCGTTGGTGCCCGGCTCGCCGAGGCGCGGCTCGCCCGACAGGCCGGTCGCGGCCCAGGTCGAGTTGCCGAGCTGGCGCAGGCCCGAAGGGTTGGAGAAGTTGGCGAGGGCGATCTTGCCGAGCGCGAGGCTGTCGCCGTTCGAGAAGCTCGCGCGGACCGTGCCGTCCTCGCCCACCGTGACGCCGTCGAGCTGGCCGACGGCCTTGCCGTCCTGCGAGCGGTTGTTGACGCTGAACGGCTGGCCGAGCTGAGTGGTCGCGCTGCCGAAGTCGAGCGCGATCGACTGCTCGGTCGTGCTGGTGCCGACGGTGAACGGTGCGAACTGGGTCGGCGTGGTCGGCGAGCTCAGCGCGCCGTTGCTGTCGAAGGTCAGCGTGACCGGCTGCGGATCGGCCGGATCGGTGCCGAGCTGCTTGTCGCCGACGAAGGTGTAGACCGACCAGGTGCTCGGCGCATCGGTCGTCTCGCGCACGAAATAGCTGGTCATCGTCAGCGGGTTGCCGCTGGCGTCGTAGATCGTGGTCTGAGTCGAGTTGTTGTAGGTGCCCGGATCGAAGCGGTCGAACGCATAGGGCGTCTCGGGCGTGAAGCGCGAGGCTTCCGACGGCACCGACGAATAGGCCGAGAGGTTGAGCGAGAGGCCGACATTCTTGGTCGCCTCGGGCACGCCGCTGGTCTGCGGCAGGCGCAGATTGACGGTCGAGCCCATGCCGGTCGCGATCACCGCGCCCGAGCCGTCGACCGGATAGACCTGCAGGTACGAGCCCTGCGAATCCGTCACATAACGCTCGCTGTCGACCAGGAAGCTGCCGTTGCGCGTGAAGTTGACGCCGGCCGCGTCGAGGCTCGGCTTGACCGCGAAGAAGCCGTCGCCCGAGATCGCGATGTCGAGGCTCGACGAGGACTGCTGCGTGCCGCCCTGGCCGAACTGCTGGCGGATCGCCTTCACCGTGGTGCCCGAGCCGACCATCTGGTTCGGGTTGAGCGACACGGACGAGGCGATGACGTCGGCGAACTCGGTGCGGCTCTTCTTGAAGCCGTTGGTCGAGACGTTCGACAGGTTGTGCGAGATGGTCGACATATCGGTCTGCGCCGCCTGGAGACCGGAGAGCGAGGTGTAGAAGGACATTGATTTTGCTCCTTAAGCGATGCGTCAGCCGATCTTGCGGACGGCGGTGGTGGAGACCTGACCGATGCCGGGCAGGGTGAGGACGGGATTGCCGTCGCTGCCCATCGCCACCGCGGTGACCGGGGCCCAGACGAGCGGCTTGGCGGTGACCGCGCCGCCATCGGCGTTCTGCGCGGCGACGCGGATCTTGAACGGGCCGTCGCCGGCGTCCTCGCCGGTGTCGGTGGAGCCGTCCCATTCGAACTCGATCTGGCCCTTGGCCGCGGCGCCGAGCGAGACGTTCTTGAGGATCTCGCCGTTCGGCCCCTCGATCACGACATTGACCTCGGCAGCATCGGCGCCGAGCTCGATCACCCCGCCGAGCGTGCCGTCGGTGCGCGGATAGGCGGTGCTGCCCTCGGTCAGCACGGTGCGGCCGACCCATGACACGAGGTCGGTGGTCGAGGTCGCGCCGAGCTTGGCGGCGATCGCCTGAAGCGTCGTGTTCATCTCGCTGATGCCGGCGAGCGACGAGAATTGCGCCATCTGGGCGACCATCTGGGTGTTGTCGACCGGATCGAACGGGTCCTGGTTCTTCATCTGCGCCGTCATCAGCGTCAGGAAGTCGGACTGGCCGAGCGTGCCGGTGGTGTTCTTGGCCGGCGCGTTCTTGTCGGCGTCACCGGTGCGTCCGATGCCGAGCTTGTTCATCACGTCGTCGAAGTTCGACATCAGCTGCGTCCCAGGTTGAGCGTCTGGGTGATCAGCGTCTTGGCCGTCTGCATCACTTCGACATTGTTCTGATAGGTGCGCGCGGTCTCCATCATGTCGACCAGCTCGCGGGTCTCGTCGACCGCGCTCTCCCAGATGTTGCCGTCTTTGTCGGCCATCGGGTTGCCCGGGTCGTAGCGCTTGGTCGGCGCCTCGCCGGCCGTCACGACGCGCTCGACATCGACGGTGGCGAGGTTGTTGGCGGCGTCGAAGGCGGTGCGGAACACCGGCTTCTGCGTGCGATAGGCCTCGGCCGCCGACGACGCGACCTGGCCGACATTGGCGAGGTTCGACGCGGTGGTGTTCATCCGCACGAGCTGCGCCGACATGGCGCGGCCCGCGACCTGGAAGATGCTGAGCGGCTGATCGGCCATGATTATTCTCCCTTCAGCGCGCGGGTGATGGTGGAGATGCGCCCGTTGAGGAACGCGAGCGTCGTCTGGTAGGCGACTGCGTTCTCGGCGAAGGCGGTCTGCTCGGTCGCCAGCTCGACGGTGTTGCCGTCGAGGCTCGGCTGGAGCGGAATGCGGAACTTGGTCGCGGCCTCGATCGGATCGGCGCCGGCCATGCCCGGCGTCTCGATCGCGTTCAGCGCTTCCTTGAAGTCGATGTCCTTGGCCTTGTAGCCGGGCGTCGAGGCGTTCGCGATGTTCGACGCGAGCACGCCCATGCGCTGCGAGCGCACCGCGAGCGCCGCACCGTGCACCCCGAAAAGACTGTTCTGACCCATGCTATGCGTCCTCCGCACATTTGTTCGCGGCCTTCCTAGCAATGGGCGTGCCAGTTTCCGGGTTTGGGGGCCGACC
>NZ_JBCNMA010000158.1:0-7084 GCF_039595165.1 Sphingomonas sp.
GGCTGGGCAACGGCACGCTGGCGCCCGGAGCCGGCGGCGCGGGCACGCTCACGATCAACGGTGACCTCTCGATGGTGGCCGGCTCGCGCCTCGCCGTCGACTTCGGCGCGGCCAATGCGGTCGGCAGCCCGCTCAATGACGTCGTCAATGTCGGCGGCAATCTGACGCTCGACGGTACGCTCAACGTCGCAGTCACGCCGGGCGGCGCGTTCGACATCGGGCTCTACCGCATCCTCAACTATGGCGGCACGCTGACCGACAACGGGCTCGCGATCGGCACGATCCCCCCAGGCGCTGACGTGTTCGTGCAGACCGCCGTCGCCAACCAGGTCAACCTGGTCAACACCGGCGGCGCGACGCTCAATTTCTGGGACGGCGGCGCCGGCGCGAACAAGTTCAACAATGCGGTCGACGGCGGCAGCGGCATGTGGCGAACCGGGCTGGACAACAGCTGGACCGAGGCGACCGGCGCCGTGAATGCCGGCTATGCCAACGGCGCCTTCGCGATCTTCGCTGGCACCGGCGGCGTGGTCACGATCGACAACAGCCTGGGGACGGTCACAGCCTCGGGGCTCCAGTTCGCGACGACGAATTATCGGATCCAGGGGGATGCGCTGACGCTGACCGGTCCGCAAGCGGTGATCCGCGTCGGCGACGGCACCAACGCCGGGCTCGGCTACAGTGCGATCATCACTTCGGAGATCACGGGCGACGCCCAGCTGGTCAAGACCGACCTCGGCCGGTTGGAGCTCACCGGCGCCAACAGCTACACCGGCGGCACCGCGGTCAACGGCGGCACGCTCCGCATCTCCAGCGACGCCAATCTGGGCGCCGCTTCCGGCGGACTCAGCTTCAACGGCGGCACGCTCAACACCACGGCGGACATCAGCTCCGCGCGCGCGGTCGATCTCGCCGGTCAAGGGGTGTTCTCCATCGACGCGAACACCACGCTCACGCTCAGCGGCAATCTCACCGGCACGGGGCTGATCGGCAAGCTCGGCGCCGGCACCCTGGTGCTCGCCGGCACCGGCAGCCATACCGGCGGCATGGGGGTCGTGCAGGGCACGCTGCTCGTGAACGGTAACTATGCCGCGGCGACCGGGCCCGTGACCCTGAACCCGGTCGCCACGCTCGGCGGCACCGGCACGATCGGCGGCAATGTGAACCTCAGCGGCACGCTGGCGCCGGGCGCGGGTGGCGCAGGCACGCTGACGATCAACGGCGACCTGACGCTCAGCCAGACCGCGACGCTCGCCTATGAATTCGGGCAGGCCAATGTCGCCGGCGGCGCGCTCAACGATCTCGTCAATATCGGCGGGGACCTGATCCTCGACGGCACGATCAACGTCACCGTCCCCGCGGGCGGGGCCTTCAGCGCCGGCATCTATCGCGTGTTCAACTATGGCGGCACGCTCACCAACAACGGGCTGACGCTCGGCGCGATGCCGACGGGCAGCAATGTCGGCGTCCAGACCGCGATCGCGGGCCAGGTCAACCTGGTCAACTTCGACGGCCTCGCGCTCAACTTCTGGGATGGCGCGGCCGGGCCCAAGAACGACGGCGTGATCAACGGCGGCAACGGCGTCTGGCAGAGCAGCGCCGGCAACGACAACTGGACCGAGGCCGCCGGGCTCGTGAATGCGGGCTATTCCGACGGTGCCTTCGCGGTGTTCGGCGGAACGGCCGGAACGGTCACCGTCGACAACGGCCTCGGCCAGGTCACCGCGGGCGGCATTCAGTTCGCCGTCAACCGCTACACCGTCACCGGCGGCGCAATCGCGCTGAGCGGCGGCCAGGCGACGATCCGCGTGGGCGACGGCAGCGTCGCGGGCGCGGGCTACACCGCGACGATCGGCTCGGCGCTGTCGGGCGCGAGCGAGCTGGTCAAGACCGATGCCGGCACGCTGATCCTCACCGGCACCAACAGCTATACCGGCGGCACGCGCATCATGGGCGGCACGGTGCAGATCGCCAGCGACGCCAATCTCGGCGCGGCGGCGGGGGGCGCCACGTTCGACGGCGGCACGCTCGCGGCCACCGCGACGCTGACCAGCGCGCGTGAGGTCAATTTCGTCGGTGCGGGCACGCTCTCGACCGCGACCGGCACCACCGTCACGCTGAGCGGCGCGCTCGCCGGAACCGGCACGCTCACCAAGGCGGGCGGCGGCACGCTGCTGCTGACCGGCAACGGCGGCGCCTATACCGGCGCGGCCCGCATCACCGCGGGCACGCTGGCGGTGATGGGCGCGTTCGGCGGTGCGGTCGAGGTGCGCACCGGCACCCGGCTCGAGGGCAGTGGCAGCGTCGGCGCGGTGACCAATGCCGGCACCGTCGCGCCCGGCCGCGACGGCTTCGGCACGCTCACGATCAACGGCGGCTACACCGGCGCGAACGGCCTCCTCGAGATCGACGCCGAGCTGAACGGCGACGACTCGCGCGCCGACCGGCTGGTGGTGAACGGCGCGACCGCGGGCAGCACCGTGATCAAGGTGACCGAACATGGCGGCCTCGGCGCCGCGACGGTCGACGGCATCAAGATCGTCGACGTGACCGGTACCTCGAACGGCACGTTCACGCTCGACAGCGGCGACTATCTGTTCGAGGGGGCGCCCGCGTTGATCGCCGGCGCCTATGGCTATCGTCTGTACAAGAACGGCGTCACCAATCCCGCCGACGGCGACTGGTATCTCCGCTCGGCGCTGCTCGTGCCGCCGGGCATGCCGGAGGTGCCGCTCTACCAGCCCGGCGTGCCGGTCTATGAAGCCTATGGTCAGGCGCTGTCCGCGCTCAACCAGATCGGCACGATGCAGGAACGGGTCGGCAACCGCCAATGGGCCGAGGGCAGCGCCAGGTCGTTCGGCATCTGGGGCCGCTCGGAGAGCAAGCGCGCCCGGCCGGAGGCGGTGCGCTCGACCAGCTTCACCGACACGAATGTCGACAGCTGGAAGATCGAGCTGGGGGCGGATCAGGTGCTGAGCGAGCGCAGCGACGGGGCGTCGCTCGTGCTCGGCCTGCTCGGCAGCTATGGCGAGGCCAATGCGAGCATCGCCTCGCCTTACGGCAATGGCAGCATCAAGACCCGCGGCTACAGCGCCGGCGCGACGCTCAGCTGGTTCGGTCCGCAGGGTTTCTATGTCGACGGCCGCGCGCAGGTGACCTGGTTCGACAGCAAGCTCACCTCCGCGGTGCTCGGCAAGCTCACCGACGACAATAAGGGCACGGGCGAGGCCTACAGCATCGAGATCGGCAAGCGCGCGCCGATCGGCGACCACCTGTCGGTCACCCCGCAGATCCAGACGATCTACTCGACCGTCGGCTTCGACCGCTTCACCGATCCCAACGACGCAGCGGTCTCGTCCAGTCTCGGCGACAGCCTCAAGACGCGCTGGGGTATCTCGCTCGACCGGCAGGATACGCGCAGCCATGTCTATGGCGTGGTCAACGTCAGCTACGAATGGCTCGACGGGACGATCACCGACGTGTCCGGCACCCCGATCGCCCGCGAGAACCACCGTCTGTGGGGCGAGCTGGGACTTGGCGGCAGCCTGATGCTCGGCAGCCGCGTCACGCTGTACAGCGAGGTCTCGGCCGACACCGCGATCAACGACTTCGGAAAGAGCTACACCCTCAAGGGCATTGCGGGACTTCGCATGGCATTCTGAGCGCCGGGCGGATCAAGCCAAGCCGCGCATCGATCGATGGCGGCTTTGGCTTGGACGCTCGCGGTCCGACCCAATAGCTAGGCGTCGAGGCGTTTCGCGCATCGATGCGACGCCGGCGATCTGGGAGATGCATGTGACGACGATGAGCCCGACCGAGATGGGCCGCAGCCTTGGCCAAGGCCTGTTGTCCTTCCCCGTCACGCATTTCGACGCCGGGGGGTGGTTCGACGAAGCGGCTTATCGCACGCATTGCGCCTGGATGCTCGAGCACGACCTGGCCGGGCTGTTCGCCGCGGGCGGCACCGGCGAGTTCTTCTCGCTGACCCCGAGCGAGGTGGTGCGCGTCGTCGCCGCCGCGGTGGCCGAGGCGCAAGGCAAGCTGCCCGTCATCTCGGGCTGCGGCTATGGCACCGCGATCGCCACCGACATCGCGCGCGGCGCCGAGGCGGCGGGCGCGGACGGCCTCCTCCTGCTGCCCCCCTATCTCATCGGATCGAGCCAGGAGGGCCTCGCCGCGCATGTCGAGGCGGTGTGCCGCTCGACCGGGCTCGGCGTGATCGTCTACAATCGCGACAACGCCGTGCTCAACGACGAGACGCTCGCCCGCCTGTGCGAGCGCAACCCCAATCTCGTCGGCTTCAAGGACGGCCTCGGCGACATCGAGCTGATGACGCGCATCTTCGTGCGGATGGGCGACCGGCTCACCTATATCGGCGGGCTCCCCACGGCGGAGACCTTCGCCACGCCCTATCTGACGATGGGGGTGACCACCTATTCCTCGGCGATCTTCAACTTCATGCCGCGGTGGGCGCTGGCCTTCTATCGCGCGGTGCGCGGTGGCGACCAGGCGACGGTGCAGGCCCAGCTGCGCGAATTCGTGCTGCCCTATCTCGACTTGCGCAATCGCGGCCGCGGCTATGCCGTGTCGATCGTCAAGGCCGGCATGCGCGTGATCGGCCGCGACGCCGGCCCCGTGCGCACGCCGCTCATCGACCTCACCGCGGACGAGCATGACGAGCTGCGCGCGCTGGTCGAGCGCGCTGCGGGATCGGTGGCTAAGGCCGCGTAAGATGACCGCCGGCGTGACAGCGATCGCTGCCCCACGCTACACCGGCGCGATGTTCGAGCTCAGCCAGCTCCGCTGCTTCGTCGCCGCGGCCGAGGAACTCCATTTTGGTCGCGCGGCGCAGCGCCTCAATATGACTCAGTCGCCGCTCAGCCGGCAGATCCAGCTGCTCGAGCGCATCCTCGGCGTCACCCTGCTCGAGCGCACCAGCCGCCAGGTCAGCCTGACCCCCGCGGGCCATGTATTCCTGATCGAGGCGCGGCGTATCGTCCGCCTCGCCGAAAGCGCTTCGCTCTCCGCGCGCCGCGTGGCCAAGGGCGACGCCGGCAAGGTCGCGATCGGCTTCACTGCGGTGTCGGGCTACAGCCTCGTCCCGCAAATCGTCGCGCAGGCGCGCGCGAGCCTGCCCAATATCGACCTCGAATTGCGCGAAATGGTCAGCGGCGACCAGGTCGATGCATTGCTCACCGGACTGATCGACATCGGCTTCGTCCGCCCGCCGGTCGACCGGCTCGAGTTCGATACGCTGTGCGTGCTGCGCGAGCCGCTGCTGGTCGCGCTCCCGCCCGGCGATCCGCGCCAGGGCGAACCCGCGCTGGCGCTCGGCGACTTCGATGGCGCGCCGCTGATCATGTATGCGCGGCAGGGTGCGGGCTATTTCCACGACATGCTGGTGCGGCTGTTCGACGATGCCGGCGTGACGCCGAGCTATGTCCAGCACGTGACGCAGATCCATTCGATGCTCGGCCTCGTCCATGCCGGGCTCGCCGCGGCGATCGTGCCGCAGTCGGCATCGGGGCTCCACCTGATGGACGTCCAGTTCCGCGCACTGCGCACCGAGCCCGAGGCGCCGGTCGAGCTGCACATGGCGTGGCGCCGCGACAACGCCAATCCGGCGCTGGAGCCGATGCGCCTGCTCTGCGCGCAGATGGCCGGGACATGATCGCCCGCCGCGCGCTGCTCGGCGCGCCCTTGCTGATTTCGACCGTGGCATGGGGCCAGCGCGGCGATCCGATCGCGACGACCCGATACGGCCGGGTGCGCGGCATCGCCGAGCGCGGTGTGCTCGCGTTCCGCGGCATCCGCTACGGCGCCGACACGCGGCCGCACCGATTCGAGCGCGCCCTCCCGCCCGAGCGCTGGTCCGATATCGGCGACGCCACACGCTACGGCCCCGCCGCGCCGCAGACCCGGGCCGACGAACCGACCAGCGAGGACTGCTTGTTCCTCAACATCTGGACGCCCGCGCTCGACCGCGGGCGGCGGCCGGTGATGGTCTATTTCCACGGCGGCGCGCATGCGCATGGCTCGGGTTCGGACCCTCTCTACGACGGCACCCGCCTCGTCCGCCGCGGCGACGTCGTGGTGGTGACGCTCAACCATCGGCTCGCCGGGCTCGGCTATGCCTATCTCGCCCAGCTCGGCGGCCCGGCGGAATCGGGCAATGTCGGCAATCTCGACATCGTGCTCGCGCTCAAATGGGTGCGCGACAATATCGCGGCGTTCGGCGGCGATCCGGACTGCGTGATGATCTTCGGCCAGTCGGGCGGTGGCGCCAAGGCGATCACGCTGATGGCGATGCCGGAGGCGCGCCCGCTGTTCCACCGCGCCGCGACGATGAGCGGCCAGCATGTCACCGCCGCCGGCCCGCGCAACGCCACGATCCGCGCCCGCGCCTGGATGGAGAAGGCTGGCGCGAAGAGCGTCGCCGAGCTTAAGGCGCTCCCCGTCGAACGCCTTGTCGAGGCGATGGCGATGACCGATCCGATCGAGCGCAAGGGCGAGGTCAGCTTCGTCTCGACGCTCGACCACCACGTCCTCCCGCGCCATCCCTTCGTCCCCGATGCGCCGCGCGAGGCGGCGCACATCCCCCTGATCGTCGGCAACACGCATGACGAGACCGGCGTGTGGATCGCCGACTGGCTCAAGGCTGGCGACACCAGCTGGAACAACCTGGCCGACCGCATCGCCAGCCAGATCACGAAGGACGTCGCCCCGGACTGGGTCGTCCGCCGGTATCGCGAAATCTATCCGGAGAAGACCCCCGGCCAAATCCTGCTCGCCGCGACCACCGCCGGCCGCTCGTGGCCCGGCCACCTCATCCAGGCGGAGGAGCGCGCCAGGATCGGCGCGCCGACCTGGATGTACCAACTCGACTTTCCGTCGCCCGAAGCGGGCGGCGTGCTCGGCGCCTTCCACACGCTCGATATCCCGCTGGCGTTCGACAACACCGCCCTGTCCGGCGCACGCACGGGCGACGGTCCCGCCGCCCGGCGCCTCGCCGGGCGCATGGCCGACAGTTTCATCGCCTTCGCCCGCACCGGCGACCCCAATTGCGCGAGCGTGCCGGCATGGA
>NZ_JBCNMA010000159.1:0-7150 GCF_039595165.1 Sphingomonas sp.
GTGCGGGTAGTCGAGGGCCAGGCGAACGCCTATCTCGACATCGCCGCGTCGCTGCGTGACGAGCTCGAGACGATCGACGGCTTCATCTCGGTCGAGCGCTTCCAGAGCCTGGCCACGCCCGGCAAGCTGCTCTCGCTCTCCTTCTTCCGCGACGAGGCGGCTGTCGCCGCGTGGCGCAACCGTCCGCGCCATCGCGGCGCGCAGGCGGCGGGGCGGGGCGGCGTGTTCAGCGACTATCGCCTGCGGGTCGCGCACGTGGTCCGCGACTACCGCCTGAACGATCGCGCCGGGGCGCCCGCCGACAGCCACGCCGTGCACGACCGATAGAAAGAGGGGCGGAAGCGGCCCCCCGGCTCGCTTCCGCCCCCGCCCCCATTGGATCCGGCACCCCCCGGCGCCGACCCCTATCCCAATCGCCGCATCAGCCCTTTCTTGAGCCGGTCGTGCGCGCTCTTCTTGATCTGGCAGATGCGCGCGGCGCCGACCCCGAGCACCTGGCCGATCTCCTCGAGGTTGAGTTCCTCGACATAATAGAGCTGGATGACGAGCTGCTCCTTCTCGGGCAGCTCCGAAATCGCCGCGATCAGCGCCTCGCGCTGGTCGGCGTCGGCGAGCTGGTCGAATGCCGAGGGTTCGTCGGACATGAACCAGGGGCCCTCGTCCGAATAGACCTCGTCGATCGAATCGAAGCGAACCGCCTCGGCACTGGCATAGTCGCTGCGCAGCTTGTCGATCGTGACCCCCAGCTTCGACGCCACCGCTGCCTCATCCGGGCGCTTGCCGGCTTCGTCAGTCAGCGCCGCGACGGCGTCGTTATAGATTCGCCGCCGCTTCATCGCGCCGCGCGTGATCGTCGCCTGGCGCCGCAGCTCGTCGATCATCGCCCCGCGCACGCGCGTCTGGAGATACTGGTCGAAGCTGACGAGGCCGCGATCCTCGAAGCTCGCCGCCGCCTCGACCAGGGCGACGAGGCCGATCTGCACCAGATCCTCGACGTCGATCAGCGTGCTCATCGAGCCATGGACGTGCCACGCCAGCCGGCGGACCAACGGCATGTGCTTGCGCACCAGCGCGTCCATGTCGCGCTTTGTCTCGCCGGTGCGGCCATAGGTGAGCGCGAACTCGTTGCGTGCGGGCTGGAAGCTCATGCGGGCACCATCTGCGGGTTGCCGGCGAGCGCCGGCTGGGCCTCCGGCGCGCCAATGACCGCGACGACTTCGACCGACTTGTCCTCGGGCACTTCGAAGAAGCTCATGACAGGGGTATCCGGCAGACAGGTCTTGACCAGCTTGCGGATCGCGATGCGGATCGAGGGCTGGACGACCAGGGCGAAGGGCTTGGCCTCGGCGACGAGCGGCTGCGCCGCCCGCTGCAGCGCATCGATGATGCGGCGGCCGAGATCGGGTTCGATGGTGTGGCGCTTGGCCGGATCCGAGCGGATCGCCTGGCCGAGCAGCGCCTCGAGCTGGCCTTCCAGCGTCATCACGCGCAGCGGCTCGCGCACCCCGCACAGCCGCTGGATGATCAGCGGGCCGAGCTCGGGGCGGATCGCCTCGATGATCTCGTCGGCGTCGTGCGTCTTCTGCGCGGCCATCGCGATCGCGGCGGCGATGCGGCGGAACTCCTTGAGCGGGATGTTTTCCGCGAGCAGCCCGCGCAGCACTTGCGTGAGCGTGGTGATCGGCAGCGGGTTGGGCGACAGCGCCGACACCAATTGCGCCGCGCGCTCGCGCAGCCCGTCGAGCAGCGCCTGCACCTCGTCCGGGCCGAGCAGATCGGCGGCGTTGGTGATCAGCGCCTGGTTGAGGTGAGTCGCCATCACGGTCCCGGGATCGACCACCAGCCAGCCCTGGCCGGTCGCCGCATCGGCATCGGCGGGCGAGATCCACATCGCGTCGAGCCCGAAGGTCGGGTCCTTGGCGGGCTTGCCGGCGAGCGTGCCGACGGCCTGGCCGGTGTCGAGCGCGAGCACCTCGTCGGGCGAGACGCTGTCCTCGCCGATCACCACGCCGCCGACGACGATGCGATAGGTGAAGGGATTGAGGTTGATGTCGTCGCGCACGCGCACCTGCGGCACGACGAAGCCCAATTCCCTGGAGAGCTGGCGGCGCACGCCGGTGATGCGGCCCATCAGCGACCCGCCGCGGCGCTCGTCGATCAGCGGCACCAGGCCATAGCCGATGTCGATCATCACCTGCATGTTGTCGGTGACCTCGTCCCAGCCGATCCGCGACGGATCGGCGGGCTCGGCCTCGATCGCCTCGACCGGGGCGGGCGGGCGCTGGCTCGCCTGGTACATGCGCCAGGCCATGTAGCCCGAACCGGCCGCGGCGGGCAGGATGATGAAGGCGGGCATGCCGGGCAGCAGGCCGAGCAGGCCCACGATCACCGCCACGGGAGTCCAGGTCTTGTGGCTGCCGAACTGGCTGCCGATCTGGCCGGTCAGGTCCTGGTCCTTGTCGGCGCTGACGCGGGTGACGATCGCGGCGGCGGCGATCGACAGCAGCAAGGCGGGCAGCTGCGCCACCAGCGCATCGCCGATCGCGAGCAGCACATAGGTCTGCGCCGCCTCGCCGATGGTGAGGCCGTGGCTGAACGGGCCGAGGATCAGGCCGCCGATCACGTTGATCGCGAGGATCAGCAGGCCGGCGATCGCGTCGCCTTTCACGAACTTCGACGAACCGTCCATCGCGCCGTAGAAATCGGCTTCGGTGGCGACTTCGACGCGGCGCGCCTTGGCTTCGTCGGGGGTGATCAGGCCGGCGTTGAGATCGGCGTCGATCGCCATCTGCTTGCCGGGCAGGGCGTCGAGGGTGAAGCGCGCCGAGACTTCGGACACGCGGCCCGCGCCCTTGGTCACCACGATCAGGTTGATGATGATCAGGATCGCGAACACGAACAGGCCGACGACATAGTCGCCGCCGATCATGAAGTGGCCGAACGCCTCGATCACATGGCCGGCCGCCGCTTCGCCCTCGTGCCCGTGCCCCAGCACCACGCGCGTCGAGGCGACGTTGAGGCCGAGGCGGAACAGGGTCGCGAACAGCAGCACGGTGGGGAAGGCGGAGAAGTCGAGCGGCTTCTGTGCATTGAGCGCGACCATCAGCACCGCGAGGCTGATGACGATGTTCATGATGAAGAAGGCGTCGAGCAGGAAGGTCGGCACCGGCACGACCATCATCGCGACGAGCACGAGGATGGCGATCGGCAGCGCGAAGCTCTTGAGGGCGGGGGCGATACCCCCCTTGAGTGCGAGTGCGTTCACTTGGCGTTACGCTCCCAGGCGCGCGAGCATGAGGTAGGCGAGCTTGGCGGTCTCCGGCGTCGGCCGCAGCGGATTGACCGGCGGCAGCGCGGTGTTCTTGAGCCGCCCGGCGCTCTCGAGCCGGTCGATCGTGGCGAGCCAGTTGCGGTCCTGCCCCTCCGCCTCGTTGCCCAGCACCACCTCGGCATTTGCGCCGAGCGACTGGACCAGCTGCTGGAACCTGGCGTCGAGCTGGCCCGAGGCGAGCCCGGTCGCGCCGGCCGAAGCCGCGCCCTGGTCGAGCTTGCCGGCGAAGCGCTCGTAGATCTGGCCGAGCGAGCGCGGCGTGCCGTTGGGCGTGTAGAAGACGTTGCGGTTGGCGCGCGCCGCGGCGGGGAACAGGTTCGCCCCCGACTGCGACGGATTGCCGTCCATCGCGCGCAGGAATTTGCGCGCGCCGCCGATGCCGAGGAAATGCGCCATATAGAGGTCGGTGCCGGTCGCCTCGCGGCCGAGCGAGCTCTCCAGGCTGTCCTTGTTGTCGCTGGCATGCTCGGCCGCCATCAGCGACGCGGTCTCGGGATCGTTGCGCAGCGACAGGATCGCCTGGCGCGCCGCGGGATCGCTGACGACGAAGCGGCCCGACGAGGTGCGGCGGATGCTGTCCGACGCCCAGCCCAGACCATGCTTGTCGCCATGTTCCTTGACCACGCCGAGCCAGCTCTGCTCGATGAACTGGTAGAGGCCGGTGGCGCTCGAGGTGCGCGCGCGGGCATTGCTGCGCATCCCGCTCTCGACCTGCGCCTGGCCGAGCAGATAGTTGAAGTCGATACCGGTCTTCTGGCTGGCCGCCGCGATCGCCGTGGTGACGTTCGCCCTGGCTCCGATCGAAGGTATGCTCATCGGCTCTTGCTCTTCTTCCCCCTGGGTAGGAGGCGTTCAGCAAGAGGCGTGCCAGTTCAGAAGGAAGAAGAGTTGATTCACGCGGAGGTGCGGAGGCGCGAAGATGTTCCGCTTGGCCGTGTCAGCGGCCTTTCTCATTCGACGGTGAGCGATTTCCTGCGGCTTGCGCCGCGGACAACGGTGCCGCGAGGGTTGAACCTTTCGCGCCTCCGCGCCTCCGCGTGAACCAAATCAAATCCGCGCGTGGATGATCAGGCAAACGTTCCGGCAATACCGGGCCGGTAGGACGGCAAATCGTTGCCGGTCAGCGCCTGCAGCCGCCGCCGCACATTGGCGGCCATCAAATTGACGTAGATGCGGCAAGTCTCGTTGAGGCGATGTGCCTCCTCGGCCAGCGCCTTCACCTCCGGCGACATCGCCGGCTCGTCGTCGTTCGCGGCCCCGACCGCTTCGATCCCGGCCAGCTTGTCGCGCGTCGCGCGCTCGAGCGCGGCGACGTCGTTCGCCTTCAACGCATCGATCTCCGCGTGCAGCGCGTCGATCACCCGGACGAGGGCGTCACGCCTGGTCATGCGGGTTCCACTGGAGCTTGAGCGCGAGCAGCCGGTCCGCGACGGTCGAGGGGACCAGCGGGAACTTGCCGTCGGCGATCGCCTTCTTGATCCGCGCGACGCGCTCGGCGTCGACCGGGGCGCTTGCCGCGGCGGTCTGGGTCAGGGCTGCGGCGGTGCTGGTCCGCGCGGCCTGCGTCGGCCCCTCCGCCGCCCTGACGGGCGCGGCCGGGCTCACCAGCGTCAGGCGCCGGTCGGCAATCGCGGGCTTGAAGCCAGTTGGTTCCACCATGTTCGCAACCTTTGCTCTGCGGACATACGCAAGAACGACCGCGCGGCGGCGCGCTTTAGCAAAAAATCATTCGCCGAATCCGGGCAGCCGCGCGCGGCCCGGCTCGACCGCGATCGCGGCCACCGGCGGGCGCTTGTCGTCGACCTTGACCAGCACGCGCGTGCCTGCCGCAGCGTCCGCCATCGCCAGTCCCTCGCGCGTGATCGAGAAGCCGGCGGCGCCGGCCTCGACCAGCACCGGGTCGCCGCGCTTGATCACCGCTTCGGCCTTGGCGGGGGCAGCCGGGCGCGCCGCCGCGACCGTGGCCGGCGCCGCCTTGGGCAGCGCGTTGACCGGCACGAACACGCGCCATTGCTGCGGGCCCTGGCAGCGGATCACCACCGCATCCTCGGCAGCCGAGCGCCAGCTCAGCTCGGGCGCATCGCACGCGGCGAGCTTGAGGCGCTTGTCGACCGGCGCGCGCGCGCCGCCCAAGTCGCCGATCGGCGCGCCGGCGAACTGCTCGACCAGCCGGTCGAGGACTTCGGTCGACTGAAAGCCCGCGGGCGTCGCGCCGGCGAGCAGGGCGGAAAGAAGAATGGCGTTCATGGATGCCTCCATTTCAGTTCGCGCCGCCGGCAAAGCCGACGGAAAGGGTGACGGCCCGGCGCTTGCCGGGATCGGTGACGATCGAGATGCGCGCCGGATCGGCAGCGCCGCTGCGGACCAGTGCCGCGGCGACGGCGCGCGCGCGGTCGGCGGCGAGGATGGCGGCGCTGCCCGTGGCGGGATCGACGTCGCGCGCGCGCTCCGCCGAGCCGGTGACGGTGATGCGCGTGCGCGGATCGCGCGCGGCGCCGCGCGCCCAGACGATGGCGCCGGACATGTCGGCGATGGCCGATCCCTCGGCGAACCCCTCGACGCGCGCGGCCGCGACCGCCATCGGCGCGGGCGCGGCGTCCTCGACGCCGAACCCGGCGCGCAGGCCGGCGAGCAGGCTCTCGCGGTCGAGCTCGCGATTGGCCTGGAGCAGCACGAAGAAGCCGACCAGCAGCAGCGCGAGGTCGGCCAGGGTGATCACCCACACCGAGCGCGCCGGCGCGATCTCGTCCCACATATCAGCGTTCATGCCGCGAGCTCCCGCTTGCGCGCGCGCTCGAGCGTGGCGAGCCGCGCGAGCGGTGCTGCAAGCCGCAGCCGTTCGCTCGCCTCGGCGCGCGCCAGCCGCTTGAGCCGCGCCGCCACCGGCATCGCGACCAGATTGGCGGCCAGCGCGCCATAGAGCGTCGCGAGCAACGCGACCGCCATCGCCGCGCCGATCGTCGCGGGGTCCTGCATCGACGCGAACATCTGGACCAGGCCCAGGATCGTGCCGATCAGCCCCATCGCCGGCGCCGCCTCCGCCGCGCCGGTCCACACCTCGATCGCGGCGCGGTGCCGCTCGGCGCGCGCCGCCACGCGGTCGTTGACCAGCAGCGCGACCTGCTCGGGCTCGGCGCCGTCCACCGCGGCCTCGACCGCCGCCGCCATGTCGGGGTCGGCGATCACCGACCGGTCGAGCGAGAACAGCCCGTGACGCCGGGCGATCCGCTCGAGCGAGGCGGCCTGGTCGAGCAGCGCGTCGGCGCCGAATGGCCGCCGCCACAAGGTGACGAGCGCTGCCAGCGCGCGGCCGACATCGGCGAGGCGATTGCGCAGCACCACGGTGAGCACGGTACCGCCCAGCACGATCCC
The DNA here is from genome assembly GCF_039595165.1 of Sphingomonas sp. GTDB lineage: Bacteria > Pseudomonadota > Alphaproteobacteria > Sphingomonadales > Sphingomonadaceae > Sphingomonas. The sequence goes on from NZ_JBCNMA010000159.1 coordinate 6,704, forward strand.
GGTCGCCACCGGATCGAGGAAGGTGCCCGGGACCAGGCTGTAGGCGGGTTCGGAAAGCGCGGCGATATTCATGCGCGATTCTTTGCAAGCACCGGGCCAATTGGCGCGCGGCCGCCGCACCTTCATCGTCACCGCGGCCTCGTGCCGGGGTCCACCGGGCGGCAATCGCAGCCTTCCGCGCCCTTGCCCTTCGCTTGACGCACTGTGGACCCCGGCACGAGGCCGGGGTGACGGGCGACAGACGGCAAGGTGCACGTCTCAAACCCCACCGGCAAAACCGGCAAAAGCCATTGCCGCCCCCGGCAACATCTTGCCGTTCTCTCGGCGCTTTCCGGCAATCCCCGTGATTTGAGCCCCAAACCCGGAAACTGGCACGCCCATTGCTAGGAAGGCCGCGAACAAATGTGCGGAGGACGCATAGCATGGGTCAGAACAGTCTTTTCGGGG
>NZ_JBCNMA010000160.1:0-7026 GCF_039595165.1 Sphingomonas sp.
AGCTGATCAAGCTCACCAACAATCCGTGGATCATCCGCCCGCCGCTGATCAGGGAGCGGCTCGAGGTCGACAGCTATTCGCTGATCAACGATTTCGGCGCGGTCGGCCATGCCGTGGCCCAGCTCCCCTCGGAGCATTTCCTGCATCTCTGCGGCCCCGACGCCCCCTTCGCGGAGAAGGGCTCGATCACCGTCTGCGGCCCCGGCACCGGGCTCGGCGTCGCGCAGGTCTTCCGCACCGGCCCGCTCAGCTATCACGTCATTTCGACCGAGGGCGGGCATATGGACTTCGCCCCGCTCGACGGGATCGAGGACGCGATCGTCAAGCGGCTGCGCACCACCTACACCCGCATCTCGGCCGAGCGGATCGTCGCCGGCCCCGGCATCGTCCCGATCTACGAGACGCTCGCCCAGCTCGAGGGCAAGCCGGTCAAGAGCCGCAACGACAAGGAAATCTGGAGCCTCGCGCTGGAGGGGCAGGACAGCCTCGCCGTCGCCGCGCTCGACCGCTTCTGCTTGAGCCTCGGCGCGGTTGCGGGCGATCTCGCGCTCGCGCACGGGCCGACCGGCGTGGTCATCGCCGGCGGCCTCGGCCTGCGCCTCAAGGACCATCTCCTCGCCTCGGGCTTCGGCCAGCGCTTCATCGCCAAGGGGCGGTTCCAGGCGCTGATGTCGTCGATCCCGGTCAAGCTCATCACCCACCCCCAGCCCGGCCTCTACGGCGCCGCGGCCGCCTACGCCCAGGAGCATACCCAGTGACCATCGAAGCCATCATGCGCACCAGCGCGGTCATCCCCGTGCTGGTGATCGAGGACGCCGCCACCGCCCGCCCGCTGGCCGAGGCGCTGGTCAAGGGCGGCCTCAAGGTGCTCGAGGTGACGATGCGCACCGCCGCCGCGCTCGACGCGATCCGCGAGATGAAGCAGGTCGAGGGCGCGATCGTCGGCGCCGGCACGGTGGTCAACACCGAACAGTTCGCGCAGGTGATGGACGCGGGCGCCGAGTTCATCGTCTCCCCCGGCCTGACCGAGCGCCTCGGCGAGGTGATCGTGCAGAGCGGCGTCCCCTTCCTCCCGGGCGTCGCCAATGCCGGCGACATCATGCGCGGCTATGACCTCGGCCTGCGCCACTTCAAATTCTTCCCGGCGGAGACGTCGGGCGGCCTCAAGGCGCTCAAGGCGCTGGCCGGACCGTTCTACGAGGCGAAGTTCTGCCCCACCGGCGGCATCAGCCCCGCCACCGCGCCGGAATGGCTCGGCTTCGACCCGGTCCTCTGCGTCGGCGGCAGCTGGGTGACGCCCAAGGGCGCGAGCTACGACGAGGTCGAGCGGCTGGCGCGCGACGCGGCGGGGCTGGCGCGCTGATCAACCGCCGCAGCCCAGCGCGTCGTCATAGAAGCGCTGGGCTGCGGCCACGTCCGGCATATGGGTTTCGGCCCAGTCGATCATCGACCGCAGCGATCCGATCAGCCCGCTGCCGAGCGGCGTGATCGCGTAGGTGACGGTCACCGGCACCGTCGCCACCACGGTGCGGCTGACCAGCCCGTCGCGCTCCAGCGACCGCAGCGTCTGGCTCAGCATCTTCTGCGACACCCCTTCGATCCGCCGCCTCAGCGCGTTGAACCGCATCGCCTCCTGCCCCAGGAGCAGCAGGATCAGCACGCTCCATTTGTCGGCCACGCGATCGAGCAGCTTGCGGGTGGGGCAATCGGCTGCATAGACGTCGCCCCGCTCGCAGGTTTCCCCGGCGAAACCACCTATCCTTGAAGTGCCTTCTTGCATGATGGGTATCCATACCTGACTTGGTATCCATTGGAAACCATGAGAAGGAAATCGGACATGAAGGTGGCGGTTCTCGGCGCGAGCGGACGCGCGGGCTCGGAGATCACGAAGGAGCTGGCGGCGCGCGGCCACGAAGTACTCGCGATCGCGCGCAAGCCGGAGACCATCCCGCAGCACCCCGGCGTCACGCCCCGCGCTGGCGATGCCGCCGCGCCGGAGGCCTTGGCCGATCTCATCCGCGGCAGCGACGCCGTGATCAGCGCACTGCATTTCGACGTACCTGCGGAAACGTTGCTGTCGGCACTGAAGCTGGCCGGAGTGTCGCGGCTCCTCGTGACCGGCGGCGCCGCCAGCCTGGAGGTCGCGCCGGGCAAACGCGTGATCGACGATCCGGCCTTTCCCGAGGAATGGAAGGGCATGGCGCTGGGCGGCATCGCCTTTCTCGATGCCCTGCGCAGCGAAACGGAGACCGACTGGACCTATTTCTCGCCCGCCGCATTGCTATTCGAAGGGCCGCGCCTCGGCACCTACCGCTCCGGCACCGATCAGCTCGTCACCGATGCCGATGGCGAGAGCAAGATCAGCTTCGCCGACTATGCGATCGCGATGGTCGATGAACTGGAGCAGCATCGCCACAGCCGGGCGCGCTTCACCGCCGCCTACTGATCCCCGGGGAGCGTGGCTCGCTGCGGAGCGGGCCGCGCCGCTATTCGAACGTCAGGCTATCGATCTCGCAGTCGGTGCACGCATCCGCTTTCAGCACAACGCGGTTCTGCCCCTGCATCAACTCGATGCGGGCGAACCGGAGCGTCGTCCAGGCACTCCCGGCGGGAATGGCGACCGATACGGGCGCCCGCCCGTTCACCGCGAGCGAGAGCCTGCCTCCGGCGCTGCCACGCGCACGAACGCTGACGCTCCGCATGCCCGCTTGCTCGGCGTCGACGGTATATCGCAGCCACTCGCCCGCCTGGACACTGGTGACGTAGGGCGCGCGCGCCGCACCTTCCGTGATGTCCACGCCATCGTTGCGGTAGGTCATCCCCGAATTCCACGTCACCCGCTCACCCCCGGTCGCGACGTGATAATTGGCATCCTCCCGGTCTCGATAGGCATAGCCGGCCCGTCCGAGATCGAAATCCACCGCCGCGATCCGCGCGCGCGCCTTGCCGATCCGGTTGGGCCTGAACGCCAGCGTCGCATTGCTGTGCGGCTGGCGGAACATCGCGTCGATTACGTCGGGATGCTGGAGGTTGTTCTCGTAGCGCACGTCATGCGTCGCCAGCCGCATCAGCGCCGTCTCCGCGTCCTTCGCGCTCGGCTTCGGCCCCTTGCCCAACCAGTATGCGACCAGCGCGTTCCACCCGGGATTGGGCTTCACCTGCAGCGGGTTGTTGTAGCGGATCTTCTTGAGCGGCCACCACGCCCAGCCGATCCCCTCGCCCTCGACCAGCGCGATCGCGTCGCGGAACCAGGCGTTCGAATTCTCCCCCGTCTCCCCGAGCCACAGCGGCAACCCGAGCCGGTCGCGCAGCGCGAGGTGCCCCGCGATCGACTCGCGGTCGTTGCGGTTCCAGTATTTGTGGAAGCTCAGCGCGGAGTTCGCGTCGAGCGGCGCGTCGAGGCCGCCATAATTGTTCCCCCAGCAATTCCCCTCGATGATGATCATGTGGTTGCGATCGACCGAGCGGATCGCCGCGATCACCTCGCGATAGAAATCCCACAGCTGCGCATTCGCCTTGGACGAACAGCCATGCCCCTGCTTCGGCCCGTCGAAATCCCAGTTCGGCTCGTTGAGCACGTCATAGGCCGCGATCCCCGGCTCGTCCGCATAGCGCTCGGCGAGCTTCTTCCACAACGCCACCGTCTTGCGCCGGTTCTCCGCGCTTTCCCACAGCGACGGCTTGGCCGGGTCGCGGTCGCTGATCGGCAGATCGTTCCCCTGCCCGCCCGGCGCCGCGTGCAGGTCGAGGATCAGGTGCATGTCGTTCGCGCGAGTCCATTCGAGCAGCCGGTCGATCCGCGCGAAGCCGTCCTCGATCCACGTGTCCCGCCCCGCCACCGGCTCGCGCTCGATCGGCAGCGTGAAGAGGTTGTAGTGCATCGGCAGCCGCACCGAGTTGAACCCCCAGCGCGCCATCGCGTCGATGTCCGCCTTGGTGGTGAAATTGTCGAGCCAGGCACGATAGAAGGCGGCGGCCTTCTGCTCCCCGACCAGCTCGACGATCCTGCGCCGGATCACATGCTGCTGCCCCTTCTCGAGCCCGCCGAGCTCGAGCATATAGCCTTCCTGCAGCATCCAGCCGCCCAGCCCCATGCCGCGCAGCAGCAGCGGCCGGCCCTCGCCGTCGACGATCCGCTTGCCGTCGCGATGGACGAAGCCCTGCGCGGCCGCAGACGCGGTGCTCGCCACCGCCAGCGCCGCCATCATCCAACGCGTCCACGCCATCGGCCGTCCCCTCCAACGATTCTGTATCGTTGGGAACGTTATCAATCCCGGAAATCTGCGTAAATGGCCGTATCTGTCAGGGTCTCAGCGGGCGTCTCACATCTCGCCCCGCGCCCGGCGCAGCGCATACCATTTCTGGACGTTGGCGTTGTGCTGCTCGAGCGTGTCGGCGAACACGTGCCCGCCGCTGCCGTCGGCGACGAAGTAGAGCGCGTTGGTCTCCGCCGGGTCGAGCACCGCGTCGATGCTCGCGCGGCCCGGATTGGCGATCGGCCCGATCGGCAGCCCGGCGCTGGCATAGGTGTTGTAGCCGTTCTTGTCCTGCAGCTCGGAGCGCAGGATGCGCCGCCCCAGCGGCTTGCCCTTGGTCACCGGGTAGATCACCGTCGGATCGGCCTGCAGCGGCATCCCGCGCTTCAGCCGGTTGGAATAGACCCCCGCCACCATCCGCCGCTCCTCGGGCTTGCCCGTCTCCTTTTCGACGATCGAAGCGAGGATGATCGCCTGCTCGGGCGTGCTCACCGCGATCCCCGGCTTGCGCTTGGCCCACGCCGCCGCGAGATATTTCTTCATCGCCGCCTGCATCCGGTCGAGCACCGCCTGCCGGCTGTCGCCACGGTTATAGGCATAGCTGTCCGGGAGCACGCTGCCCTCGGCCGGCACCGCGACCTTGCCGGCCATCTGCGGCGCGGCGTTGAGCTTCTCCTGCACCAGGATCGACGGCATCCCCTCGGGCACCATCACGAAGCGCTGGAGCGTGCGCCCGCCCTGCAGCATCTTGAGGATGTCGGCCTGGCTGAGGCCCGCCGGGACGCGATACTCGCCTGCCTGGATCGGCTCGCCGCTGCCGAAGATCCGCGCCATCCACAGGAAGGTGCCGGCGTCCTCGATCGCGCCCGCCTTCTCCATCGCTTCCGCGGCGGAAGTCATCGTCGCGCCTACGGGCACTTCGACCGTCACATTGGCCTTGGCCGGCCCCGGCCCGCCCCACTGGTTCGCCGCCCAGAAGGCCGCGCCCACCAGAAGGAGGACGACGACGACACCCAGGCACCCAAGCTTGCGCAGCATCGCCGTTCATCCACTCCCGAGACCCGTTCGCCCTGAGCTTGTCGAGGGGCCTCTCCCCTTTGCGGGCGAGGTCCCGGGCTTCGACAAGCTCAGCCCGAACGGGGACTGTCGCTCAATCAGACCGCCTTCATCACCAGCGAGGCGTTGGTCCCGCCGAAGCCGAACGAGTTGTTCAGCACCGCCTTGACCTTCCGCTCCTTGGCCTTGTGCGGCACCAGGTCGACGCCCGCGCAATTCTCGCTGGGATCGTCGAGGTTGAGCGTCGGCGGGACGATCTGGTCGCGCAGCGCGAGGATGCAGAAGATGCTCTCCACCGCGCCCGCGCCGCCCAGCAGGTGCCCGATCGCCGACTTGGTCGAGGACATCGACAAGTCGCCGATCGCATTGCCGAACAGTTTGCGGACCGCACCCAGCTCGAGCTCGTCGCCGAGCGGGGTCGAGGTGCCGTGCGCGTTGATATAGTCGATGTCGGACAGCGCCAGGCCCGACTTCCTCATCGCCATCTCCATCGAGCGATAGGCGCCCGAGCCCTCGGGATGCGGCGCGGTCACATGATAGGCGTCGCCCGACAGGCCGTAGCCGACCACCTCGGCATAGATCTTCGCGCCGCGCGCCTTGGCCCGCTCATATTCCTCGAGCACCACCACGCCCGCGCCCTCGCCCATGACGAAGCCGTCGCGGCCCTCGTCCCACGGGCGGCTCGCCCGCCACGGCTCGTCGCGGAAGCCGGTCGAGAGCGCGCGCGCCTGGCCGAACCCGGCGATGCCGATCGGGCAGATCGCGCCCTCGGCGCCGCCCGCCAGCATCACGTCGGCATCGTCCATCGCGATCATCCGCGCCGCGTCGCCGATCGCGTGCGCGCCGGTCGAGCAGGCGGTGACCACCGCGTGGTTCGGGCCCATCAGCCCGTATTTGATCTGCACCTGGCCGGTGATCAGGTTGATCAGCCGCCCGTGCACGAAGTGCGGCGACACGCGCTTCGGCCCCTTCTCGGCCAGCACCAGCGATTCGCTCTCGATGCCGGGCAACCCGCCGATGCCCGATCCGATCGAGCAGCCGGCGCGCAACCGCTCGGCCTCACTCATCTCGGTGAGGCCGGCATCCTCCAGCGCCTGGCCGGCGGCGTCGATGCCATAGACGATGAATGGATCGACCTGGCGCTGCACCTTGTGATCGACGCGCTTGCCCGGATCGAAGCCATATTCATGGTCCGCCGGCTTCACCTCGCACGCATAGTTGCTGTGGAAGTCGGTGGCGTCGAACCGGGTGATCGTCCCCGCGCCCGATTTGGCCGCGATGATGTTCTTCCAGGCGGTTTCGACGTCCGCACCCAGCGGGGTCACGAGGCCAAGGCCAGTCACGACGACGCGGCGCATAGTATCTCTCCGTTAGGGCATCGGGCTGAACGGGTTTTCAGCGAACAACGATGCGACAGCAACAAGTCTCGAACGCGAAACGGCTCCCCACCCCTTTCCGGGACCGGGAGCCGTTCGTCAAATCCTGCCCGCAAGGGCGGCCATGCAGGTTGCCCGCTTAGCCCTGATTCTCGTCGATATAGGTGATCGCGTCCTTGACGGTCGTGATCTTCTCGGCGGCATCATCGGGGATCTCGACGCCGAATTCCTCTTCGAACGCCATCACCAGCTCGACGATGTCGAGGCTGTCCGCGCCCAGGTCGTCGATGAAGCTCGCGTCCTCGGTCACCTTTTCGGCTTCGACGCCGAGGTGCTCG
>NZ_JBCNMA010000161.1:0-7005 GCF_039595165.1 Sphingomonas sp.
CGTGGACGATGCTGGCGCAGCGGCTGACCGGGCAGGGCGCGTCGCTCGGCGATTCGGCGCTCGACGGGATGGTCACCGGGATCATCATCGAGCGCGAGCAGATCGGCCCCAACCGCTACGTGGCGAAGCTCGGCGTGCTGTTCGACCGCAACCGCGCCGCGTCGCTGCTCGGCGTCGCGTCGCAGATGACGCGCTCGCCGCCGATGCTGCTGATCCCGGTGCAGGTCTCGGGCGGCGCGCATCGCGTGTTCGAGGGCAACAGCGTGTTCCTCGACGGGTGGAAGCGCTTCCGCACCGGCAACAGCGCGATAGACTATGTGCGGCCCGCGGGCAGCGGGCCCGACCGGCTGCTGATGAACGCCGGGCAGACCGCACGGCGCGGCCGCGGCTGGTGGCGCGCGATCCTCGACCAATATGGCGCCGACGACGTGCTCATCCCGACCGTCGAGCTGCGCCGCAGCTATCCCGGCGGGCCGATCGTCGGGGTGTTCACCGCGGGGCATGGACCCGACAATCGCCGCATCGCGCAGTTCGTGCTGCGCGTGAACGACGGCAATGCGCTGCCCGCGCTGATCGATGCGGGCATCCAGCGCATCGACAAGGCCTATCAGGACGCGCTGCGTTCCGGTCTGCTGCGCACCGACCGGCTGCTCGTCACCGAACCGCCCAAGCCCGAGCTTCCGGTCGAGGAGACCGGCGAGGAAGCCCCGCTCGAGCCTACCGACGTGCCGGTCGCGACGACCGGATCGGCGTTCACGATCCAGTTCGACACGCCGAGCGTCGCGGCGCTCACCAGCGGCGAATCGGCGGTGCGCGGCGTGCCCGGCGTGAGCTCGGCCAGCACCACCAGCATGGCGCTGGGCGGAATCTCGGTGATGCGCGTGACCTTCGAGGGCAGCCAGGCGTCGCTGACCGCGGCGCTGCGCGCGCGCGGGTGGCAGGTCGAGGAAGGGCCGGGCGTGCTGCGCATCCGCCGCAGCGGCGGCGCGCCCGCCGCTCCCGCCACGCCGGCTGCGACCGAAGCCGGGAACGACAGCGACGGATGAGCCAGCTTTCCCTGCGGCTCGACCGGCCAGCCGGCGCGCGTGAGGACAGGTTCCTGGTCGGCGAGGGCAACGCCAAAGCCGTCCATATCCTCGAGCATTGGGCGACCTGGCCGGTGATGGCGGCGATTATCACCGGGCCGCGCAAATCGGGCCGCAGCCTGCTCGCGCGGACCATGGCGATGCGCAGCGGCGGGACGATGATCGACGAGGCGGACCGCCAGAGCGAGACGATGCTGTTCCATGCCTGGAACGCGGCGCAGACGGCGCACCGGCCGCTGTTCTTGGTCGCCGACGACGCGCCACCGGTGTGGCAGGTCAAGCTGCCCGACCTGCGTTCGCGGCTGGGGGCGAGCCCGATCGCGCGGATCGAGCAGCCCGACGACGCGCTGGCGGCGGACATCCTGCAGCAATTGCTCGACCGTCACGAGATTGCCGCGAATCCCGATGTAGTGGCGTGGGTGATGCGGCGGATCGAGCGGGACTACCTGACGATCCTGCGCACCGCGGAGGCGCTGGAGGAGGATGCCAGCCGCCGCCGCAACCGGCGCTTGTCGATCCCGGCGGCGAAGGCCACATTGACCGCGTCGGGCCTGCTCAAGGCGCCGGCCGCGCAACCCTGACGAGGAAGCATGTCCAGCCGCGCGCAACTCAACACCGACGACGCCGCTCAAGCCGAGCCCGGTGCGCGTTATTTCAACCGTGAGCTGTCATGGCTGGCGTTCAACCGGCGGGTGATGGAGGAGGCGTGCAACACCGCGCACCCGCTGCTCGAGCGGCTGCGCTTCCTGTCGATCTCGGGCTCCAACCTCGACGAGTTCTTCATGGTCCGCGTCGCCGGCCTCAAGGGCCAGCAGATGCAGGACGTGGAGGCGCACTCCGCCGACGGGCTGACCCCGGCGCAGCAGCTCACCGCGATCGTCGACGAGGCGGCCGACCTGGTCGACAGCCAGCAGGCGGTGTGGAACGACATCCGCCGCGAGCTGGGCGAGCGCGGGATCGAGGTGCTCGACGCCGAGGCGATCCGGGGCGAGGTCGCCGAGTGGGTCGAGGCGCATTTCCGCACCCAGGTCTTTCCGATCCTGACCCCGCAGGCGCTCGATCCCGCGCACCCGTTCCCGTTCATCCCCAACAAGGGCCTGAGCGTGATCTTCGACCTCGTTCGCCAGAGCGACGGCGAGACGATCCGCGAGCTTGTGCTGCTGCCCCCGGCGAGCCCGCGCTTCGTCCGCGTGCCGGGCGAGCGCGCCTGCTACGTGCCGGTGGAAACGCTGCTCAAGCGCTTTTCTTCGCTGCTTTTTCCGGGATATGACGTCAAGGGTTCGGCGACCTTCCGGGTGCTGCGCGACAGCGATATCGAGCTGGAGGAAGAGGCCGAGGACCTGGTCCTCTATTTCCGCACCGCGATCAAGCGGCGGCGGCGCGGGCGCGTCATCCGCCTCGAGATGGAGGAGGGGATCGATCCCGGCCTGGAGGCCGTGCTCAAGGAGGAACTGGGCGGCAGCGAGGCGCTGCTGACCGAGACCGGCGGGTTCCTGGGCGTCGGCGACCTCTCGATGATCGTCGAGGAGGACCGGCCCGATCTCAAATTCCCGCCCTATTCGCCGCGCTTCCCCGAACGCATCCGCGAGTTCGGCGGCGATTGCTTCGCGGCGATCAAGGCCAAGGACATCGTCGTCCATCACCCGTACGAGACGTTCGACGTCGTGCTCGCCTTCTTGAAGCAGGCGGCGAGCGACCCCGACGTGGTCGCGATCAAGCAGACGCTCTATCGCGCGGGCAAGCAGTCGGCGGTGATCCAGGCGCTGATCGCCGCGGCCGAGGCGGGCAAATCGGTGACCGCGGTGGTCGAGCTCAAGGCGCGGTTCGACGAGGAGCAGAACCTGCTCTGGGCGTCGGCGCTGGAACGCGCGGGGGTTCAGGTGATCTACGGCTTCACCACCTGGAAGACTCACGCCAAGGTCTCGATGGTGGTGCGGCGCGAGGGGGACGAGTTCCGCACCTACTGCCATTTCGGCACGGGCAATTATCACCCGGTGACCGCGCGCATCTACACCGACTTGAGCTTCTTCACCGCCGACCCGCGGATCGGGCGCGATGCCGCGAAGATCTTCAACTACGTCACCGGCTATGTCGAGCCCGAGGACCTCGAACTGCTCACCGTCTCGCCGCGGCACCTGCGCGACCGGCTGATCGAGCTGGTCGATGCCGAGATCGCCAATGCGCTGGCGGGCAAGCCGGCGGCGATCTGGGGCAAGATGAACAGCCTGGTCGACCCGGCGATGATCGAGAAGCTGTACGAGGCGAGCAATGCCGGGGTCGAGATCGACCTGATCATCCGCGGCATCTGCTGCCTGCGCCCGGGAATCCCCGGCATGTCGGAGAACATCACGGTCAAGTCGGTGGTCGGCCGGTTCCTCGAGCACAGCCGTATCTGGGCGTTCGGCAACGGCAAGGCGCTGCCCAATGACGGGGCGAAGATGTTCATCTCCTCCGCCGACTGGATGCCGCGCAACTTCGACCGGCGTGTGGAGTTCATGCTACCGATCCTCAACCCGACGGTGCACGATCAGGTGCTCGACCAGGTGATGGTCGCCAATCTGATCGACACCGAGCAGAGCTGGGAGCTGGAAAGCGATGGCCGCTACGTGCGCGAAGAACCCGGTCCCAAGCCGTTCAACCTGCACCGCTATTTCATGACCAACCCGTCGCTCTCCGGCCGCGGCGCGGCGCTCGAGACGAGCGAGGCGGTGCCCAAGCTGTCGTTGCGTCGCTGGCGCGCCGAGCGTAGCGGGTGAGCGTGTCCACACTCCTGTTTCGCAAGCCTCGCGCCGAGATCGCGCCCGATACGCGCCGCACCGGCATCATCGACATCGGCTCCAACTCGATCCGTCTCGTCGTCTATGACGGCGCGGCGCGGCTGCCCGCGATCCTGTTCAACGAGAAGGTGATGGCGGGCCTCGGCCGCTCGCTCGCCGAGACCGGGACGATCGACGAGGCGGCGCTGGTGATCGCGACCACCGCGCTCGCCCGCTTCGCCAGCCTGGCGCGCGAGATGGAAGTCGATTCGCTGCGCACCGTCGCCACCGCCGCGGTGCGCGAAGCCTCCAACGGCGCGCAGCTGATCGCGATCGCGCGGCGGCTCGGGCTCGAAGTCGAATTGCTGCCCGGCGAGGCGGAAGCGCTGGGCGCCGGCTATGGCGTGCTCTCGGGCATCCCGGAGGCCGATGGCATCGTCGGCGACCTCGGCGGCGGCTCGCTCGAGCTGGTGCGCGTGGTGGCCGGGACGGTAACCGACCGCGTCTCGTTCCCGCTCGGCGTGCTGCGCATCGGCGCGATCCGCGAGCGCGGCAAGGGAATGCTCGACCGCACCGTGGCCGAGCTGCTCAAACAGGCCGGCTGGACGGGGCGGGGAAGCGGATTGCCCTTCTACCTCGTCGGCGGATCGTGGCGCGCGCTGGCGCGGCTCGACATGCATCTCACCGGCTATCCGCTGCCGGTGATCCACGAATACACCATGCCCGCGGCGACCGTGACCAGGCTCCAGCGCACGGTCGCGCAGCTCGGCAAGGGCAAGATCCGCGCGGTGCCGAACCTGTCCTCGGGACGCGTCGCGACGATGGAGGATGCCGCGGCGCTGCTCGCGGTGCTGATCAAGCACCTCGGCAGCCGGGAGACGGTGGCGTCGGCCTTCGGGCTGCGCGAGGGGCTGCTGTACGGCGACCTGACCGCCGAGGAACGGCGCGAGGACCCGCTGATCGTCGCCGCGCGCGACGAGGCGCGGCGCTCGGGACGCTTCCCCGAGCATGGCGACCTGCTGGACGCATGGATCGCGCCGCTGTTCGACGATCATCACGAGCTCGCGCGGCTGCGCCATGCGGCCTGCCTGCTCGCCGATGTCGGCTGGCGCGCCAACCCCGAGTTCCGCGCCGAGCGCGGCTTGGAGATCGCGCTGCACGGCAATTGGGTCGGCATCGACGCGCGCGGACGAGCGCTGCTCGCGCAGGCGTTGTTCACTTCATTGGGGGGCGGGTTCGAATCGCCGCCGCCAATCGGCCAGCTCGCCAGCCTCGACGATCTGGAACACGCCAAATTATGGGGCCTCGCGATGCGGCTCGGCCAGCGGCTGAGCGGCGGCGTCGCCGGGCCACTCAAGCGGTCGGCGCTGGCGGTCGAGGACGAGGCGCTGGTGCTTCGGCTCGAGGGCGACGATGCTGCGCTCTATGGCGAGGCGGTCGAAAAGCGCCACCGCGCGCTGGCCGGCGCGCTGGGTCTCAACGCGGCGGTGGACGTCTGAATTGTACTAATCCTCCCCCGCCAGGGGGAGGTGGTTCGCGTAGCGCGACGGAGGGGGAGGACTCCCCAATGTTCGTTCTGGCATCCGCCCCTCCGTCAGCCCGTGGCTGACACCTCCCCCTGGCGGGGGAGGATTAAAAGCTACCGCGGTCGGGCGTCACCCGCAGCGCGCGCTGCGGATATTGTTGCGGCGATCGACCTCAAGGTTCAGGCGGTCCGAACGGAAGTCCATCGTCACGGCCTGGCCAGGACGGATGACGCGCACGTTGCGAGCGCCCGAACGGCGCTGCGCGCGCTGAACGACGCCGGGTCGCGCCTCGCGTCCGACGAACCCCTGCACGCGGCCAGCATCGCAGCGGACCGGGCCGGGCAGCGGGGTGGGGTAGTTTGCACAGGCCATCAGGCTGGCGGGCAGCAGCAGAACGGTGAAGCGGATCATGACGCTTTCTCCTACTCTTGAGGCTGTTCGGTGCGAGTCATTTTGAGCTTACCATTTCGCACCGTGAACCCCAACTGCCCTTCGACCAGCGCGAGCGCGTCGCGCCCGAACTGCTCGAAGCGCCAGCCCTGCAGGATCGCGAGACCGTCGCGCTGCCCCGCGGCGAGCGCCTCGAGGTCGTCCGAGCGCGCGAGCAGCCGCGCGGCGACGTTGATGTCGCGGGCGCGGATCTTGAGCAGCAGCTTGAGCAGGTCGGCGACCAGCGCGCCTTCCTTGCCGAGCGGGAGCTTGCGGTCGTCGCGCGCCGGCATCTCCGACGCGGACATCGCGGTCGCCCCCTCGAGCGCCGCCATCAGCCGTCCGCCGATATCGTTGCCGCCCCATGAGGCGGAGAGGCCGCGGACCCGGGTGAGATCGCCCTGCTTGCGCGGCGGATTGGCGGCGAGGTCGGCGATCGTCTCGTCCTTGACGATGCGGCCGCGCGGCAGGTTCTTGCCTTGCGCCTCCTTCTCGCGCCACGCCGCCAGCGCCTTGAGCCGGCCGAGCACGTCGGCCTTGCGGCTGGAGACGCGGATGCGCTGCCATGCCTGATCGGGATCGTTGCGGTAATTCTCCGGATCGGCGATCCGCTCCATCTCCTCGTCGAGCCAGGCGCCGCGGCCGGTCTTGCGCAGCTTCTCCAGCATCTTGGGAAAGATCGCGGAGAGATGAGTCACGTCGGCGATGGCATAGTCGATCTGGCGCTTGTCGAGCGGACGGCGCGACCAGTCGGTGAAGCGCGCGCCCTTGTCCACCGTGATACCGAGATAGGTCTCGACCAGGTTGGAATAGCCGATCTGCTCGCCCTGGCCGAGCGCCATCGCCGCGACCTGGGTGTCGAACAGCGGGTGCGGGGTCTTGCCGGTGAGGTTGTAGACGATCTCGATATCCTGCCCGCCGGCGTGGAAGACCTTGAGCACCTCCTCGTTGTTGACGAGCAGGTCGAGCAGCGGGGTCATGTCAAGCCCCGGCGCCATCGGATCGATCGCCGCCGCCTCGTTGGTGTCGGCGATCTGGATTAGGCACAGCTCGGGCCAGAAGGTGTTCTCCCGCATGAACTCGGTATCGACCGTGATGAACGGTTGCTGCGCGAGGCGGGTGCAGAGATTGGCGAGACTTGCCGAGTCTTCGATCAGGCCGTGAATATGCATCGCAGGCCCATAGACGCGCGCGCGCGGGTTGACAAAG
>NZ_JBCNMA010000162.1:0-6946 GCF_039595165.1 Sphingomonas sp.
CCGGCGCAGCGTGAACCTGCGCCGGATCGTCGTGTTCGCGCTGTGCCTCGGCGCGTTCGGCGTGGCGCTGCTCGCATTCGGCTCGGTCGTCACCGGCGGCCCGGACCCGGAGGCGGCACGCGCCGCGCTCGCGCGCAGCGAAGCCTATCTCAAGGCGAGCAACGCCTCGGCGGCGCGCAGCCAGGCATTCAACGCCGTGCGCGCCGACCCGAAATGGGGCGAGGCGCATCTCGCGCTCGCCCGCGCTTCGCTGGCGCTCGACGAGGGCGTCGCCGGCGAGGCGGCGCTGCGACGCGCGATCGACAACGGCATCGACGCCAAGCGCACCCACGCCCTCATGGCGAATGCGATCCTGCTCCAGGGCGATCCGCGCCGCGCGATCGCCGAGAGCGAGAAGGCGCCGGAAGCCGACCGCCTCTACGCGTTGCGCGTCCGCACCCGCGCCTATGCCGCCGCCGGAAACCTCGCCGCCGCGCAGCAGGCCGCGCTCGCCGCGGTCCAGCTCGCCCCGCAGAACGCCGATGCCTGGACCGAACTCGGCCGTTTCCGTTTCAACGCCGGCGATCTGGTCGGCGCGATCGAGGCCGCGGGCAAGGCGACCGCACTCGACAAGGGTAACACCGATGCGCTGATCCTGCGCGGCGAACTCGTCCGCGCGCAATACGGCCTGCTCGCCTCGCTCCCCTGGTTCGAAGCGGCGCTCAAGCGCGATCCCTATCGCCATGCCGCGCTGATCCAGTACGCCTCCACGCTCGGCGATGCCGGCCAGACCCGCGCGATGCTCGCGGTCACCCGCCGCGCGATGGAGGTGCGCCCGCGCAGCCCGCAGGCGCTCTATCTCCAGGCCGTGCTCGCCGCCCGCGCCGAGCAGTTCGGCCTCGCGCGCGACCTGCTCCAGCGCGCCGGCAGCGGCGTGGCGGCGCTGCCCGGCGGGATGCTGCTCGGCGGATCGCTCGACCTGCAGGAGGGTCGCTACGAGCGCGCGATCGAGAAACTGCGCAACCTCGTCAGCCTCCAGCCGATGAACATCACCGCGCGCAAGTTGCTCGCAACCGCGCTGCTGCGCTCGGACGCGTCGAAGAACGGCATCGAAGCTTTGCTCCCGGTCGTCGCCCGCGGCGACGCCGACGCCTATGCGCTCAGCCTCGTCGCGCGCGGCTATGAGCGCATCGGCGACCGCCAGACCGCCGCGCGCTATTTCGACCGCGCCGCCTATCCCGCGCGCGACGGCGCCGCGTGGTTCAGCTCGGACGACGCGCTGCCGATGCTCGCCGCCGCGGCGCAGCGCGCGCCTGCCGACGATCCGCGCGCCGCGATCCCGCTGATCCGCGGGCTGATCGACAGTGGCGACAAGGGCGCGGCGCTCGCCAAGGCGCAGGACATCGCCCAGCGCAACCCAGGCGCCCCGGCGTCGCACATGCTCGTCGGCGACACGCTGATGCTGCTCAAGCAGCCCGCCGAGGCGGTGCGCTACTACAAGGACGCCGCCAGCATCCGCTTCGACGAAGCCGCGATGCTCCGCCTGGTCGAGGCGCTCGACCGTTCGGGCCAGCGCCAGGAGGCGTCGACCACGCTGGCCCTGTTCCTCTCGCAGAACCCGCTCAACCTCGCCGCGCTGCGCCTCTCGGCGAGCTGGCAGGCGGCGGCGGGCGACTATGACGCCGCGATCGATTCGCTTGAGGCCGTCCGGCTGCGCACCGGCAACCGCGACGCCGGGCTGCTCGCCGATCTCGCCTTCGCCTATGCCGGGGCGGGCGAGCCCGAGCGCGCCGCGCACTATGCCGAGGCCGCCTATCTGCTCGCCCCGTCCAACCCCGCCGTCGCCGGCGTGATGGGCTGGACGCTCGCCGAAAGCGGCGATGTCGAGGGCGGGATCGAGCTTCTGCAAAAGGCGGTCGCGCTCGCCCCGCGCCACCCGATGCTGCGCTGGCAGCTCGCCCAGGCCTATGCCGAGGCCGGCCGCAAGGCCGACGCCAGGGCGCAGGCGCAGGCCGCCATCGCCATCCCCGGCTTCACCGACCGCAGCGCCGCCGAAGCGCTGATCGCGAAGCTCGCGTAAGGCCAATCCCCTTATCGTCACCCCGGCCTTGAGCCGGGGCGGGGCTGCCTATCTCCAACGGCGCAGCCCCGGCTCAAGGCCGGGGTGACGAAGAGGCGCATTGAAATCATTGCCTCCCTCCGCCCCACCCCCTAACGCCACCACCATGAGCGACCCGCTGGACCGCATCGCCGCCGCGCTCGAGCGGCTGGCCCCGCCGCCCCCGCCGGTGCCGGATCTTGCCGCGCACCCTGCCTATGTCTGGCACCGCGGCTTCCTTCAGCCCGCGCGCGCCTTCGCCCCGCTTCCGCTCGCCGAGCTGGTCGGGATCGAGGCGCAGAAGGCGACCTTGCTCGACAATGTCCGCCGCCTCGCGAACGGCCTTCCCGCGCACGACGTGCTGCTGTGGGGCGCGCGCGGCACCGGCAAGTCGGCGCTCAGCAAGGCCGCCGTCGCCGCGGTGCAGGCCGAAGGCGGTGCCGTCGCGCTGATCGAAGCGCAGGCCGACGCGCTCGACACGCTACCGGCCCTGTTCGCGCTCATCGACGATGCGCCTCGCGCCTTCGTCATCTTCCTCGACGATCTCGGCTTCGACGCCGCCTCGGACGGCCGCGCGCTGCGCTCGCTGCTCGAGGGCGGGGCGGAAGCGCGCCCGGCCAACGCCCGCCTGTTCGTCACCTCGAACCGCCGCCACCTGATCCCGCGCGACATCGCCGAGCAGTCGAGCGCGATCAACCCCCGCGACAGCATCGACGACAACCTCGCGCTCGCCGATCGCTTCGGCCTGTCGCTCGGCTTCCACGCGATCGACCAGGACACCTATGTCGCGATCGTGCGCACCTATGCGCAGGACCACGGCCTGCCCTTCGACCCCGCCGAGGCGATCAACTGGGCCACTCGCCGCGGCAGCCGCTCGGGCCGCGTCGCCTGGCAATATGTCGTCGATCTCGCGGGCCGCTCGGGGAAGCGGCTCTGAACCGCTTCCGCTCCGGGCCGTTGTAGCGGCGTGCCGACGAGCCTTCCCGTCCCGCGCGAGGCGGTCCTGATCGTCAATGCGAAGTCGCGCCGCGGCGCCGCCCTGTTCGAACAGGCTCGCCGCAAGGTCGAAGCTGCGGGCATCCGCCTCATCGCCGCACACCCGGTCCACGATCCCGAGCTGCTCGACGACACCGTGCGCGAGGCGATTCGCTCCGGCGCGCCGATGGTGATCGTCGGCGGCGGCGACGGCTCGCTCTCGGGCGTGGTCGACGATGTCGTGGGCAAGGACGTAGTGTTCGCGGTGCTCCCGCTCGGCACCGCCAACAGCTTCGCGCGCACGCTCGGCATCCCGCTCGACCTCGACGGCGCGATCCACGCGATCGCCACCGGCAAGCGCCGCCGCGTCGATCTCGGCGTGATCGACCACGACTATTTCGCCAACGCCGCCGCGATGGGCCTCTCCCCGATGATCGGCGAGTCCGTACCGCACAATCTCAAGAAATATCTCGGCCGCATCGGCTATCTCGCCTGGGCGGTGTGGTGCTTCGCGCGCTTCCGCCCGTTCCGCGTGTTCGTCGACGATGGCGAGCGGACCCATCGCATGTGGGGCAGCGAGGTGCGCATCCTCAACGGCCGCTTCCATGGCGGCGTCGAGATGAGCGACAATGCCTGTGTCGAGAGCGGCGAGATGGTCATCCAGGTCGTCACCGGCCGCAACCGCTGGCGCCTCGCCTGGGACTGGTACGCCCGCTTCTTCCGCCTGCGCACCCGCGACCAGACGGTGCGCGAGTTTCGAGGGCCCGAGCTCAAGCTCGACACCCGCCCCCACCACCGCATCTCGATCGACGGCGAGGTGCTGGCGCGCACCCCTGTGACGGTGCGCGTGGCCGAACGCGCGATCGACGTGGTGGTGCCGGCTTAGCCCAGCCCCTCGGCTATCTCCGCCAGCTCCAGCCAGCGCAGCTCCGCCGCGTCCTTCTCGTCGCGCGCCTTGGCGATCCCCGCCATCAGGCGGTCGAACTTGCCCGGGTCCTTCGCGTACAGGTCCGGATCGGCCAGCGCCGCCTCGTCCCTCGCGATCGCCGCGTCGAGCTCCTCGATCCGCTTGGGCAGCAGGTCGTAGTCGCGCTGGTCCTTGTAGCTGAGCTTGGTCCGGGCCTTGGGCGTCTCGGCTACCGGCGCGGCCTTCGCCGCCGCCTTCTTCGTCTCCGACCGCACCTTGCGCTTGGCGTCCCAGTCGGCATAGCCGCCCACCACCATGTCGACCGTGCCCGATCCGTCGAGCCCGATCGTCATCGTCACGGTGCGATCGAGGAAGTCGCGGTCGTGGCTGACGATCAGCACCGTGCCGTCATAATCCGCGATCACTTCCTGCAGCAGGTCGAGCGTCTCGAGGTCGAGGTCGTTGGTCGGCTCGTCGAGCACCATCAGGTTCGACGGCCGCGCGAACTCGCGCGCCAGCAGCAGCCGCGAGCGCTCGCCGCCCGACAGCGTGCCGACCTTGGCCTCGACCATCGTCGGCTCGAAGAGAAACTCCTTGAGATAGCCGTGGATATGCTTGCGCGTGCCGAGCACGTCGATCCACTCGCCGCCGTCCGCCACCACCTCGCGCACGGTCTTCTCGGGCTGCATCCGGCTGCGCTGCTGGTCGATGATGACGGGATCGAGCGTCTTGGCGAGCTTCACGCTGCCCGTGTCGGGCGCGATCTCGCCGGTCAGCAGCTTGAGCAGCGTCGACTTGCCCGCGCCGTTCTTGCCGACGATGCCGATGCGGTCGCCGCGCGTGATCCGCAGGGTCAGGTCGCGGATGATCGTGCGGTCGCCGTACGACTTGGACGCACCCTTGGCGTCGATCACCACCTTCGTCTTCGAATCGTCCGCTGCGGTCGCCAGGTTCGCTGCGCCCGCCGGCCCCGTCATCGCCGCGCGCTCGGCACGCATCTCGAGCAGCTTGGTCAGCCGCCCCTGGTTGCGCCGCCGCCGCCCGGTCACCCCGCGCTGCAGCCAATGCTCCTCGAGCTTCAACCGCGCATCGAGCTTCTCCGCCGCGCGCTGCTCCTCGGCATAGACTTGCTCGGTCCACGCCTCGAACCCGCCAAAGCCGATCTCGGCGCGCCGCATCGACCCGCGGTCGAGCCACAAGGTCTGCCGCGTCAGCCGCGTCAGGAAGGTGCGGTCGTGGCTGATCACGATGAACGCGCCGCGATAGCGGTTGAGCCACTCCTCCAGCCACTCGATCGCGTGGATGTCGAGGTGGTTGGTCGGCTCGTCGAGCAGCAGCACGTCGGGATCCATCGCCAGCGCGCGCGCGATACCCGCGCGGCGCCGCTCGCCGCCGCTCGCGGTCGCCGCCTCGCGGGACAAGTCGATGCCGAGCTGGTCGGCGATCGCCTCGGCCTCGTGCCGCGCCGGCGCGTCGTCGCCCGAGAGCACATAATCCATCAGCGTCGCGCATCCGGTCATGCGCGGCTCCTGCTCGAGCATCACCACGCGCGTGCCCGGCTGGATCGTGCGCCGTCCTTCGTCCGAATCGATCTGCCCGGCGATCAGCCGCAGCAGCGTCGTCTTGCCCGCGCCGTTGCGCCCGATCAGCGCGAGCCGGTCGCGCGCGCCGACATAGAGGTCGAGGTCGCGGAACAGCCAGCCCGATCCCTGGACCAGGCCGAGCTTCTCATAAGACAGAACAGGAGCAGCCATGGGCCGCGCAGGTAGGCGCGCGGGCGGCGTGGAGCAACCCGCTTGCGGCTTGCACATCGCTTTCGACCGCATTCATAAGCTATTCAACGGTTCAGACCTATGCCACTCCCGGTGAAGATGTTCGGATTACTCTGTCTCGGCGCGTCGCTTGCCGCTGCCGCCCTCCCGGCGCACGCTTCGCCGCAGGTGCGGCGCAGCGATCAGGAAGCTGCGCGCGAGGGGCGGGCGCAGGGCCGTCTGCTCTCGCTGCGCGAGATCGAAGCGCGCGTCGTGCCCGCGATGACGCGCAAGGGCGCGCAATATATCGGCTTCGACTTCGATTCGGGCACCAGCATTTACACGCTCAAGTTCCTGCGCAATGGAAGTGTCATCTGGGTGGATGTCGATGGCCGTTCGGGCAAGGTGATGAGCCGGTCGGGCGGCTGACGCATCCAACAAAGGGAAGACCAAATGCGCGTTCTGATCGTCGAGGACGAACCCAACCTCCGCAACCAGCTCCAGGCGACGCTGGAGGGTGCGGGCTATGCCGTGGACACCGCGGGCGACGGCGAGGAAGGCCATTATCTCGGCTCGACCGAGGCCTATGACGCGATCGTGCTCGATCTCGGCCTGCCCGAGGTCGACGGCCTCACCGTGCTCGACCGCTGGCGCAAGGAGGGCAGGACCATGCCCGTCCTGGTGCTCACCGCGCGCGACAGCTGGTCGGACAAGGTCGCCGGGCTCGATGCCGGCGCCGACGATTACGTCGCCAAGCCGTTCCAGTCGGAGGAGCTGATCGCCCGCCTGCGCGCGCTGATCCGCCGCGCCTCGGGCAATGCCTCGGCCGAGCTCACCGCGGGCGACATCCGCCTCGACACGCGCTCGGGCAAGGTCACCAAGGGCGGCGACCCGGTCAAGCTCACTGCCCAGGAGTACAAGCTGCTCTCCTACCTGCTCCATCACAAGGGCAAGGTGGTCAGCCGCACCGAGCTGATCGAGCATATCTACGACCAAGATTTCGACCGCGATTCGAACACGATCGAAGTGTTCGTGACGCGTATCCGCAAGAAACTCGGCCCCGACGTGATCACCACGATCCGCGGCCTCGGCTACAGCCTCGAGGAACCGGCGGAGGCCGGTGCCTGATCTGCCTCGGCATTCGGTTCCCAATCCTCCCCCGCCAGGGGGAGGTGGCAGCCGAAGGCTGACGGAGGGGGCGAATTCCAGAACGAGGGTTGGGCTTCCTCCCCCTCC
>NZ_JBCNMA010000163.1:0-6593 GCF_039595165.1 Sphingomonas sp.
GCCTCCTAATCTTGTTATTTATCTCAGTGCTTGTTTTGGGATGTACCACGTCGTCATCGAGCGCGACGGCAAGCTGATGCGGCCCAAGCGCCTGCCGTCGAACCTGTTCCAGTTCCGCGAGGGGACCGGGGCGGACCGTTGCGTCCTCGACTGCATCACCAGCCTGCAGCACGGCGCCGACCTGTTGTGGATCGAGACCGAGAAGCCGCATATCGAGCAGATCGCGTCGATGGTCGACCGCATCCGCGAGGTGATCCCGAACGCCAAGCTGGTCTATAACAACAGCCCGAGCTTCAACTGGACGCTCAACTTCCGCCAGCAGGTGTTCGATGCCTGGTCGGAAGCGGGCAAGGACGTTTCGGCGTACGACCGGGCGAAGCTGATGAGCGTCGATTATGACGGCACCGATCTGGCGACGGAAGCGGACGAGAAGATCCGGACGTTTCAGCGCGATGCCGCGGCGCGCGCGGGCATCTTCCATCACCTGATCACGCTGCCGACCTATCACACCGCGGCGCTCTCCACCGACAATCTCGCCAAGGCTTATTTCGGCGAGGAGGCGATGCTGGGCTACGTCAAGGGCGTGCAGCGCGAGGAGATCCGCCAGGGCATCGCGTGCGTGAAGCACCAGAACATGTCGGGCAGCGACATCGGCGACGATCACAAGGAGTATTTCGCCGGCGAGGCCGCGCTGAAGGCGGGCGGCGTCCACAACACGATGAACCAGTTCGCGGCCTGAGCCGCGCCACTATTTCCTGGGGAGGAAAGGAGGTCCGTCGTCACGCCCTTGCGTGGCGGCGGACCTTTTCCTTCATGTCAAAGAGCAACGCTCACATCTCGAACTCGATCAGCACCGAGTCCGCGCTCTTGCGAGCCGGGCCGTGATAGACCGCCTCGATATTGTTGCCGGCGGGATCGAGCAGGAAGGCGCCGTAATAGCCGGGGTGATAGGGCCGCTCGCCCGGTGCACCATTGTCGATGCCGCCCGCGGCGAGGCCAGCCTCGTAGAACTGATCGACCATCGCCCGGTCCTTCGCCTGAAAGGCGAGATGGTGGTAGCCGGTGAGCTTGCCGGCAGCGGCTTCGCTGTCGACGGTCGAGATGAACAGCTCGTCCGCCCAGAGATAGTCGTCGCCGCTGCCCGCGATCGGGATGCCGAGCGTATCGAACACCGCGGTGTAGAAGCGGCGGCATGCGTCGAGATCGGCGACGACGAGCTGGATATGGTCGATCAGGCGGCCGCGGTGAAGCTGCTGGGTTTCCATTAAGGAGTCCTTTGCGGTTGGCCGCACCAGCCCGCTCCCCCACCCGGCCACCCATAGGATACTGGCGTTGGGTGGCCGGGTGGGGGAGCGGGCTGGTGCGGCTTCAAACGATCACACCCCAACCGCCGGGCCGAAATCGAGTTCCGCCTGCGCGACGGGTGCGAAGCTGCGGCGGTGGTGCGGGGTCGGGCCGAGCGTGCGCAGGGCGTCCTGATGGACCTTGGCGCCGTAACCCTTGTTGCTCGCCCAGCCATAGCCGGGGTGGAGCGCGTCGAGCTCGATCATCAGCGCGTCGCGATGCTGCTTGGCGACGATCGAGGCGGCGGCGATCGACAGGCACAGTGCGTCGCCGCCGACCACGGCCTGGCTGCGATGATCCCAGTCGGGGCAGCGATTGCCGTCGACGAGGACGAAGCCCGGGGTGAGGTCGAGCGCGGCGACGGCGCGGGTCATCGCCAGCATGGTTGCCCAGAAGATGTTGAGCCGGTCGATCTCCTCGACCGTGCAGATGCCCACGCCGACGCGCGCGCAGCCGAGGATGGCGTCGTGCAGCGCGGCGCGCTTGATCGCGGTCAGCGCCTTCGAATCGTCGATCCCCGGGGGGATGCAAGCGGGGTCGAGGATCACCGCGGCGGCGACCACCGGTCCGGCGAGCGGCCCGCGCCCGGCCTCGTCCACCCCGGCGACGGGGCCGTGGATGCCGTGGCGGGTCTCGTAGGCGAGGTCAGGCATCGGCGGCGAGCCGGTCGAACGGGATGGTACCGAGCGCGTGGCCGATCGGGCCGTGCCCGGCGCCGAGGCCGGGGGCATGGCGGATCGCGGCGCGGACATAGCGCACGGCGCGGGTGAAGGCATCGGCGACGGGCAGCCCCGCGCCGAGGCCGGTGGCGAGCGCGCTGGCGAAGCTGCAGCCGGTGCCATGGGTGTGGACGGTATCGAAGCGCGGCTCGACCGTCTCGGCGACCCGGCTTCCGTCGGGCGCGAAGAGCTGGTCGTGGACCGAATCGCCCTCGGCATGGCCGCCCTTCTCGGCAAGGTGGCAGCCATGGGCAAGTACGGCAGCGCGGCCGCCGAGCGCGGCAAGCTCGGGGAGGTTAGGGGTGATGACGGTGGCGCGGCGCATCAATCGCTCGAACGCGGCGATGGTGGCGTCATCGGCGAGGATCGAGCCGCTGGTGGCGATCATCACCGGATCGAACACGACCGGGACGCCGGGCAGCGCCTCGAGCCGGTCGGCGACGGCGTTGGCGATCTCCGCCGAGCCGATCATGCCGATCTTGACCGCGTCGACGCCGATATCGGAGGCCACGGCGTCGATCTGGGCGAGGACCATGTCGACCGGGACCGGGTGGACGGCGGTGACGCCGAGCGTGTTCTGCGCGGTGATCGCGGCGATCGCGGTCATGGCGTGGCCGCCGAGCATGGTGACGGTCTTGATATCCGCCTGAATGCCCGCGCCGCCGCCCGAGTCCGACCCGGCGATGATGAGGATGCGGGGAATCATGGCGCGGCGTCCCGGCTCATGAAGTTCACGGACTCGCGCGGTTTTCCGGTCGAAGCGACCGCGACGCGACGGCTTAGCGGCCACGACGCGACACCTGCGCGACACCTGCGCGACCGGGGCGCGACGGTGGCGCGACCGCGACGCGACGACGACACGACATGCACGCGGCAGTCAGGCGACGGGTTCGCGACCGGTGCGCGGCACGAAGGCGACGAGGGGGCCGGAAAAAGGGCGGACATGTGCATCCGGTGGCCATGGCACAGGCGGCGGGCGGTAGGAAAGTTCCACATGTGCAGACGGTGCGGCGTCTCCGCCGTCAGCGCTCCATCGCCGCGGCCATAAGCGAAGCCGGGTCCTGCGCGCGCAATCCGGCGACAACGCCCTCGCAATTGGCGGCGGGCTGGTTCTGGCTGGCCTTCCACTTCCCCCCGATCCGCTCGACCGCGATCTCGACGCCGGCGATGCCCTTGAGCTGAGCGGCGACATAGTCGGGCGGGGCGTCGGTCACGGCCCAGGGCTCGGAGCGATCCGCCTCCTGCTGCGCGGTCAGCGCGTCGATCTGGGCGCGGAGCCAGTCGGCGTCGTCGATCACCCGCGGCCGCCCATGCGCCTGGACGAGGATATAGTTCCAGGTCGGCACGACCTTCCCATGCTCGCGCTTGGACGGATACCAGGACGGGGTGACATAGGCCTGCGGGCCCTGGAAGATCACCAGCGCCTCGCCGCCCGCGCGCAGATCGCTGAGCTGCGGGTTGGCCCTGGCGAGATGGGCGCGGAGCAGGTCCGGGCCGCCTTCTCCGGGCACGAGCGTGAAGGGCACGAGGTTGGCGGTGAGGCCGGCCGGTCCATGCGTGACCAGAGTTGCCAGCGGATGCGCGCGAATCGCGGCGTGGAGAAGCTCGGGACGATCCTCGCGGAACGCGGGGGGACGGTACATTGCTGATCCTCGCAGGAATGAACTGCGTGCTGCTACACCCGATCGGCCCGCGGTGCCATCAGAGCGGCGCAGGTTCCTCGATCGGCCGCTTGCTGCCCAGTGCCGCGCCGACCGAGGCGAAGACGACCAGCAGGATCGCGAACCACTGGAGCGGCAAGAGATGCTCGCCGAGCAGCAGGACGCCGACCATCGCCCCGATCGCGGGCTCGGCGCTGATCATCGTGCTGAAGGTGTTCGAAGGCAGGCGGCGCAGCGCGATCATTTCGAGCGCGAAGGGAATGGCGCTCGACGCGATGCCGACGGCGAGGCCGAGCATCAGGATCTCCGGCCGGAGCAGCGCGGTGCCGGCATGGGCAATGCCCACCGGTGCGGCGACCAACGCGGCGACGATCATGCCGCCCGCGACCGCGCCCGCGCCATGCTCTTCACCCGCACGCTTGCCGATCAGGATATAGGCCGCCCAGCAGGCGCCGGCGATGAGCGCGAGGACGATGCCGCGCCAGTCGAGCTGAGTCGTGCCGCCCCAGAGCGGGAGCAGGAGGAGCAGGCCGGCGACGGCGAAGCCGATCCAGGCGAGGTCGGACTTGCGCCGCGAGGTCAGGACCGCGACCGACAGCGGGCCGATGAACTCGATCGCGATGGCGATGCCGAGCGGGATGAAGTTCAGCGACTTGTAGAAGGTCAGGTTCATCAGCCCGAGGACGAGACCGTATCCGGCGAGCGAGCGCCAGCCACCGCGCCAGTCGAGCCGCCACGGCCGGAAGATCGCCGAGAGGATGAGCGCGCCGATGATGAGGCGCAGAGTCGTCGCGCCTTCCGGCCCGACCGAGGGAAACAGCGTCTTGGCGAAGGACGCGCCGGCCGCGACCGAGATCATCGCGGCGAACAGCGTCAGCAGGGCGAGGACATCGACGCGCGCGGGCGTCGGCCGGGAAGCAAGAACGGTCATGGGACTCACTCGGGAAAAACCTGTCAGGGGCGTTCTACCGATGGCCTTTGACAAAGGCGCTCGATTTTGACGTTATGTCGATAATTTTTATCGACTGAACGGACGTTCGCGATGCGGAATGACGCGCTGGACCTATTCGACCTCAAACTGCTCGAACTGATGCAGCAGGACACACAGCGGCCGATGGCCGCGGTGGCGGAAGCCGTGGGGCTGTCGGTCCCGGCCTGTTATCGGCGGATGCGGCGACTGCGCGCCAATGGTGCGATCGCGCGCGAAGTGGCGATCGTGCGGCCGAAGACGCTGGGCTGGCCGCTGTCGATGCTGGTCATGGTGACCTTCGACCGCGAGGATGCGCGGACCACGCAGGAGATGATGGCGATCCTGCGTGCCGAGCCCGAGGTGATCGAGGCATGGAACGTCACCGGCGATTTCGACATCGCGGTGCGGATGATCGCGCGCGACATGGAGAGTTACGACGACACCGTGGTGCGGCTGTTCTCCGCCAATCCCAGGGTGCGCGCGTTCCAGACTTTGGTGGTGATCCGCGAACTCAAGGAGATGAGCCCGATCCCGGCGGCGGCCGACTAGCCCTTGAACATGCGCTTCGTGCTTGCCGGGTTGCGCTTGAGCGCATCGCCGACGCGCGCCGGGCGGTCGAGCAGCTCGCCGCCGCAATTGGGGCAGACCTCGTCCATCGTATCGGTGCAGTCGGCGCAGAAGGTGCATTCGAACGAGCAGATGAACGCGCCGCCCTGATCGGCGGGCAGATCGGTGCCGCAGCGTTCGCAATCGGGGCGCATCTCAAGCATCGGCGGTCCCTTCCTCCCCCTCATAGTAATCGACATCGTCGGCCGTACGGAACATGTGGCGCAGGCCGCGGGCGCCGCGCGGGCCGGCAACGATGCTGACCTTGCCCGAATCGGGATATTCGCAGCTCTCGACCTCGACCAGGTTCGAGATGGCGAGATAGCGCAGATCGGTGGTGCCGGTGTTGATGATCTGGTGCGCGACCTCGGCGCCGCCGGTCGGGCAGGCGATGACGTCATGGGGACGGAGCGGATAGCGTTCGGTGCCGAAGCGCAGTTCGCCGGTGCCGTCGAGGATGAAGAACATCTCCTCCTCGCCATGATGGCTGTGGAAGGGGCATTGCGCCTTGCCCGGCGGCAGCACGGTAAGGTTGTAGCCGAGCTTGCGCGCGCCGATCAGGTCGCTGAGCGTCGCGCGCCGCGAGGTGTAGAGGCCGTTGTCCTCGACATCGTCGAACTCGGCGTCGGCGAGGTTGAGGATCGGGCCGCCGGTCACGCCGCCGCCTTGCGCACCGCGTCGCAGATACGATCGACCACCGCTTCGACCTGTTTCAGATCCTCGCCCTCGGCCATCACGCGGATCACCGGTTCGGTGCCCGAGGCGCGGATGAGGACGCGGCCGGCGCCGTAGAGTTCGGCCTCCGCCGCGGCGATCACCGATTTGACCGCGTCGTTCTCGAGCGGCTTGCCGCCCGCGAAACGGACATTCTTGAGCAGCTGCGGGAGCGGGTCGAAGCGATGGAGCACTTCGCTTGCGGGCGCGCCGGCGCGGACCAGCTCGGCCAGCACCTGAAGCGCGGCGACGAGGCCGTCGCCGGTGGTGGCATAGTCCGACAGGATGATATGGCCCGACTGCTCGCCGCCGACATTATAGCCCGAGGTGCGCATCTTCTCGAGCACGTAACGATCGCCGACATTGGTGCGGACGAGGCCCAGCCCCTGCGCGGCGAGATGCCGTTCGAGACCGAGATTCGACATGACGGTGGCGACGAGACCGCCGCCCTGAAGCCGCCCCTGCCGCGCCCAGCCGGCGGCGATGGTCGCCATCAGCTGATCGCCATCGACGACCTCGCCCTGCTCATCCACTACGATCAGGCGGGCGGCATCGCCGTCGAGCGCGATGCCGATATGA
>NZ_JBCNMA010000164.1:0-6494 GCF_039595165.1 Sphingomonas sp.
CTCGAGCACCACGCCCGCCTCGACATGGCCGAGGCCGAGGCCGCCGTCGCTTTCGGGGATCAGGATGCCGGTGAAGCCCATCTCGGCGAACTGCTTCCACAGGTCGCGCGAGAAGCCGGTCGCGTCGTTGGCGTCGCGGAGGGCGCGGAGATGCGAGACCGGCGCGGCCTCGCTCACGAATTGCTGCGCGGCATCGCGGAGCATGGTCTGCTCATCGTTGAGGTAGAGGGGCATTTTCAACTCCGTCACCCCGGCGAAAGCCGGGGTCTTGTGCGGCAGGCGCACGGTTTGAGGCGAGAGACCCCAGCTTTCGCTGGGGTGACGGTTTCTACGAGGGCAGCTCCAGGATCCGCTTGGCGATGATGTTTAGCTGGACCTCGCTGGTCCCGCCCTCGATCGAATTGGCCTTGGTGCGCAGCCAGGCGCGGGGGGCAGCGCCGTTGTTCGAGGGCGTGCTCTCCCATTCGAGCGAGTCCGATCCGCCCGCCGCCATCTCCAGCTCGTGCCGCGCCTTGTTCAGCTCGGTGCCGTAATATTTCATCATGCTCGGCTGGGCGGGGTGAGCGCGACCGGCCTTGAGTTCATCGATGAAGCGTTCGGACATCGCCGCAAACGCGCGGGCACGCACTTCGTGCAGCGCGATCTGGCCGCGCAGCAGCGGATCGGCGAGGCGGCCGTCCTCGCCGAGCCCCATCCGCGCCACCGCGTTGCCGATCAGCGTGCCGCCGCTCGACAGGCCGAGCCCCATGCCCGAGATCATCTCGCGCTCGTGCCCGAGCAGGTATTTGGCGACGTCCCAGCCTTTGTTGAGCTCGCCGACCAGGTTTTCCTTGGGCACCTTCACATCGTCGAAGAAGGTTTCGCAGAAGGGCGAATAGCCGCTGATCAGCAGGATCGGCCGGGTCGACACGCCGGGCGAGGCCATGTCGAACAGCAGGAAGCTGATCCCCGCTTGCTTGACGCTCTTGTCGGTGCGGACGAGGCAGAAGATCCAGTCGGCCTTGTCGGCGTAGCTGGTCCACACCTTCTGCCCGTTGACGAGATAGTGGTCGCCCATGTCTTCGGCGGAGGTGGCGAGCGCGGCGAGGTCGCTGCCCGCATTCGGCTCCGAATAGCCCTGGCACCAGCGGATCTCGCCGCGCGCGATCTTCGGAAGGTGTTCGAGCTTCTGTTCCTCGTTGCCGTATTTGAGCAGCGCCGGGCCGAGCATCGAAATGCCGAAGCTGCTCAGCGGATTGCGGCAGCCGAGCGCGCGCATCTCCTCACGCAGGATCTTGCTCTCAGCCGGGGAGAGGCCGCCGCCGCCATATTCCTTGGGCCAGTCGGGTACGGTCCAGCCGCGCTCGGCCATGCGGTCCATCCACGCCTTCTGGTCGGGGGTCAGCGCCGACTGGTCACGCCCGCCCCATACCGTATCCTTCTCGCTGCGCACCGGTTCGCGCATCGAGGCGGGGCAGTTCGCCTCCAGCCATGCCCGTGTCTCGGCGCGGAATTGTTCGAGGTCGGTCATGGCATGGCTCCGTGGAGAAGGTCGGCGATGGCGATGGCGCGGTGATCGTCGCGATAGGCAGTGATCGCCTGCAGGCCGACGGGCAGCCCGTCGGCATCGGTCCCGGCAGGGAAGGCCGTGGCGGGCAGGCCGGGATAGGTGGGGAGGCCAGCCCAGGCGAGCTGTGCGTCGTACGACGTGTCCTGCCCGTCCACGATCAGGCGGCGTTCGTTGTACGGATCGTCGCGGTGCGGAAAGGCGGTGACGACATTGGCCGGGGCGATCACCGCGTCGAATTCCTCGAACAGCCGGCCCCAGGCACGGCGGCAGCGCGCCTGCGCGTCGAGCATGCCGAACCAGTCGGCAAGGCTGGCAACCTGCCCGCCGGGCCCGGGCGCGCCGCGCGCGAAGACGATCGCAAGCATCTTGCCATAGGCACGATGCTGGGCGGCGAGATCGGGGAGCAGATCGCTCGATCGTTCGACGCGGATGCCCATGCGTCCGGCGACTTCCTCGGCGCGCGCGGTCGCCGCGCGGATCGCCGGATCGGTCGGCGCCGCGGGATGTTGGTCGAGCAGCAGCAGGCGTTTGTGGCGCAGCGCGGAAGCGGGCCGCGGCGGCGGCGCTTCGGCCAGCACGTCGAGCATCGCGGCGAGATCGGCGGGATCGCGCGCCATCGGGCCGACCACGCCGAGCGGCGGCGGCGCGCCGTCGGTGCCGGGGAAGCGATGGCCGTAAGGATCGATAAGGCCGTAGCTCGGCTTATGCCCCCACACCCCGCAGAATGCCGCGGGCACGCGGATCGAGCCGCCGATGTCGGAGCCGATCTCGGCCGGGACGAAGCCCGCCGCCAGCGCCGCCGCCGAACCGCCCGACGAGCCGCCGGCGGTACGGGTGAGGTCGTGCGGGTTGGCGGTACGACCATAGACCGGGTTGTCCGACTGCCAGTCGGCGAGTCCAGGCGCGATGTTGGTCTTGCCCAGGACCACGGCGCCCGCCGCCTTGATCCGCTGCACCACCGCCGCATCGCGCGTGGCGAAGTTGTCTCGCGCATGCTCGAAGCCCCAGCTGGTCGGCAGTCCGGCGACGTCGAAGGCTTCCTTGACCGTCATCGGCACGCCGAGGAAGGGCAGCCGCTGGCCGCGCGCGACGGCTTCATCGGCGCGGTCGGCGGCCTCGAGCGCACGATCGAAGTCGCGGACGACGACGGCGTTGATCGCGCCGTCGCCCGCCTCGATCCGCGCGATCGCCAGCTCGCATTGCGCCCGCGCGCCGGTCTCTCCGCTCCGGATCGCGGCGGCGATCTCCAGGGCGCTCGCCCCGGCCCATGCATCGGTCGCATGGCGTTCCGGGGCGGCCAGCTCAGCCATTGAAGCGCTGACCGGCCTCGGCCTTGTCGCGCAACAGCTTGGCGACCTCGAAGCCGTGCTTCTCCAGCCCCGCGACGATCGTCTTGAGACCCACCTGGTCGGCCCAGAACATCGGACCGCCGCGATAGGGCGGCCAGCCATAGCCGTAGATCCACACGACATCGATGTCCGACGCGCGCTGGGCCATGCCCTCTTCGAGGATCTTCGCGCCTTCGTTGACCATCGTGTAGAAGGTGCGCTCCATGATCTCCTCGTCGGTCACCTCATGCTGCGGGGTGCCGGTCTTCTGGCGGAATTCCTCGATGATCTCCGCGACGCGCGGCGAGGGCGAGGGATTGCGCTTGTCGTCATAGTCGTAGAAGCCGGCCTTGGTCTTCTGGCCCCAGCGGTTCTCGGCGGCGAGCGCGTCGCGGATATTCTCGATCCGGGTCGGGTCGCGGTGCCAGCCGATGTCGACGCCGGCGAGATCGCTCATCTGGAACGGGCCCATCGGCATGCCGAACTCGACATGGACCTTGTCGACCTGCATCGGCGTCGCGCCCTCGTGGAGCAGCTTCATCGCCTCCATCTGGCGCGGGATCAGCATGCGGTTGCCGATGAAGCCGTAACAGACACCCGCCACCACGGCGACCTTCTTGATCTTCTTGGCGAGGTCCATCACCGTCGCCAGCACGTCCTTGTCGGTCTTCGCCCCGCGCACCACTTCGAGCAGCTTCATGATGTTGGCGGGCGAGAAGAAGTGCATGCCGACCACGTCGCCCGGGCGGCTGGTCGCCGCGGCGATCTCGTCGATGCTGAGGTAGCTGGTGTTCGACGCCAGGATCGCGCCCGGCTTGGCGATCTTGTCGAGCTTGCCGAAGATGTCCTTCTTGACGTCCATATTCTCGTACACGGCCTCGATGATGAGGTCGCAATCGGCGAGGTCGTCGAGGTTCAGCGTGGGCGTGAGCAGCCCCATCGCGCCCTCGACCTGCTCGGCGGTCATCCGGCCCTTGGCGGCGGTCGCCTCGTAATTCTTGCGGATCGTGCCGGTGCCGCGGTCGAGCGCTTCCTGCTGCATCTCGGCGATCGTCACCGGAATGCCGGCCGAGAGGAAGTTCATCGAAATGCCGCCGCCCATCGTCCCCGCGCCGATCACCCCGACGCGCCTGATCGGGCGCAGCTTGGTGTCCTCGGGCACGTCGTCGATCTTCGCGGCCTTGCGCTCGGCGAAGAAGATGTGGCGCAGCGCCGCGCTCTGCGCGCCCATGATCAGCTTCATGAAGCCCATGCGCTCGCGCTGCACGCCCTCGGCATAGGGCTTGCCCGCCGTCTCCTCGATCACCGCGATGATCTCGGCCGGCGCGTCCATGTTGCGGAAGCGCTTGGCGTTGGTCTTGCGGAAGGCGTCGAACACGCCTTCGTCGACCGTTACCGGCTTCTCGCTGGTGCGGGGCAGGGGACGCGCGGCGGCGACTTCGTTGGCATAGGCCACTGCATCGGCGGCCAGGCTGTCCTCGCCGGCCAGGCGATCGACCAGGCCAGCGTCCTTGGCCTGCTGCGCCGAGACCGGGTCGCCCTTGGTCGCCAGCTCGAGCGCGAACTCGACGCCCGCGACGCGCGGCAGCCGCTGGGTGCCGCCCGCGCCGGGCAGGATGCCGAGCTTGACCTCGGGCAGGCCGAACTTGGCCGAGGGCACGGCGATGCGGTAATGGCACGCCAACGCGACCTCGCACCCGCCGCCGAGCGCGGTGCCGTGGACCGCGGCGACGACCGGCTTCTCGCTCGCTTCGATCAGGTCGACCAGCACGGGGAGCGAAGGCTCCTGCATCGGCTTGCCGAACTCGGTGATGTCGGCGCCGGCGAAGAAGGTGCGCCCGTCGCAGCGGATCACCGCGGCCTTCAGGCTGTCGTCGCCCTTGAGCTCGGCGATCGCGGCGGCGAGGCCCTGCCGCACCGCCGCGCCGAGCGCGTTCACCGGCGGGTTGTTCGAGGTAATGACGAGGACGTCGCCCTGGCGTTCGGTGGTGATGGGGCCGGTCATTGGTTCTGTACTTCCTTCTTCTGGTCGTCATCCCCGCGCAGGCGGGGATCCATTGCCGCTGACGTTGCGGTTCGTGCCTGAAACGTCAGCCCCGAATGGATTCCCGCCTGCGCGGGAATGACGGGGTAAGGGTTGGGTTCGAAATCATGTCAGCGCCGAATAGATCATCGTCTTGAGCTCGCGCCTTATCGGGTAGAGGCCCGAGGGCGAGAGCTGAGTCATGAAGATCATCGTGATCCGCTCGACCGGATCGACGAAGAAGGCGGTCGAGAACAGCCCGCCCCAGTAGAACTCGCCAACCGAGCCGGGGATCATCGTGCGCGCCGGACTGAGGTTGATCGCGAAGCCGAGCCCGAAGCCGGTGCCGGCATTCTGAGACTCGCTGAACATCGAGCGCGAAAGGCTGGCGAGATCGCCGCCGCCGGGCAGGTGGTTTGCCGTCATCAGCTCGAGCGTCTTGCGCCCGACGATCCGTGCGCCCTCCAGCGTGCCGCCGCCCAGCAGCATCGTCGCGAAGCGGTGATAGTCGAGCGCGGTCGAGACCAGCCCGCCGCCACCCGAGAGCAGGGTCGGGCGCCGGCTCCATGCCGACTTGGCGCCCTGGTCGTACATCACCCGGTTGCCCTGGACCGAGGTCCAGCAGTCGGTCAGCCGGTCGATCTTGTCCGGGGGCACCCAGAAGCCGGTGTCGGCCATGCCGAGCGGGGCGAAGATGCGCTCCTCGAACACGCGGTCGAGCGGCATCCCCGCCACGCGCTCGACCACCGCGCCGAGCACGTCGGTCGACACCGAATAATTCCACGCCTCGCCCGGCGAGAATTCGAGCGGCAGCTTGCCCAGCGCGGCGACGAAGCCGTCGAGATCGAGATTGCCGTGCCAGCTCTCGATCTTCCCGGCACGATAGGCGGCGTCGATATTGCTGCGGTTCTGGAAGGCGTAAGTGAGGCCGGAGGTATGGCGCAGCAGGTCGATCATGCGCATCGGCGCCGCGGTCGGCCGGGTCACGAACGGCACGCCCGCGCCGCCGCCGTCATAGACGCCGATGTCCTTGAACTCGGGCAGCACGTGATGCACCGGCGTGTCGAGCGCGACCCTGCCCTGCTCGACCAGCTGCATGAACGCGATCGAGGTGACCGGCTTGGTCATCGACGCGATGCGGAAGATCGAGCGCTCGTCGACCGTCGCGCCGCCCTCGCGCGCCGCGCCCTGATGGCTGAAATGCGCGATTCGCCCCTCGCGCGCGACCAGCAGCTGGGCATGGGGCAGCTTGCCCGAGTCGAGGTAGCGCGCCTTGATGAAGCCATCGATCGCGCCCAGCCGGGCGGGGTCGAAGCCGGTGTCGGCGGGCAGTGCGAAGGTCGCGGCGTCCATACCCCTAATTCGAATCCTCGTTCCCGGCGGTTCGCGCCGCCTGTCTCTTCCCTATTGCGTTTGGCAACGTATGAATCAAGAATAACCTGAACGCGGCGTGGCGGAAATGCCAAACCGCACATTCTACAAAGCTGGAGAGATGCACGTGGTCGCCGAACCGATCATCCCGCTCGATCCGTCCTGGCCGAAGATGACGCTAGGGCAAGCACAGGCGCTGATGACCGCGCCGGGCCAGCCGCTC
>NZ_JBCNMA010000165.1:0-6340 GCF_039595165.1 Sphingomonas sp.
CGGCGGCGACCCCAAGATGTTCGGCGGCATCGGCCTGTGGCTCGGCGCATCGATGCTCGCCCCGGTGCTGCTCGCCGCCAGCGTCACCGGGCTCGCCGTGGCGCTGGCGGCGCGCATCTCGGGTCGTGAAATGAGGATGACGAGCCGCCTTCCGCTCGGCACATTGCTCGCGATCGCCGCCTTTCCGGCGTGGCTCTATCAGGTGGGACTATGAGCGAGATGCGCGAGATCCTCGACCGCCAGCGCGCGGCGTTCATGGCCGAGCTCCCGGTCTCGATCGAGACGCGCAGGGACCGGCTCCGCCGCGCCGCGGCGATGCTCAAGGAC
This sequence comes from Sphingomonas sp., assembly GCF_039595165.1. Classification (GTDB taxonomy): domain Bacteria; phylum Pseudomonadota; class Alphaproteobacteria; order Sphingomonadales; family Sphingomonadaceae; genus Sphingomonas. The sequence goes on from NZ_JBCNMA010000165.1 coordinate 328, forward strand.
CATGCCGCCCGCTTCTGCGACGCGCTCAGCGAGGATTTCGGCCATCGCAGCCCGCGTCAGTCGATGATCACGGACATCGCCGCCTCGGTCGCGCCATTGAAGCACGCCGAGAAGATGGTCGCGCGCTGGGCGAAGCGCGACAAGAAGCCGGTGCTGTTCCCGCTCGGCCTGCTCGGCGCGCGCGCCTGGGTCGAGCATCAGCCCAAGGGCGTGGTGGGCATCATCTCGCCGTGGAATTTCCCGGTAAACCTGGTGATGTCGCCGCTCGCCGGGGTGTTCGCGGCCGGCAATCGCGCGATGGTCAAGACCAGCGAGTTCACCCCCGCCACCGCCGCGCTGTTCGAGGAGCTCGCGCCGCAATTCTTCGACTTCGCCGAGCTCGCCTTCGTCAGCGGCGGGCCGGATATCGGCAAGGCATTCGCCGCGCTCCCCTTCGACCATCTCCTCTTCACCGGCGCCACCGGCATCGGCCGCCATATCCTCCACGCCGCTGCCGACAACCTCACGCCGGTCACGCTCGAGCTGGGCGGCAAGTCCCCGGCGATCCTCGGCCGCTCGGCCAACCTCGCCCAGGCGACCGAGCGCGTGGCGATGGGCAAGATGCTCAACGCCGGCCAGATCTGCATCGCTCCCGATTACCTCATGGTCCCCGCCGAGCAGGAGGCGGAGGCGGTCGACGGCCTCGTCCGCGCCGCCTCGGCGATGTACCCGAGCCTGCTGTCGAACCCCGACTACACCGCGATCATCAACGACCGCCATTTCGCGCGCCTCACCGCGGCGATCGACGACGCCCGCGCCAAGGGCGCCGAGGTGATCGCGGTCAACCCGGCGAATGAGGACTTCGCCGCCTCCAACGCGCGCAAGCTCCCGCTCCACATCATCCGCAACCCGACCGACGACATGACCGTCATGCAGGAGGAGATTTTCGGTCCCGTCCTCCCCGTGCGCAAGTATGACAGCATCGACGGCGCGATCGCCGAGGTGAACCGCCGCGACCGCCCGCTCGCGCTCTATTATTTCGGCGCCGATGAGGCCGAGCGCCGCCGCGTGGTCGACCGGACGATCTCGGGCGGAGTCAGCCTCGACGACACGATCTTCCACAATGCCATGGAGGAGCTGCCCTTCGGTGGCATCGGCCCGTCGGGCATGGGCGCCTATCACGGCGAAGCGGGCTTCCGTACCTTCAGTCACGCCAAGGCGGTATTCAGGCAATCCAAGCTCGACGTCGCCAGGCTCGGCGGGCTCAAGCCTCCCTACGGCAAGACCACCGACGCCGCGATCAAGCGCCAGCTCGGCTAGCCGTCCGCGATCCCGTTTCGCGGCACACGGCAGCGTTCGTCGCGGTCCGCCCACGTGCTGCCCCAAGCAACCTGACGCTACGGAACGCTTGGCTTCCGCGTGCGATTTCGCCTCGCCCGGAGAGGATCGGTTCGCCTGATGGAGGGTGATAGGGCCGAAGGCGCGACAGCGCCCGGCCGCTACCGCAGGCGCCAAACCAGCAGCGAAGGAAATCGTCATGAAATCTGCAATTGCGGCGATCGCAATGATCGCGGCCGCGCCTGTGGCGGCTGCGGCTGCCGACAAGCCGGCGGCCACCGGCAATCACGCCGAGAAACTGTCCTTGTCGTCCGGACCGGCATCGGAGAGGGGCCGTGGCTACGGTTATGGCTATGGCCATGACAAGGACCGCGGTCGTGGCCACGACAAGGGTAAGGGCCGCGGCCACGACCGCGACGACGACCATCCCGACAGCCCCTGATTCCGGATGGGTCCGCGCCACGGTGCGGACCCGCCAATTGCTAGAGCGCCTCGAGCCACTCCGCGATCATCGCCCGCCCCGCCGCTACCGCGCCGGGCCCGAGCCGGTCGTGCTGGCCGCGCAGCTGGTCGATCGTCAGCCCCGCCTGCCCGACATAGTCGTCGGCGCCGTCGAGCCATTCCTCGAACCGCGGGTCTTCGCCCATCTCGGCATGGAACTGCAGCGCGAGCAGCTCGGGCCCGCGGCGGAACGCCTGGTGCGCATAGCTGTCGGTCGAGGCGAGCAGTTCAACCCCCTCGGGCAGCGGGAAGGTGTCGCCGTGCCAATGCAGCATCGGCACCTCCGCGACGTGCCGCAGCGGCGAATCCGCCCCGGCCGCGTTCAGCGCGACCGGCGCGAATCCGACCTCCTTGACCGGCCCCGAATAGACCTTCGCGCCCATCGCCGCCGCGATCATCTGCGCGCCGAGGCACACCCCCAGCGTCGGCAGGCCGAGCGAGATGCGGCTCGCCAGCCGGTCGACCTCGCAATCGATCCACGGATGCGCATCGCGCTCGTAGACGCCCATCGGCCCGCCCATCAGGATCAGCAGGTCCGGCGTGTTGAAGTTGACCCGCGCGAATTCCGGATCGGTCACGTCGATCCGGTCGAGCGCATAGCCCGCATCCTCCACCGGCTGGCGGAACCCGGCGATGCCCTCATAGGGCGTGTGGCGGATGATGAGTCCCTTCTTCATGCCGCCAGCCTAGCCAGCGTCACGGATGCCCGGAACCCAATCCCTGCTTTAGCGGCCGAAATCTCAACCCTCTCCCGCCACCCCGGCCTCGTACCGAGGTCCACCGGGTGGCAAGCGACGGACGAGAAGCTCACGCGCATCGCGCGCGGCATCGTGGACCCCGGCACAAGGCCGGGGTGACGAAACGAGCGCGAATCAATCCCCGGTCAGGATGCGGTCGACGAGTTGCTTCACCGTCGGCACGAACCCGTTCGAATAGAAGGGGTCGCGCTTGAAATTGTACGCGGCATGCCCCGCAAACATCAGGTTCTTGTCAGTATCGCCGCCATGGGCGATGTCCTGCAGCGTCTTCTGAATGCAGAAGCTGCGCGGATCGGCGAGGCGCCCGGTCGAGTTGGTCTCGGTATCCGCCCAGGACGAGAAGCTGCACTGGCTGAGGCAGCCCATGCAGTCGGCCTGATCCTTGCGGATCACCTGGCGCTCCTCGGTGTTGACGAAGATCAGCGTGTTGTCGGGCGTCTTGAGCGCCTCGGTATAGCCGAGCCCGACCCATTCGCGCGCGCGCAACAGGTCGTTGCGCGTCACCCAGAAATTCTTGCTCTTCACCCCGGCATCGAGCTGGAAGGTATGGTCGCCCGCTTCCTCGGTCGAATAGGGGATCTGGCGCTCCGAGCGCGCCTCGAGATTGCGCAGGAATGGGTTGCGCACCGCCGAGGAATAGAAGCCGGTCGGCGAGAAGCGGTGGAGGAGCACGTCGCCTTCGTCGATCTCCATCAGCTTCGACTTCCAGCCCTCGGGAATCGGCGATTCCTGCGTCAGCAGCGGACGCGTGCCGAACTGGAAGACGATCTGGCCGAGCTCGGGATTGTCGATCCAGTCGTTCCAGTCGCGCAGATACCAGACGCCGCCGGCCATCACGATCGGCACGCTGTCCGGGATTCCGCCCTCGCGCATCACGTCGCGCAATTCCTTGACGCGCGGATAGGGATCCTGCGGCGCGCGCGGATCCTCGGCGTTGGACAGGCCGTTATGCCCGCCCGCCAGCCACGGGTCCTCATAGACCACCGCCGCCAGCCACTCGCTCGCCTTGGAATAAGCGCGCTTCCACAGCGCGCGGAAGGCGCGGCCCGAGCTCACGATCGGGAGATAGTTGACGCCGTAAGACGCCGCGATCTCGCTTAGCTTGTAGGGCATGCCCGCGCCGCAGGTGACGCCCGCGACCATGCCGCGCGTGCGCTCGAGCACGCCGTGCAGCACGCGCTGCGCCCCGCCCATCTCCCACAGCACGTTGATGTTGATCGCGCCCTTGCCGCCGGCGATCTCGAACGCCTTCTTGACCTGCTGCACCGCGCCCTCGACGGCGTAGGCGATCAGCTCCTCGTGACGTTCGCGCCGGGTCAGCGCCTTGTAGACTTGCGGGATGATCTTGCCTTCTGCGTCATAGCTGTCGGCGTTGACCGCGCTCACCGTGCCGATCCCGCCCGCTGCGGCCCAGGCGCCGGCCGAGGCGTGATTGGTCGCCGCGACCCCCTTGCCGCCTTCCACCAGGGGCCAGACCTCCTGACCGTTGTAGATGATCGGCTTCAAACCCTTGAACAACGACGTCCCTCCGGAAAAATTCGGGCGACTCTAGCCGCGATGCCCCGCCTTAGCGAGGGGAATCAACCCAGCGCACCCGGACGCTTCACAGCCTCCGCGTAGAGCGTGGCATAGGCTGCGATCATCGCCTTCTCGTCGAACAACGCGCGAGCGCGCGCCTGGTTCGCCTTGCCCACCGCGGCGCGCGCGTCGGGGTGCGCCGCCAGCGTCTCGATCCGGTCGCGCAGATGCACCGGATTCCAGTCGTCGGCGATCGCCGGCAGATTCTCGGGCGCGATCATCTGCGCGACGTCGCCCACCGGGGTCGAGGCGATCGGCAGCCCCGCCGCCATCGCCTCCATCACCGCGATCGGCTGCTGCTCGCTCTTCGAGGAGAGCGCGAAGATATCGAACAGCCCCATGTAGCGGTGCGGATCGGGCAGGAAGCCGGGCAGCAGCACGGTCTTCTCCATCCCCATATTGTCGATCGTGTCCTGGATCGCCTCGCGCTCCGGCCCCTCGCCGACAATGACGAGCTGGGCGCGGCTCTTCATTCCGCCCATCGCGCGGACGAGCATCGGCAGGTCCTTGACCTCGCGCAGCCCGGCCAGCGTGCCCACCACGACATGCCCGGGCAACCGCTTGAAGCCCGGAATCGCCCGCGCATCGGGCTTCCTCGCATAGGCCGCCACGTCGATCCCGTTGGAGATGCGGTGGATCCGCTCGCGCGGCTGCTTCCACGCCTTGACCGCGATCCGCTCGAGCAGGTGCGAGGGCACCACCAGCGCGTGCGCCGCGCCCAGCGCGATGCGCCGATACATGCTGCGCACGGGGTTGAGCCGCATCGCCTCGTCGGCGTTGAACCCGTCCTCGTGATGGATCACCGGCGGCAGGTTCTTGGCGAAGACGCGCTTCGCCATCACCCCGTCGATCGCACCCCAATTGTAGGTCAGCACCAGGTCGAACTTCGCCATGAACCGGGCGATCGCCTCGTAACGCGCGACCGAGGGCTTTCCGGTCAGCGGCGGCGGGTTCTGCGCGATCTCGTAGCGGATGCCCTTGGCGATCGCGTCGCGCGCGCCATAGGCGCCTTCGACGCCCGAGACGATGACGTGGCTCGCGCGGTCGCCGAACGCGTTCATCAGCCGGACGGCGCGGGCTTCCTTGCCGCCCAGGTCGAAGCTCGAATGAAGATGGAGGATACGGATGGCCATGCTGGGCGCGCTGCTTAGCGCCCAAATCGCCGCCGCGCGAAAAAATTCTCGCAGCCGTGTCGATTCCGCGTCGCGCCGCTCGTCGTCATGACGACAGCGCAATCGGCGCTGGCGAAAGGAGAAGACTCATGCGGAAGATCATCGTAGGCGCCTTTGTCAGTCTCGACGGCGTGATGCAGGCGCCCGGCGGCCCGGACGAGGACCCGACCGGCGGCTTCAACTTCGGCGGTTGGCTGGTGCCGCATCTCGACGAGGCGGTCGGCGCCACGATCGACAAGATGCTCGACCATTCGTTCGACCTGCTGCTCGGCCGCAAGACCTACGACATCTTCGCTGCGCACTGGCCCTATGCGCCGACCGATCCGGCTGCCCCCGGCTATGACGAGGGCAATGCGCGGATCACCACGCTGTTCGACGGCATCACCAAATATGTCGCGAGCCGGTCGCGGCCCGATCTCGACTGGCAGAACAGCGAGCTGCTCGGCACCGACGTGGTCGCCGCGCTGCGCGAGCTCAAGCAGCAGGACGGCCCTGATCTGCTCACCCAGGGATCAAGCGACTTGCTTCAGACCCTGTTCGCCGCGGATCTGGTCGACGAGCTGAACCTGTTCACCTTCCCGGTGGTGCTCGGCAAGGGCAAGCGGCTGTTCGGCGGTGGCGCCAGCCCGCGTACCTTCCGCCTCGTCGAATCGGCTACGTCCTCGAGCGGCGTGGTGATCGCATCCT
>NZ_JBCNMA010000166.1:0-6332 GCF_039595165.1 Sphingomonas sp.
ACGCACTATATGGAGGGGGCGAGATGGTCGCGCCCGGCGTCCAGTCCTCCTACATCTTCGCGTTCGCGATGGAGCGGTTGAGCGCGGCGGCACAGCTCATCAGGTTCGATGCGCTGGGCTTCGCGATCTCCGCGGGAAGCGCATGCTCGTCCGGAACGCTGAAGCGCAGCCGCGCGTTGGGCGCGTTCGGAATCGAGCCGGATATGGCCGACCGCACGGTGCGGATCAGCATCGGCTGGAACACGACGCCGGCCGAGCTCGATCGCTTTGCCGATGCTTGGCTGAAGATTTCGGGCGAAGGGGGAACACGCGCCGCATGACCTATCTCGACTATCAGGCGACCACGCCGCTGGCACCCGAGGCGTTCGAGGCGATGCAGCCCTGGCTGCGTGGCGATTTCGCCAACCCCCATTCGGCGCACGCCGCCGGGCGCAGGGCCAAGGCGGCGGTCGAGGTGGCGCGCGAGGCGGTTGCAGACCTGATGCCCGACAACGGCACCGTCAGCTTCACCAGCGGTGCGACCGAAGCGCTCAACTGGGCGATCAAGGGCAGCACCGGCCCGATCGTGACGGTGGCCACCGAACATGCCGCGGTGCTCGACACCGTTGCGGCCGAGGCGCGGCGCGGGCGCGCGGTGACGGTGCTGCCGGTGGGCAGCGACGGGCTGGTCGAACTCGCCGCCGCGCGTGAGGCGATCAAGCCGGGCGTCGGGCTCGTCGCGGTGATGCTGGTCAACAACGAGATCGGGACGATCCAGCCGCTCGGCGAGCTCGCGGCGCTGGCGAAGGGCGCGGGCGCGTTGCTGCTGTGCGATGCGGTGCAGGGCTATGGCCGCGAGATCATTCCGGAGACGTGCGATCTGGTCGCCGTGTCGGCGCACAAGGTCCACGGGCCCAAGGGCGTGGGCGCGCTGTGGATTCGCAACGGGGTCGAGCTGGAACCGCTGCTGCACGGCGGCGGGCAGGAACCCGGCGGGCGATCGGGCACGCTCTCGCCGGCCTTGTGCGCGGGCTTCGGCGCGGCGGCGACGCTGGCCAAGCAGCGCTTCGGCGCCGATCGCGGGCATGTCGCCCAGCTGTTCCGCAAGGCCTATCAGGCGTTGGGCGGATCGGGCTGGACGCTCAACGGATCGATGGACGACCGTTACCCCGGCAATCTCAACATGCGCTATCCGGGGCTGGATGTGGCGCGGCTGATGTCCGACCTGCGCGACATCGCCTTTTCGGCCGGATCGGCCTGCGCGAGCGGATCGGGGCGGCCGAGCCATGTGCTCAAGGCCATGGGGCTGAGCGATACCGATGCGCGGTCGAGCATCCGCCTCGGCTTCGGCCGCTACACCACCGAAGAGGAACTGCTCGCCGCGGTCGAGCGGATCGACGCCGCGGCGCGCCAACAGAGGTTCGCGGCATGATCCGGGTGCGCTTTCTCGATCCTAATGGCGACCTCGCCTGCGACGCCGAGGGGCAGGAGGGCTATTCGCTGCTCGAGCTGGGACAGGCGAAAGGCATGCCGCTGGAGGGGACGTGCGAGGGGCAGATGGCTTGTTCGACCTGCCATGTCATCGTCGCGGCCGCGGATTTCGACCGGTTGCCGCGCGCAAGCGAGGAGGAAGAGGACATGCTCGACCTTGCCGTCGGTGCGACACGGACCAGCCGGCTGTCGTGCCAGATCGTCCTGACACCCGAGCTCGACGGCCTGACGGTCAGCTTGCCTTCAGAACATCGCGATATGCAGGGACGATGATGACGACCTCCACGTGCCACCCGATGAGTCGCCGTTCGATTTTGGGGCGCGCCGCCGCGCTCGCCGCATTTCCCCCAATCTTCTCTGGTACCGCACTGGCGCAATCGAAGAGCGCGATGGACCGGTTGCGCGACGAGACCGGCGGCCGGATCGGGCTTGCCGTCTATGACAGCGGCACCGGGCGGCGCTATTTCGACGGCGCCGAGGCGCGGTTCGCGATGTGCTCGACCTTCAAGGTGCCGCTGGCGGCCGCGGTGCTGGCGCGGGCCGACCGCGGTGAGATCGACCTCAAGCGCGAGATCCGCTTCGGCGAGGCCGATCTGCTCGATTACGCCCCGGTGGTGAAGGCGAACCTCGCCAAGGGGGCGCTGTCGATCGAGGCGTTGCTCGAGGCGGCGGTGGTGATGAGCGATAATGCCGCTGCCAATCTCGTCTTCGGCCAGATTTCCGGTCCGCGCGGGCTGACGGCGTTCATCCGCTCGGCGGGGGACGCGCTCACCCGCTCCGATCGCGACGAGCCGACGCTCAACAATGTCCGCAATGGCGAGGTGCGCGACACCACGACGCCGCAGGCGATGCTGTGGCTGCTCAACGCGCTGCTGCTGGGCGAGCGGCTGAAGCCGGAGACGCGGGCGAAGCTGACCGGCTGGATGGAGGCTTCGCCGACCGGAAAGGAGCGGCTGCGCGCGGGCCTTCCGAAGAGCTGGCGGGCGGGCGACAAGACCGGGACGAGCGGCGAGGGCTATGTCCACGACATCGCGATCGCGACGCCGCCGGGGCGCAAGCCGATCCTGATCACCTGCTATATGGACGTGCCGATGCTGCCGCTCGCCAGGGCCAATGCCGCGCATGCCAAGGTGGGCGAACTGATCGGGCTGCTGTTCGGCTGAAGGGCACGAACGGCCGGCGTTGCAATCGCGAACGCTTTCCCCCATATGCGCCGCGGGAGTCGGGCGGACGATGCCGTCGCCAACCCGGTCAGGTCCGGAAGGAAGCAGCCGTAACGATTTTCGTGTCGGGTCGTCCCGGCTCCCACCTTCGCCTCAGACGAACTCTTCGGCGATCCCGAACACCAGCAGCAACGCGATCACCGTCACGAGCAACGCGACGTTCCACTTGCGCGACTTCACCTTGAGCAGCGCGACGAGTAGCGCGAATACCACAACGCCGGCCCAGACCACGACCATCTCCGCGTCGCTCATCGCCAGTTCCGCATCGGGAGTCGGTTTCGATATCTCGAGCCCGATCTGGCCGATCCAGCTCCCGACATTCGCCGCCAGCAGCCCGCCGATCACCATGCGGTTCTGCTTGTCGTACCACTCGTCGAAATCGGGCCATTCCGTGGGATCCTCGGGGAAGATCAGCGTCGCGGCGAGATAATAGGTGCCGACGATCGCCAGCACGCCGAACAGGGTAAGGTAGTTGGCCGAGATCTGGTCGCGCGCTTCCCAGGCGATCAGCCAGAAGGTGGTCAGGTCGAGCACCACCAGGATGCCGAGCAGCGGTGTGAGCCAGCCGATGCGGACCGGCCTCGCTCCGCGCTTGAGCTTGAGCGTGCGCGAGAAGCCCCCGAGCACCTCGGCGATCGAAAGGCCCAGCAGCAGCCCATAGACCGCGAACACCAGCTCGAACGGACTCATGCCGTGCTTCCCCCAACTGCCCCGGATGCACACTAGCGCCTGTTCGGCGCTGCGCTAGCCCCTTGTTCTCAAACGAAAACCGCCGCCCCGTTCCCGGAGCGGCGGCTTCGTTTCGATGCTGATCGCGGGGATCAGAACTCGTAGCTGACGCCGATCTTGAAGCGCCACACCGACGAGGAGACGTTGATCTGGTTGTCGGCGTCGAACGATCCGCCGGTGAAGCCGTTGATGATGTAACGGCCCTGGGCGTCGACGTTGCTCGTCACGCCGCCCACCGAGGTGGTACCGAGCGAGGCGATGTCCTGCACGCCGTAGAAGTTGCGGCGGCGCTGGACGTTCCAGTTCGGATCGATGAAGTTCAGGAAGTTGTCGAACATCCCGTACAGCTTGATCTTATCCTGGCGTCCGAAGAGGCGGCCCGGTCCGAACAGCTCCTGCGAAACGGTGAGGTCGAGATCGAAGTACCAGTCGTTGGTGCAGCCGTTACGCGGCACCGTGCGGCCACGATATTTGTTGGCGCAATCGAGACCGCTGATGAAGCTGTCGAGATCCGCCGCGTTCTGCGCCGCGGTGCGCAGCACCACGCCGCCCGTCCCGAGCGTTGGAGCGTACACGACGTTCGGATCGGTCGGGCCGGTCGGGATATAGACCAGCGCGTTGTCGGTGCCCGAGTTGGTATTGTTGAACGCACCGCCACCGGTCCAGGTCAGGCTGTACGGACGGCCCGAACGCGCCACGAAGGTGAAGCCGAACGAGGTCGCCAGACCCTCGATGAACTCGTTCTTGAAGTTCGTCGCGAAGGTGAAGTTGTGCTTGCTCTGGTAGAAGCCGGGCGAAGCGTCCGGATTCTGGCGATCGAACGCCGCGGTCTGATCGTAGTTCGAGCCGGCGGTCGAGTTGTACATGTTCCGGCGGTCATGCGAATTGGTGTACGCATAGCCGAACGAGATCCAGGTCGACCCGTTTTCCATGATCAGGCCGCCCTCGAAGTTCTTCGACAGCAGGAACGACGCGACATGGCTGCGGAAGCCCTTCGAGTTGGTGAGCATCAGCTCGTCGAAGCGGTTGGCGGTGTTGGTGAAGCAGACCGGATTGACGTTCGCATAGACCGGCGGCGAACCCGGATCGACCAGACGGGCGGTGCAGCCCGGCTGCAGCGTGTCGATCGCGGAGTAGATCGGGCGCCCGTCGATCGTGTAGCCATTCAGGCCCTTGCGGGTGTCGATCGTCTGGGCGAGGTCGACCAGCGTGTAGGGGTTGCGGAACTCCGAGTAGATGTAGTCGAGGTTCGCGTTCCAGCCGCTCAGGAAGCCGCTATCCGTGAAGTTGAGCTCGGTGCGGAAGCCCAAATTGGCGCGAATGACGGTCGGCATCTTGAGATCGGGATCGATCGACTGGGTGTTGCCACGGCCGGCAGCCGCCAGGCCGATCGCATTCGCCTGAATGCAGGTCGGCACGCCGGTGAAGCGGCCGCCCGAGACGACCGAGATCTGGCCGTTGGCGTCCTTAAACGGCGTGCAGTCCGCCGCGTTGCTGTTGCCGGTCGCGAAGCCGCGACCGTCATTCTGGAACGCGTTGCCGAACCACACCAGCGGATCGCCGCCCGAGAAGATGCCGACGCCGCCGACCAGCTGCGAACGGCTGAACAGCCCTTCGTTGTCGAAGTCGTAGGTGAAGCCGACACGCGGCAGCACCGTCGGCTCGAGCTTGCTGAAGCCGTTGTTGTTGCCGAAGCCGTAGCGCTGCGCGAACACCGGGTTGAACGCCGGCGAGCCGCCGTCATACCAGTCGGCGCGGACGCCGGCGGTGATCTTCAGTTGGTCGGTCGCGCGCCACTCGTCCTGCAGATAGACCGAGTAGATGCTGCGGTCGAACTTCGCCGCGGCGCTGGTGATGTCGCCGGTCGACGAGAAGTTGCCGAACGCGCCGTAGGTGCAGCCGTTGATGACGTTGACCGGGGTGGTCGTGGTCGTCGCCGAGGTGCACGCCGGGGCATTCGGCCGGCCCGGTGACACGAGGCCCGCGCGCAGGTCCGCGATGTTGCGGAAGACCAGCGTGCCGGTCGCGTTCTGGACGAACAGGTTGAACAGGTCGGCCTTGTTCAGCTCGAAGCCGAGCTTGAAGTTGTGGTTGCCCGCTGCGAGCTTGGCGACCGCACGATACTGCTCGACAGTCGTGCGAAGATCGTTGGCCGAACGCGAGTTGCCCGGGCCCGCCAGGACCGCGCCGTCATTGCCGGTCGCATTGTCGATGCCGACGATGATGCGCGGAATCGGGCTACCCGACTGCGCCTCGCCGCCGCCGATCGGATCCTGGAGATCCTGGATCTCAGAGCGCGAATAGCGCAGCTCGGTCGAGAATTGGTCGGTCCACTGCGAGTAGAGGCGACCCGAATAATAATCGGAGATGGTGCCGCTCTTGTAGAAGGTATTGGCGCCGATCGCCTGGGGCGAGTTGCCGGTGAACAGGTCGTCCGGCTTCACCGTCGTCTCTTCGAGGCGCTGATAAGTCGCTTCGAGGCGGTGCCGATCGTTGATCTGGAGATCGGCGCGGACGAAGTAGCGGTCGTTAGTGTATTCGCGGTTGTACACCAGGTCACCGGTATCGATGCCGTAGACGCTGTTCAGCACGCCGCGGATCTCATCGAACTGAGCCTTCGAGATGCCGTTCTGCTGGTTGGCGTAGCCCGCACCGGTCGGACCGTCGTCCTGCGACTGACCGGCCTCGTGATGCTCATAGGCACCATAGATGAACAGGCGGTCCTTGATGATCGGCCCGCCGAGCGTGACGCCCCAGCGCTTCTCGGGCTGCACCGCGGCCACCGGACGGCCGGCGACGCGGTTGCCGCGCAGATCGTCATCCGAATATTCGTAGAAGGCGCTGGCGGTGTATTCGTTGGTGCCCGACTTGGTGATCACGTTGATCGCGCAGCCGGTGAACTGGCCATAG
>NZ_JBCNMA010000167.1:0-6258 GCF_039595165.1 Sphingomonas sp.
TGAGCCACAGCGACGGGCGCGGCAACGTCACCGCGATCGGATCGACCGCCTATTACTATGATGCCGAGAACTGGATGAAGAGTGGCGCGGGGATCGACCAGCTCTATCCCGATCCGGCAGGGCGGCTGATCCGCGCGCTGGGCAGCGCCGACACGCGCTATGCGTGGGACGGGCTGGATCTAGCGATCGAGCAGAATCCCAGCGGGATCGTGCTGCGGCGTTATGTCCATGGCCCGGGGATGGACGCGCCGCTGGTGTGGTACGAGGGTAGCGGCACCGGCGACCGGCGCTGGCTGCATGCCGACGAGCGCGGATCGATCGTTGCCGTGAGCGACGGTACGGGCGCGTCGATCGCCACCAACAGCTATGACGAGTACGGCGTGCCGGCGAGCGGCAATGTCGGGTCGTTCGGCTATACCGGGCAGCTGTGGCTGCCGGAACTGGGGGCGTATTACTACAAGGCGCGCATCTACAATCCGGTGCTCGGGCGGTTCATGCAGACTGATCCGATTGGGTATGGGGATGGGTTGAATTTGTATGGGTATGTGCGGGGGAATCCTGTCAATAAGGTCGACCCATTCGGCAACGAATGCTGGTCTGTCGAGGTGACGGGCGACGATGTACCCAGCTCCTCCTCCACGAGTGGTGGGTGGACTTGCCTCGACGGGTATGAACTTGAGATGTGGTTCATGGAGCGCATGATGGACTGGGCCAGGGACTTGCTGGATCCATTCGGCGGGAGCGGCGGGGGTGCGACAGTCGACCCCATTTGCCGTCGTTCGGGAACGGCGATTGAAAGTAGTGGAGGCTCAGGCCCAGTTTTCTTTGGTGGCCTCGGAGTTGAGGGATATGTGGGTCTAGGAGGAGGAATAGCCGGTGGCGCGTATTACGATACCGGCTCGGGAGCCGCAGGGCTTTGGGGAACGGGGGAATCTACGGCAGGGGGACTCCTCCAGAGCGGTTTTGGCTACGGCGGTTCCGCGGGTGGGCAGGTTGGAGTTGCCCGTAATTTGCCTTCGTTTGCGGGGGAATACTCAACCCTAGGATTTGGCGCGGGCCCGCTATCTGTAAATTATGCTTTTGTAAGGGGAGATATATTTTCCCCTATTTCTCTGTCTGCTGGCCCCTCGGCAAACATGATGCCTTTTCCTCCCGTGCCGGGTAGCTTTCATTATTCGCATGGGAAAACGGAACTGGCTCCCAAACCGTTCTCTAATCTGGTGGACTGTCCATGATTTACCGAATTAAGCTCATACGTTTATACATATTGCTATCCATAACAGGATCGATTGTATCGTGGATATCAAATTCAGTGATATTCGTATACATGATGCCTATATTGGTGCTTTCATCATTAATGTTGTTGCTAAGATGTTATAATTGTAATTTGTCTCCATTTGTCTTCAAATTTGGATATTTTAGAGTAGGAATGCCAATTTTTGCTAAAAATTGTCCGAATTGCGGAGCTAATTTTCGCGAAATAGATAAAGATCTTGTAAGCTAGTCTTGTGATTACTCTGAATACGACATAGTGATTAGAGGGTCGAGGATTTTGGTCCTCGGCCTTCTTCTCGTGTCAGTGTGTTCACCACGAGTGCATCGCGCGCGATCTCCACGCCATCCTTACGTTCCATTGACAGTGCAGTGGCCAAAGCGTCGGCTTGGGCACAGCACCGGTGGAGAATGGTAACGCTGGCCACCCGTTTGGCCATGGGACGCGCGGTGCCGGGATCGATCGTGTGCGCGTAAGCTATGCCATTTGCCGCAAACCTCCGCCGATAGTCCCCCGACGTCGCCACCGCCAACCCGTGCAGCGCAATGCGCAACGGCGCGGCCTCCACCCCCGGCGGGACTTCGACATCGACCCACCAGGGCTGGCCGTCGGGCTGGATGCCTTCGCCTAGCAGTTCGCCGCCGATCTCGACCAGGAAGTCGAGGCAGCCCATCGCCTTCAGCCGCGCGGCGACGGCGTCGACGGCATAGCCCTTGGCGATGCCGGAGAGGTCGAGCCGGACGGGGCGAGTGAGGCGGAGGCGCAGGAGCAGGGGATCGAAGTCGATCGCGTCATAGCCGCTGAGCGCGCGGGCGGCTTCGATCTCGGCTTCGCTTGGGAGACCCACGCGCGGCCCGGGCGGGCCGAAGCCCCAGAGGTTGACCGGCACGCCCATCGCCGGGTCGAACGCGCCGCCCGAGCGCCTGGCGATGTCGAGTGCGATTCCCATGACCTGCGCGAATTCGGGGCCGATGCGGTGCCAGGTTCCGGGGGCGCTGTCGTTGATGCGGCTGAGCTCAGAGCTCGGCTCCCAATGGCTCATTTGGGCGATGATGGTGGCGAGCACCGCCTCGATCTCGGCCTGCACATTGGCGGGCGGGGCGACGATCCTGGCCGACCAGGTGGTGCCCATGGTCTCGCCGCCGAGATGCGCTACGGGCGCGTTCGCCCGCCGCCTGTGGAAGGCGGCGGGCGAGATCGCGTTGGGGATGATGACGCGGGGTTCGCGGATCAGGGGGCCATCACCTCGAGCGTCGTCACATAGCTGGCGCGGCGGCCGCCGGGAGCGGGCGGAGCGCCTTCCTCGCGCTCGGCGCGGGGGGTGGTGACGTTGATCCAGTACATGCCGGGATCGCCCCATTTCACCGTGACCTTGCCGTCGGCCCCGGTCTTGAGGTCCTGCTGGTGGAGCTGGTCGCGATAGCGGATGCCGCCGGGGATGACGGTGACGGGCAGGCCCGCGGCGGGCATGCCGTCGAGCAGGAACTGGAAGGTCGCGTCCTCGCCGACGACCAAGTCGTTGGGATGGGTGACCGGGACCAGCTCGATGCCCTTGCCGGTCGGCTTGAACACGGTGGTGGTGGGCTCGCCGGCGGTGACGAAGATCTCGTTGCGGTTGCTGCTCTCGCTGGTGCGTATGTCGGTGGCGCCGGCGGGAATGACCGAGGCGAGATTGGCGGTGGTGGTGCCGCGCGGGATGCGCTTCTCCTCGCCGTTCAGCTTGTAGCTGCCCATGACGCTCTCGGTGGCGTAGTAGATCTTGTAGGTGCCGCGCTTGCCGATCTGCACGTCGAAGGTGGTGCGGTAGCGGCCGGTGGCCTTGTTCCTGATCTCGCCGGGCGTGCCGTCGGGGAGCAGGACGCTGGCGTCCCAGCGCAGCGGCTGGTGCTCGAAATAGAAGAGGTCGTTGGAGACGGCGGCGTCGACCGTGACCCAGACGTCGTCGCCCTCGCCCGAGACGACGGTCATCGACGGGAGCATCCACTGGCGATGCGCCTGGACGGCGGCGGGCAGGACGATCGCGGCGGCTGCGGCGGCGATCATGAGGTTGCGGAGCTTCATAGCGCGGTTCCCCTTGTTTAGCGCTTGACGGTGAGGGTGACGGCGCCGAGCTCGGACTTGCCGGCGGCGCGGGCGGTGCCGCCCTTGGGCAGCGCGAAAGGCAGGCGGAGCAGCTCGCGGCCGCCGACCTCGCGCGCGGCCTCGACCACCAATGTGTAGTTGCCGGGGGCGAGCTGCGGCTTGAGGGCGAGCTTGTGCGTGCCGGGCGCCTTGGTCGCGCCGGTGACGCCGGCCGCGGGGAACTTCATCGAACGGCCCGAGGCGCGCCACCATTGGCGGATGTCGCGCAGCCACTTGGTGCCCTCGTTGTTCTTCATGTCGACGTCGTAGAAGACGGCGAGCGTCTTGGCCGGCGCGCCCTCCTTCTCGAGCCAGATCGCGACATAGGGCCGGTGATATTCGGCGACGGTGAGGCGCGGGATGGTGAGCGTCACCTCGAGCGTCTGCGCAGACGCCATGCCCGGCGCGAGCAGGCCCGCGCCGAGCGCGGTGGCGGTCAATCCGGTGGTGCGAAGCTGCATGGCGGCGTTTCCCCCTAGTGGATGAAGTAGATGGCGAGGATCGCGGGAACGATCAGGCCCGCGGCGACCAGCGGCCAGGTGCTCGGCCGATGGCGGGCGTGGAGCTGGAGCAGGACGAGACCGGTGAGCGAGAAGATCACGCAGGCGACGACGAAGATGTCGATGAACCACTTCCACACAATGCCGGCGTTGCGGCCCTTGTGGAGGTCGTTGAGCCAGGCGATCCAGCCACGGCTGGTGCTCTCGTTGGTCACCTCGCCGGTCTCGCGGTCGATCGCGACCCAGCCGTCGCCGCCGGGGCGGGGCAGGGCGAGGTAGATCTCGCCGGCGGACCATTCGGCTTGCCCGGTCGCGCGCGCGACGGGGAGGTAGGCCTCGACCCAGTCGACGACCGGTTCAGGGAGCGGTTTCTTCGCATCGGGGGCATCGTCGGGCCTGATCGTCGCGAGGAGCGCCGCGGGGAGCTGCGCCTTCTTCTCGACGGTGACGGGCGCGCCCTCGATGTCCGCGGCGTGATTGAGCGTGAACCCGGTGATCGCGAACAGCAGCAGCCCGACCAGGCTGATCGCCGAGCTCATCCAGTGCCACATATGCAGCTGCTTCAGCCAGAAGGCTTTCCGGCCTTTCTTGCGAGGAGCCGGTTTGGCGGCGGTGCCGTGCATTGCGGGCGGTGGTTCCAGTTGCGAGTCGTTCGCGGGATTAGCGAGAACGATTCGCAATTACAATGCGGGTGAGCCCTACATTTTGCTCAAAACTCGACGTCATCCCGGCCTTGTGCCGGAATCCACGGCTCTCCGATCGTTGAATTCTCAGTTCCTGGTCGTCCCTCGCCTCCCGGTGGATCCCGGCACAAGGCCGAGATGATTGGTGGGTGGGCGGTGGGCGACCTTCCGGCTTACCGCCCCAGCAGCACGCGTGCCTGGCCGGCGATCTGGGCGAGCATCGCCGCGTTGGGCGTCGGCGCCTTGCGCGCGCGGCTGACCAGTCCGGCGAACTGCGCGACTCGCGGAGCGTGGGCGGCGAGCCAGGCGTCGACGTCGGCGCGCGGATCCTTGCCCTCCGCACGGGAGAGGAATTCGAGGCGGAGCTGCTGGAAGTCGCGCGCGAGGCCCGCGATCAGCAGCCGCTCCCACGGATCGCCGGCGACGATGCGCGCCGCCACCGCCTGCGCCCAGTCGAGGCCGAGCTCCTGGCCGAGATGGGTGAAGGCGTGAGTCAGCTCGGTCTCGTCGATGCCCCGGCGCTGGCCGAGATCGGCGAGACCGACCGCGCCGTCGAGCTCGAAGATACGCACGATCTTGGCGGCGAGCTCATGCGGCGCACCGGCCTCCTCGAGCTTGGCGGCGATGCGGCCCGACTGGGCTCGTGCCTCTTCCTTGAGCAGCTTCTGCGCCTGGCGGTCGAGCGCGGCGATGCCGGGCTTCAACCGCGCGATCAGCTCGGCCGGGCCTTCGCCGGGGCGGCAGATGCGCAGCAGGTCGGCGATGTGCGAGCGCGTCGCGACCGCGACCTCGTCGAGCAGGGCGAGGCGCGCGCTCTCGCTGATCGCGGCGGTCTCGATCGCTTCCCACACCGCCGGCAGGCCGAACAGGCGCTCGGCGACCACGAACATCGCGGCGATGTCGCGCAGCGAAGCGCCTTCCTCCTCGGCCAGCTCGAACGGGTGGAGCACGCCGAGGCGGTTGATCACGCGGTTGGCGAGCTTGGTCGCGACGATCTCGCCGCGCAGGCGATGCTCGTCGATCGGCTTCTTGAACTTCTTCTGCATCGCCGGCGGGAAGGCGGCGATGAGGTCAGGCTCGAGCTCGGGATCGAGGCCGAGGCCACCGTCTTCGATCGCGTCCTGGAGCGCGAGCTTGGAGGTGGCGAGCAGCACGGCGAGCTCGGGCCGGGTGAGGCCGCGGCCTTCCTGCGCGCGGCGGAGATAATCCTCGTTCGAGCCGAGCCCTTCGACCACGCGGTCGAGCCGGCCCGAGGCCTCGAGGATCTCGATCACGCGGACGAAGCTGGGGACCGCGACCGGGCCGTCATTCTCGAGGAAGGACAAAGCGAGCGTCTGGAGGCGGTTGTCCTCCAGCACGAGGTGCGCGACGTCGTCGGTCATCGCTGCGAGCAGCTTGTTGCGGTCGTCGATCTTGAGGCGGCCCTCGATCACCTCGCGGTTGAGCGCGATCTTGATGTTCACCTCGTTGTCCGAGCAGTCGACGCCGGCCGAGTTGTCGATGAAGTCGGTGTTGATGCGCCCGCCGCGCAGCGAGAAGGCGATGCGCGCCGCCTGCGTCACACCGAGATTGGCGCCCTCGCCGATGGCGCGGGCGCGCAACTCCTCGGCATTGACGCGCAGGCGATCGTTGGCGGGATCGCCGACCTCGACATGCGCTTCGGATGCTGCCTTCACATAGG
>NZ_JBCNMA010000168.1:0-6233 GCF_039595165.1 Sphingomonas sp.
CGCCACGCAATATGACGAGGTGATCGCCGCGACCGAGCTGTGCGACGAGGAGGAGCTGGAGCGGCTGCGCGCCTATCTCGACCAGCAACTCGTGCACCTGCAGGGCGTGGTGACCAAGCTCGCCAACCGGCTGCAGCGGCGGCTGATGGCGCAGCAGGCGCGGTCGTGGGACTTCGACCAGGAGGAGGGGCTGCTCGACGCGGCGCGGCTGGCGCGCGTGGTGGTCAACCCGATGCAGTCGCTGTCGTACAAGGTCGAGAAGGACGCCAAGTTCCGCGACACCGTTGTGACGCTGCTGATCGACAATTCGGGGTCGATGCGCGGCCGCCCGATCTCGATCGCGGCGATCAGCGCCGATATCCTTGCGCGCACGCTGGAGCGGGTCGGGGTGAAGACCGAGATCCTCGGCTTCACCACGCGCGCCTGGAAGGGCGGGCAGAGCCGCGAGAAATGGCTCGCCGAAGGGCGTCCGGCGCAGCCCGGCCGCCTCAACGACGTGCGACACATCGTCTACAAGCAGGCCGACGAGCCGTGGCGGCGGGCGAAGAAGTCGCTCGGCCTGATGATGCGCGAAGGGCTGCTCAAGGAGAATATCGACGGCGAGGCGCTGCTCTGGGCGCACCAGCGGCTGATCGCGCGGCAGGAGGACCGCAAGATCCTGATGGTGATCAGCGACGGCGCGCCGGTCGACGATTCGACGCTGAGCGTGAATAGCGGCTCCTATCTCGAACGGCATCTGCGGCAGGTGATCGGCTGGATCGAGCAGCGCTCGCCGGTCGGGCTGGTCGCGATCGGCATCGGGCACGACGTGACGCGCTATTACAGCCGCGCGGTGACGATCATGGACGTCGAGCAGCTCGCCGGCACGATGATCGAGCAGCTCGCCGCCTTATTCGATATCGAGGCATGATCGAGGCGCCGCCGGGCGGGTTTCGCGGACCGGTCAAGCGCTCGATCACCATTGCCGGGCATCCCACCTCGATCAGCCTCGAGCCGGCCTTCTGGGCCGCGCTGGAGGCGGCCGCCGTGCGGCACGCGCTGCCGCTCAACGCGCTGGTCGCGCAGATCGATCACCTGCGCATCGCCGCCGACGACCCGCCCAACCTGGCGAGCGCGATCCGCAGTTGGCTGTTCGCACGTGATACAAATTGCGACAATGTTGAAAACGACTCGCAACAGCATTGACTCTGCGAACTAGTCGCAATAGCTGACCCCGAAACCAAAAGGGGCTCAGATGAATCGTTCCATTTCCGACAGCCGCAAGGCTGCGCCCGCCTTTCTCGCGCTCGCTGCGGTCGGCTTCATCGCCTCGGCGCCCGCGCATGCCGCCGATCCGGTCGTCGCCGACGACAATGCGCCCGCTCAGGAGCGCGACGAGGTCGTCGTGACGGGCCAGGAGGTGCGCTCGGAACAGGCCAGCCCCAAGGCGGTGCGCCCGGTACGCGACACGCCGCAGACGGTGACGATCCTCACCAACAAGGTGATCGAGGAGCAGAACCTGCTCACGCTGCGCGACGTGCTCTCGACCGTCCCCGGCATCACCTTCGGTGCGGCCGAGGGCGGTATCGCGCCGAGCGACCAGATCACGCTGCGCGGCTATTCGGCGTCGAGCGACATCACCACCGACGGCGTTCGCGACAGCGCCCCCTATTCGCGCAGCGACCCGTTCAATCTCGAGCAGGTCGAGGTCACCAACGGCGCCAACTCGGTCTATAACGGCTCGGGCTCGGTCGGCGGGTCGGTCAACATCGTCACCAAGCGCCCGCAGAAGGAAACATCGGTCGCGGTGCAGGGCGGGATCGGCACCGACGATTATTATCGCGGCACGATCGACGCCAACGTCCGCGCCAGTGAACTGGTCGCGCTGCGGCTCAATGCGATGGCGCACAAGAACGACGTGCCCGGCCGCGATGTCGAGAAGTACGAGCGCTGGGGCGTCGCGCCGTCGGTGACGATCGGGATCGACGGTCCGACCAGCCTGACGCTGCAATATCTGCACCAGGAAGAGACCAACATTCCGCAGTACGGCGTGCCCTATTACAAGAACGGGCGCTACAACGGCGCGCTGCCGGGCATCGATCGCAGCGATTATTTCGGCTATCGCAATATCGATACGCAGGAGATCACGGTCGACCAGGCGACGATCACCGCGTCTCACGAGTTCAGCGACAAGCTGTCGCTGCGCAACCTGACTCGCTGGCAGAGCGTGTCGCAGCGCACGATCGTCGGGCCGCCGCAGGGCACCTTCTGCCTCGCCGACGGCCGCAACGTGACGGGGGGCGCGTGCACGGCGACCTATAATGGCGCCGCGGTGACGCTGCCGACAGGCTACTACCTGATCGGCGGTCCGCGCGGCAACGTGCGCGATACGACGAGCGAGCTGATGTACAACCAGCTCGACCTGTCGGCGCAGTTCGACACCGGCGGGCTCGAGCACAGCCTGGTGCTGGGCGCGTCGGCGGGGTGGGAGAAGTTCCAGCTCTCCACCGGCAACGTCTATCGCAACCCCAACGGCACCGCGGCGTTCGGCAGCTTCCCGCTGGTCAACTGGGCCAACCCGAACGAGGTGGTGAACGGCCCGGCGGGCTTCGCCTATGGCAGCAACGTCTATTCCGGACCGGTCAATTTCTTCGAGAACGGCCGCCAGCGCGGCGAGGTGACCAACTACGCCGTCTACCTGTTCGACGCGATCAAGTTCGGCAAGTTCGAGATCAACGGCGGCGTCCGGTACGAGAACAATAACGGCAACTATCAGACCGATACCTCGACCGCGGCGACCACCACCACGCCGCAGGGGCCGATCGTGACCGGGCCGCGCTTCTACAACGAGGCCGACCTGTTCACCTATCGCGTCGGCCTGGTCTACAAGCCGGTCGAGGCGGTGACGCTCTATGCCGCCTACGGCAACTCGCAGACGCCGTCGCAGAGCGCCGTCAATGGCGCGTGCACCGCGCAGACCTGCAACGTCGCGCCGGAAAGCGCCAAGAACTACGAGATCGGCGCCAAGGCCGAGATCGGGCGCGCATTGTTCAGCGTCGCGCTGTTCCGCAACGAGCGCGACCAGTACAAGGTGCCTTCGAACGATCCGACCGAACCCGACCAGCAGCTCGACGGCCAGTCGCGGGTGAACGGCATCGCGGTGAGCGCGACCGGCAACATCACGCCGGCCTGGTCGATCACGGCCAACTATACCTATCTCGAGTCGAAGCTGATCCGGTCGCTGTCGCGCTTCTGTATCGCCAATCCGAGCGCGGCTTGCGGCAACACCGCCGCGAACCGCGACCCGGCGGCGGGTGCCGAGCTGCAGAATGTGCCCAACCATTCGGGCAGCCTCTACACCACCTATACGCTGCCGTTCGGGCTCAAGCTCGGCTATGGCGTCACCTATCAGGGAAGCTTCGCGCTGAACCTGCCGACGGCGGCATCGGCGATCGTCTATCGCTCCGACGACTATCTCGTGCACAACGCGTCGATCTCGTACGACTTCAACGCGAACTTCAGCGTGCTGGTGAACGTCAAGAACTTCACCGACGAGCTCTATTTCACCCGCATCCGCAACAATGGCTGGGCGACGCCCGGCGATGCGCGGGCGGCGGTGCTGACCGTGGGCTACCGCTTCTGAACAAGGGGGAGGAGCGGGCAGCGGTCCACCTGTCCCCCGGACCGTTGCCCGCTCCCACGCCTGGCGCTAGGCCAAGCCCATGATGATCGCGATCCCCGAGTTGCTGGACGCCGAGACGGTGGCGCGGGTGCGGGCGATCATCGACGCGGCCGAATGGGTCGACGGCAACGTCACCTCCGGCCATCAGTCGGCGCTGGCCAAGAAGAACGAGCAGCTGCCGGAGGGAAGCCCGGCGGCGCTCGAGGCGGGGGGCATCATCCTCGATGCCCTCGGCCGTTCGCCGCTGTTCTTCGCGGCGGCATTGCCGCTCAAGGTCTTCCCGCCGCTGTTCAACCGCTATGGCGAGGGGCAGACTTTCGGCACGCATGTCGACAATGCGATCCGGATCAAGCGCGGCAGCGAGTTCCGCATCCGCAGCGACCTGTCCGTCACCGTCTTCCTCGAGGATCCCGCTGTCTATGACGGCGGCGAGCTGGTGGTCGAGGACCATTATGGGGTGCAGCGGGTCAAGCTGCCGGCGGGACATGCGGTGGTCTATCCCTCGTCGAGCCTGCACCATGTCACGCCGGTGACGCGCGGGCGGCGTGTGGCGAGCTTCTTCTGGCTCCAGTCGATGGTCCGCGACGACGGCGCGCGGCGGATCCTGTTCGACCTCGACCAGAATGTGCAGCGGCTGACCGGGCAGCTTGGCGGCGACGACCGCAGCGTGATCGAGCTGACCGGGGTGTATCACAACCTGCTGCGGCGCTGGGCGGACGCCTGAAAGTTGCAAACATCGTCCACGCGCAAGTGAGGCGACGCGAATCCAACAAATTCGGGCATTTTCCGCCGGCCTTGCAGGCAAACTCCAACATTTCGACTGAAAAGCCATTGATCCGGCAGGTGTAATCGACTGCCGGATATTTGCGCTTGCAATGTTGGAATTCAAATGTTCCTAGAATGTTCCTCAATGGCGGAGTGGGAACATGAAGAACGTCAGGACCGGCGCGGCGATTGCGATCGCTGCGCTGACGGGGCTCGCAGCGGCAGCGCTGGCGAGCGAGACCGTCACCTATAGCTACGACGCGCGCGGCCGGCTGGTCGCGGTGAAGCACAGCGGGACGGTGAACAACAACGTCCAGGCCAACTACAGCTACGACAAGGCCGACAACCGGACCAACAAGACGGTGACCGGCGCGCCGTAACGGACGCGCGCGGGCGAACGCGAACTTTTCAAATCGACGGAGATTTTAACATGCTGATTCAACGGCAGGGCGACGTGCGCCCGTATCGCCGGGCCAGGACCTGGCTCGTGGCGACGAGTATCCTTGCGGCTGGTGCCGCATTGCCTGCGCGGGCGCAGGACTATCGCAACCTCGACGAGAACGGAGTCGACCTGATCCAGGGCGATTTGATCATGTCATTCAAGGAGGGCTCGATCGGGTCCGGCGAGGCCGAGCTCGCGATCGTGCGGCAGAACAGCTACTCGGAATCGACTCAGTGGGACGCGATCAGGTTCCTCAAGCAGGGGGCCACCGTCACGATCGGGCGGGAGGGGCGCTATGTCGATCGCTTCACCGGTGCCGGCCTGGACGCGGCCAAGGCGAACGGTGCGACACTCACCAAGATTGCCGAATGGCGATATGAGTATCGCGCCGCTGACGGAACGTCGATCCTTTTCGACAACCCCACGGGTGGCGATTCCGAGCAGCCCGAGACGACCTTTTGCCGGGCGAGCAACACCGACTATTGCTGGCTGCTGCCGGTATCGATGACCAGCCCGAACGGCAAGCAAGTCACGTTCAGCTGGGAGCTGTACGCCATGCCGGACGGGCTGGGCGGGTTCAGCTACGATTGGCGCATGACGAAGCTGGCCAACAGCTTCGGCTATTCCGCGACGTTCAGCTATCTCGACAACAGTTGGAGCTGGGGCTCTCCGCCATCGATCAGCTGGCATGAGCGGGCCAATGCGGATTTCCGCAACGAGACGGTGAGCAGCAGCGTCCAGTCGAGCATCGGCTACGCCTACCCGGCCTATGCGGAGATCGACGTGACCGACACGGCGGGCCAGACCTGGCGAGTAACCGGGACGAGCATTCAGCGCCCCGGCGAGAGCACGCCCAGCTTCTCGGCTACCATGTCGGCAGGCCGGGTCACGTCGGTGACCCGGGATGGCGTCACCACCAGCTATGCGCGTTCTGCCGTCGGCAGCACGGTGACGATGACGGTCACCAACGCGCTGAGCCAGACCAATGTGATCGTCTCCAATGCCGCGATCAGCCGGCCGACCTCAATCACCAACGGCGCGGGCAAGACGACCAGCTTCAGCTACGACAGCTATGGCCGCCTGACGCGCGTAACCCAGCCCGAAGGCAATTATGTCGAGTATACGCTCGATGCGCGCGGCAACGCGACACAGACCAAGCACGTCGCCAAATCCAGCTCCGGGCTGGCGGACATCGTCACGAGCGCCAGCTATGATTCGACCTGCTCGAACCAGAACACGTGCAACCTGCCGAACAGCGTGACCGACGCGCGCGGCAAGACCACCGACTACACCTACAACGCCGACGGCACCCCGCTGACGGTGACCGCGCCGGCGGCGACGAGCGGGGGCAACCGGCCGCAGACG
>NZ_JBCNMA010000169.1:0-6217 GCF_039595165.1 Sphingomonas sp.
GGTCATGATCGTCGCCGGGTTCGAATTGACCAGGACGATGCGATAGCCCTCTTCCTTGAGCGCCTTGATCGCCTGCGTGCCCGAATAGTCGAACTCGCACGCCTGCCCGATCACGATGGGACCGGCGCCGATGACGAGGATGGAGGAGATGTCGGTGCGTTTGGGCATTATTTCACTCGTGCAAATTCGACGCTGCGGATCAGTCGGAAATCTGGCGGCCCAGCGCATCCTTCTTTCATAAGCGCGTTGGCGGACGGTCCTCGGAGAACCACGCGCAGCAGTGTTTGCTTGTCACCCACAAGCAGCGTTTTGCCCGGCCTTTCTTCCGTTGAAAAATCCGATCGATCCTCGCTGGCATGCACTCGCTTAATGCCGCTGTCTTCCAACCTTTTGATCTCAACAGACCGCTGCTCTTCGGAGAGCCCTTGCAGGTCATAGAATAGGCTCAAGCGAACTTCGGTCGCGTCATCGAGCCAAGAAAGATCAGAACCCCAACGCTGCTCACAGTTCATCCGTTGATAAGTGGCCGGATCGATTTGTTTCCTGACCGTGCTTGTGTTGGGCTTTACATCGTTCGATTGCGCCGCTGCCGCCAATGCGCTGCATGATACGAAGAGACCGAGCGCTAATGTGATAGTTGCGAACTTTCGGCTCACTGCATCATCCCCACAAACCGCTCGAACAGATAGAAGCTGTCTTGCGGCCCCGGGCTCGCCTCGGGGTGGTACTGCACGCTGAACGCTCGGCCGCCGTCGATCTCGATCCCGCAATTGCTGCCGTCGAACAGCGACACATGCGTCTCGGTCACGCCCGCGGGCAGCGTTTCGCGGTCCACCGCAAAGCCGTGGTTCATGCTGGTGATCTCGACCGCGCCGTCACTGAGCCGCTTGACCGGATGGTTCGCCCCGCGATGGCCCTGGAACATCTTGGTGGTCTGCGCGCCCACCGCGAGGCCGAGCAGCTGGTGGCCGAGGCAGATGCCGAACAGCGGCTTCTTCGTCTCCAGCAGCTCGCGGATCACCGGCACGGCATATTCGCCGGTCGCCGCGGGATCGCCCGGGCCGTTCGACAGGAAGATGCCGTCGGGGTCGAAGCTCAGCACCTGCTCCGCCGTCGCGGTGGCGGGCAGCACCGTTACTTCAGCACCAGCCTTAACAAGGTTTCGGAAGATATTGTGTTTGCTACCATAATCGATCGCAACGACATGCGGGCGCTTGGCACCGACAGTGTCAAGCCTGTGTGAACTTCCATATCCCTGGCCCAGCCGCCACACCCCGCCTTCCCAGCCGAAATGGGTCTCGGTGGTAACGGTGATGGCAAGGTCCATGCCCTCCAGCCCCGGCCACGCCCGCGCCCGCTCCAGCAGCCAGGGAATGTCGAACTCGCCCTTCGCCGAATGCGCGATCACGCCATTGGGCGCGCCTTGCCCGCGGATGCGGCGCGTCAGCGCGCGGGTATCGACCCCGGCGAGCCCGATCCGCTCATGCTTCTTCATCCACGCGTCGAGCCGCTCGACGCTGCGGAAGTTGGAGGGCTCGGTCACGTCCTCGCGCACGATCATGCCGAGCGCGTGGGGGTTGTCCGCCTCGACATCGTCCGGGTTGGCGCCGACATTGCCGATATGCGGGAAGGTGAAGCAGATCATCTGGCCCGCGAAGCTCGGGTCGGTCATGATCTCCTGATAGCCGGTCATCGCGGTGTGGAAGCAGACCTCGCCCGCAGCATTGCCCTCGGCGCCGAAACCGCGTCCCCAGATCACCTCACCGCTGGCGAGAACCAGAACGCCTGTAGCTCCTTCAGGCACGGTAAAAGGCGTCGCGTCGGCCATTATGAGAGGGCGCTCCTACGGGGGTTTCCGGCAATGTGTGCTAAGAGCCGCCCGCTAGACCCCTCCCCCCTTCCCGTCAACCGCCTGCGGGGTCTAATGGCCGATAATTCCGATTCACCTGTGGGTAGAAAGCAAATGATCCGCGACGACATCAAGGCCGCTCTCGTCACCGCCATGAAGGGCGGCGACAAGGAAGGGACCGCCGCCATCCGCCTGATCCAGAGCGCGATCAAGAACCGCGACATCGAGGCGCGCACCCAGGCGCCCGTTGCCGACGACGACGCGCTGGTGGTCGAGGTGCTGCAGAAGATGGTCAAGCAGCGCCGCGAATCGATCGAGATGTACGAGAAGGGCGGCCGCCAGGAGCTCGCCGACGCCGAGAAGGCCGAGGTCGCCGTGATCGAGCGCTTCCTTCCCGCGCAGCTGAGCGAGGCGGAGACGACCGCGGCGATCGAGGCGATCAAGGCCGAGCTCGGCGCGTCGGGCATGAAGGACATGGGCCGGGTGATGGCCGAGCTCAAGGCCCGCCATGCGAGCCAGCTCGACATGAGCAAGGCATCGGGGCTGGTGAAGGCGGCGCTCTCCTGACGTGGCGCTGACGCCCGCCTTTCTCGACGAACTGCGCGCCCGCACCACGCTCTCGGCGCTGATCGGGCGCAGCGTGAAGATCACGCGCGCCGGCCGCGAGTGGAAGGCGTGCTGCCCCTTCCACAACGAGAAGACGCCGTCCTTCACGATCAACGACGACAAGGGCTTCTACCATTGCTTCGGCTGCGGCGCGCATGGCGACGCGATCCGCTGGCTCACCGACCAGCAGGGCCTGCCCTTCATGGACGCGGTGAAGGAACTTGCCGCGGCGGCGGGGATGGACGTCCCGCAGGCCGATCCGCGCGCGGCGGAAAAGGCGGAGAAGACCAAGGGGCTGCATGAGGCGATGGCCGACGCCGCCAAATTCTATGTCGACCAGCTCCATGGCCTCGCCGGCGCGGAGGCCCGCGCGCTGCTCGAACGCCGGCGGATCACCGCCGACACCGCCCGCGCCTTCGGCATGGGCTTCGCGCCGGACTCGCGCACCAAGCTGCGCGAGACGCTCAAGACCTATGGCGATCCGATGCTGGTCGAAGCCGGGCTGCTGATCCAGGTCGAAGGCAAGGAGCCGTACGACCGCTTCCGCGGACGCCTCATGATCCCGATCAAGGACGCGCGCGGCCGGGTGATCGGCTTTGGCGGGCGCATCATCGGCGAGGGCGAGCCGAAATACCTCAACTCCCCCGAGACCCCGCTCTTCGACAAGGGGCGCACGCTCTACAATCTCGACCGCGCGGCGGCCGCCTCGCGTAAGACGGGCCGGGTGATCGCGGTCGAGGGCTATATGGACGTGATCGCGCTCGCCCAGGCCGGGTTCGGCGAGGCGGTGGCGCCGCTCGGCACCGCGCTCACCGAGCATCAGCTCGAGCGGCTGTGGCGCATGGCGGACATCCCTCTGCTGGCGTTCGACGGCGATTCAGCGGGGCAGAAGGCCGCGATCCGCGCCGCGCACCGCGCCCTGCCCCATCTCGGCCCGGGCCGCAGCCTCGCCTTCGTCACCCTGCCCAACGGCCAGGATCCGGACGATCTGGTCCGCAGCTCGGGCCCGCAGGCGTTCGAAGCACTGCTCCAGGCCGCCCAGCCGCTCGCCGACCGCATCTGGCATCACGAGCTCGCCGCCGAGCCGCTCGACACGCCCGAAGCTCGCGCCGGCCTCAAGCGCCGCCTGTCCGATCTTGCCGCGACGATCCAGGACGGCAATGTCCGCCACGAATACGTTACCGAGTTCCGCAACCGCTGCGACGCGCATTTCGCGCCCGCCCCGCGCAGCTTCACGCCGCGCACACCCCAGCGCGGCGCGCGTCCGGGCCAGCGCTGGCAGCCGCCCGAGCCGCCGCCCAGCCCCACCGTGCAAGCGCTCGGCGCGACCGGGATCGACCGCGTGCTGGCCAAAGCCGTCCTCGCCGGCCTGATCCGCCATCCGGCCGAGATCGCCCGTCACATGGAGACGCTGTCCAGCCTGCGCCTCGCCGACGGCGCGCTCGGGCGGCTGTTCGAAGCCGTGATCGATGTCGCGCTGGAGGATCAGGCGCTTGATACCGCTCGCCTGCGCACCATATTGGCGGCGTCCGGTTTCGATCAAATGGCGGCCGAGTTGCTCCGCGCCGACACGCTTCCCTTCACTTTCACGCAGAAAGACTGGGACGCGGGGCGTGCTGCGCTCGATCTGGGTGAGGCGATTGCGGTGCTCGTGGCGAGGCCGCAGGTCGATGCCGCATTGGCCGAGGCAACGGCAGCGGTTCAGGCGCGTTTCAGCGACGAGGCGTTCGAGCGTCAGGTAGCGCTCGTGCGGCGCAAGGCGGAGCTCGAGGCGCGACTCGCGAATCTGATGCTTGCGGACGAAGAGTAATTCAGCGAATAGGCGGCGTATAATAGCCGCCATCCGATACAAAGGCATTCGATGGCAAAGGCAATCATGACGGACGGCGCGGACACCACCGAGGCGGGCGACGCGCCGCTCATCGATCTCAACGAAGGCTCCATCAAGAAGCTGGTCGCGCGCGCCAAGAAGCGCGGCTACATCACCGTCGACCAGCTCAACGAGATGCTCCCGCAGGACCAGTTCACCTCGGAGCAGATCGAGGACGTGATGTCGGCGCTGTCCGACATGGGCGTCAACGTCGTCGAGAATGAGGACGCGGGCGAGGACGGCGAGGCCGAGGCCGACGGCCCCGACGAGATCGACGCGTCCGACGACCAGGACGACAGCGCCCCCGCCTTCGAGACCAAGAAGAAGGAGACCGTCGATCGCACCGACGATCCGGTGCGCATGTACCTGCGCGAGATGGGCGCCGTCGAGCTGCTCAGCCGCGAAGGCGAGATCGCGATCGCCAAGCGCATCGAGGCCGGCCGTGACACGATGATCCTGGGCCTCTGCGAGAGCCCGATCACCTTCAACGCGATCATCGGCTGGTCCGATGCGCTCAACGAAGGCACGATGCAGCTGCGCGAGATCCTCGATCTCGACGCGATGCTCTCCAAGGGTCCGTCGGCCGAGCAGGTCGAGGGCGCCGAGGATGACGATTCGGGCGAGATCAGCGAGAAGACCGCCGGCGCTTCGTTCAAGGAAGAGGAGGAGCCCGAAGAGGCGCCTGCCGACGACGAGGACGACGAGCTCACCGAACGCCGCGCACCGCGTCCCTCCGACGACGACGAGGAGGACAACACGCTCAGCCTCGCGCAGATGGAAGAGACGCTCAAGCCGCAGGCGCTGGAGCGCTTCGCGAGCATCACCGCGATCTACAAGAAGTTCAGCAAGGTCCAGCAGCAGCGGCTCGACGCGATGGCGGCGGGCGGCGAGCTGTCGGCCGCGGACGAGAAGAAGTACCAGAAGCTGCGCGAGGACCTCACCGCCGAGGTCGAGAGCGTGCAGTTCCACCAGGCGAAGATCGAGTATCTCGTCGACCAGCTCTACAGCTTCAACCGGCGCCTGACCGCGCTGGGCGGCCAGATGCTGCGCCTCGCCGAGCGCCACAAGGTCAACCGCAAGGACTTTCTGGACCGCTACATGGGCCATGAGCTCGACGAGCAGTGGCTCGGCTCGGTCGGCGCGCTCGACAAGAAATGGGCGGCGTTCGCGGCGAACGAGGCCGCGGCGGTGGACCGCATCCGTGTCGAGGTCAGCGAGATCAGCCAGCAGACCGGCATGGCGCTCACCGAGTTCCGCCGCATCGTCAACATGGTGCAGAAGGGCGAGCGCGAGGCGCGCATCGCCAAGAAGGAGATGGTCGAGGCCAATCTCCGCCTCGTGATCTCGATCGCCAAGAAGTACACCAACCGCGGCCTGCAGTTCCTGGACCTGATCCAGGAGGGCAATATCGGCTTGATGAAGGCGGTGGACAAGTTCGAGTATCGCCGCGGCTACAAGTTCAGCACCTATGCGACCTGGTGGATCCGCCAGGCGATCACCCGCTCGATCGCCGACCAGGCGCGCACCATCCGCATCCCGGTCCACATGATCGAGACGATCAACAAGCTGGTCCGCACCAGCCGCCAGTTCCTCCACGAGCAGGGCCGCGAGCCCACACCGGAGGAAATGGCCGAGCGCCTCTCGATGCCGCTCGAGAAGGTGCGCAAGGTGATGAAGATCGCCAAGGAGCCGATCAGCCTCGAGACGCCGATCGGCGACGAGGAGGATTCGCACCTCGGCGACTTCATCGAGGACAAGAACGCGATCATCCCGGTGGATGCGGCGATCCAGGCCAACCTCAAGGAAACCGTCACCCGCGTCCTCGCCAGCCTCACCCCGCGCGAGGAGCGCGTGCTGCGCATGCGCTTCGGCATCGGCATGAACACCGATCA
>NZ_JBCNMA010000170.1:0-6165 GCF_039595165.1 Sphingomonas sp.
GGTCGGCACGATCGCCGTGGGCGCCCGCGCCGACCTGATCCTCACCCGCGCCAACCCGCTCGACGACCTCGCCACGCTCCGCCAGCCGGCCGGGGTGATGACTCACGGCGTCTGGCGCGACCGCGCCGAGCTCGACGCGCTGCTCGCCCCGATCGCCGATCGCTTCGCCGCCGCCTCCGCGCGCTGAGCGGCGCTTCCCTCGACACCGCCACCGCTCTAGGAACGGTTGCATGCGATACCATCCCCCGTTCCAGCGGAGCCCGGCATGAGCGACGGCATGACCTATGGGCGCTATCTCGCGCTCGACCAGCTGCTCACCGCGCAGCATCCGATCTCTGACGAGCATGACGAGCTGCTGTTCATCGTCATCCACCAGACCAAGGAGCTGTGGCTCAAGCAGGCGATCGCCGAGCTCGAGGTGGCGATCGATCTCGTCCGCGGCGACCGGCTGGTCGAGGCGTATAAGGGCCTCGCCCGGGTCAGCCGCATCCAGGCGGTGATGACCTTGTCGTGGGAAGTGCTCACCACGATGACGCCGAGCGACTATACCCGCTTCCGCGGCGTGCTCGGCAGCAGCAGCGGCTTCCAGTCGGACCAGTTCCGCGCGGTCGAGACATTGCTCGGCCTGCGCGGCGGCGGCGTGCCGGGGCCGCTCACCACGGGTTTCGCCGCACGGCCGAGCCTGTGGGACGAGGCCAATGCCGCGCTCGCCCGCGCCGGCTTCGATCTCCCCGATGCCGTCTTCGACCGCGACTGGGCCAAACCCTACCAGCCCAGTGCCGAGGTCGAGGCCGCCTGGGCGCGAGTCTATCGCGACCCCGCCCGCTGGTGGGAGCTCTACCAGCTCGCCGAGAAGCTGGTCGATATCGACGACGCGCTCGCCACCTGGCGGCACAAGCATGTCCTCACCGTCAGCCGCGTGATCGGCATGAAGCCCGGCACCGGCGGCACCCCCGGCGTGCCCTATCTGGAATCGACCTTGTCGAAGCGCGCCTTCCCCGAGCTCTGGACCCTGCGGACGCTGCTGTAGGATGTCGAGCCATCCCCCCATTCGTCATCCCCGCGCAGGCGGGGATCCATTGACGCTGGTGTCGAGGCTCGATCCGACATGCCGACCGGAATGGATTCCCGCCTGCGCGGGAATGACGGGTCCGGAGATCGACGCGCGATGACCTACAAGCACCTCTTCCAGCGCGCCCTCGCCGCGGCGCCCGATCGGCTGCACTTCGCCGCGCACAGCCACCATCTGTGGCCCGACGCGTCGTGGCTCGGACAGCAGGCGGCGTGGGAGGACGGCGTGCGCCTCGCCGACCATAAATGGGGCCGGGTGATGGGCGAGATCCTCCCCGCCGCGCAGCGTCATGTCGCCGACGAGCTGCGCCTGCCCGATCCTTCCTCGATCGTCTTCGCCGGCAATACCCACGACCTCCTTCTGCGCATCGTCTCCGCGCGCAGCGAGCACCCCGTCCGCATCCTCACCAGCGACGGCGAGTTCCACAGCTTCCGCCGCCAGTCGCAGCGCTGGCTCGAATCGGGCCGCGTCACGCTCGACGTCATCCCCAACGGCGAGGGCTTCGCCGGCCGTTTCCTCGCGGCCGCCCGCACCGGCGGCCACGACCTGGTCTTCGTCAGCCAGGTCATGTTCGAGACCGGCGCGGTGTTCGCGCCGATCGCCGACCTCGCCGACCTCGCCCGCCCCGGCGGCCCCTGGGTCGTGATCGACGGCTATCACGGCTTCATGGCCATCGAGAACGACCTGTCGGGGGTCGCCGACCGCATCTTCTACCTCGCCGGGGGCTACAAATACGCCATGGCCGGCGAAGGCGCCGCCTTCCTCCACTGCCCGCCTGGCTTCGGCCCGCGCCCCGAGATCACCGGCTGGTATGCCGAGTTCGCCGATCTGGAGAAGGCGCCCGGCCGCATCGGCTATGCCGCCGACGCGATGCGCTTCATGGGCTCGACCTTCGACCCCAGCGGCCTCTACCGCTTCGTCGCGGTGCGCGACATGCTTGCCGCCGAGGGCATCACCACCGCCACGGTCAACGCGCACATCGCACCGCTGCGCGACCAGCTCCTCGCCGGCATCGCCGCGACCCCGCTCTCCGCCGCGCAGCTCCTCAACCCCGGCGGCGACCCCCACGCTCGCTTCCTCGCCCTCCGCTCGCCGCATGCACCCGCCTGGAAAACCGCGCTCGAGGCGCAGGACATCGTCACCGACGTCCGCGGCGACGTGCTGCGCATCGGCTTCGGCCTCTATCACGACCAACGCGACGTCCGCCGCCTGCTCGCGGCGTTAGGCGACATCTGATCCAATCCTCCCCGCCAGGGGGAGGTGGCGCCGAAGGCGTCGGAGGGGGAGGAAACGAAGGTCCCTCCGCCCCTCCGTCAGCTACGCTGACACCTCCCCTGGCGGGGGAGGATTGCTCGTCCTACCCGACCCGCGCCACGCCCAGCCGCGGGATCTCGATCGCGGGACAGCGGTCCATCACCACTTGCAGCCCCGCCGCCTCGGCGCGCTCGGCGGCTTCGTGGTTGACGATCTGGAGCTGCATCCACACTGCCTTGGCGCCCACCGCGATCGCCTCGTCCACCGCCTCGCCGGCGGCCAGCGGGCGGCGGAAGATGTCGACGATGTCGATCGGCTCGCCGATATCGGCCAGCGCGCCGAACACATATTCGCCATGGACATGCTCGCCGACGATCTGCGGGTTGACCGGGATCACGCGATAGCCACGCCCCTGCAGGAAGTTCATCACCCCATAGCTCGGCCGGTCGGGGCGGTCGCTCGCCCCGACCATCGCGATCGTCCGCGCGCCTTCGAGCAGCGCCTTGATGTCCTCGTCACGGGTCAGCGGCATGGTCTCAGCCTCCGTTTGCGGTGATCCAGTCGTGCACCCGGCTGGCTATCCCGGTGAACGCCGCTGCCTCCGGCCCGTTCCCCGCGGCGGGCGGCGCGCCCGCATCCGAAGCGGTGCGAATCGCGATGTCGAGCGGGATGCGCCCGAGGAACGGCACGCCGAGCTTCGCCGCCGCCGCTTCCGCCCCGCCCTGCCCGAACGGGTCCGACACCTCGCCGCAATTCGGACAGGCATAGCCCGCCATGTTCTCGATCAGCCCGATCACCGGCACGCCCGCCTTGGCGAACAGGTCGATCGCCCGCGTCGCGTCGATCAGCGCCAGGTCCTGGGGGGTGGAGACGATCACCGCCCCCGCCGGCCGGTGCTTCTGGATCATCGTCAGCTGCACGTCGCCCGTGCCCGGCGGCAGGTCGATCACCAGCGTGTCCGCCGCGCCCCAATGCGCATCGACCAACTGCCCCAGCGCCCCCGCCGTCATCGGCCCGCGCCACGCGATCGCCTGCCCCTCGGCCACCAGCCCGCCCATCGACAGCAGCGGCACGCCATAGGGCGTGGCGAGCGGCACCAGCTTCTTGTCGTGCGCCTCGGGCTTCTTCCCCTCGATCCCCATGATCTTGGGTTGCGAGGGGCCATAGATGTCGGCATCGACCAGCCCGACGCGCCGCCCCAGCCGCGCCAGCCCGATGGCGAGACTGGCCGCGACGGTCGACTTGCCCACCCCGCCCTTGCCGCTCGCCACCGCGATCAGCTTGCGGCTCACGCGCTGGCTGGTGCGCGCGATCCGCACCTCGCCGATCCCCGGCAGCGCCGCCGCGGCGCGGATATCGGCCTCCAATGCGTCCTGCGCACCTTCGGGGAGCCCGGTCACGTCGAGGATGATGCTCGCCCGCGCGCCCTCCACCCTGACGGTGGCGCGCCCCGCGGCGACGGGGGCGAGGACGGCTTCGAGCGCGGCTTTGTCGGTCATGGGGCGCAGATAGGACAGGTTTCGCGCCGCGCCACTGTAAATCCGCGGATCGCCCCCTATAAAGGCTCCCATGAACTTGAGCGGTTGGATCGCACGCGCTGGCGTGCTGTGGAACGAGAACAAGGGTCCCCAAAGTCCGTGGGGCGGCGGCAAGGGCGGCAATGACGGCGGCGACGCCGGCAAGGGCGGCGGCAATGGCGACAGCGGCGGCCCGCGCAACCCTTGGGCGTTCCCGCCCGAGGGCAA
Source organism: Sphingomonas sp. (assembly GCF_039595165.1). Lineage (GTDB taxonomy): Bacteria > Pseudomonadota > Alphaproteobacteria > Sphingomonadales > Sphingomonadaceae > Sphingomonas. The sequence continues at coordinate 4,072 of NZ_JBCNMA010000170.1, forward strand.
GCGCCCCGGCCGCGCCAGCGTCACCAGCCTCGACGATTTCCTGAAGCGCGCCCGCAAGGGCGGCGGCGGGGGCGGCGGCGGCGGTTTTCCGGCTGGCGTTCCCGGCAAGCCGGTGATCCTCGCCGGCCTCGCGATTCTCGCCCTGCTATGGATCGCCTTCACCAGCTTCCACGTCATCGCGCCCGAGCAGCGCGGGGTGGTCGCGCTGTTCGGCAAATATTCGCGCACGCTCGATCCCGGCATCGGCATCACGCTGCCCGCCCCGATCCAGAGCGTGAAGAAGATCGACGTCCAGGCGATCCGCACCGAGGACTTCCCGGCGACCACCGGCGAGAATCTGATGCTGACTCAGGATCAGAACATCGTCGATCTCGCCTATTCGGTGCGCTGGGACATCCAGAATCCCGAGGATTTCGTGTTCCAGATCGCCAATCCCGGGCAGACCGTGCGCGCCACCGCCGAGAGCGCGATGCGCGCCGCCGTCGCCGGGGTGACGCTCAACGAGGCGATCGGCCCGGGCCGCACGGTGATCGAGGCGCGCGTGCAGCAGGCGACTCAGGCGATCCTCGACGAATACAACTCGGGCATCCGCATCCAGGGCGTGGCGATTCGCAACGCCTCGGCCCCGGGCGCGGTGGACGAAGCGTTCAAGCAGGTCACCGCCGCGCAGCAGGAGGCCGAGGGCGCCCGCAACCAGGCGCGCGCCTATGCCCAGCAGATCATCGCGCTGGCGCAGGGCGAAGCCGCCCAGTTCGACAAGATCTACGAGCAGTACAAGCTCGCTCCCGAGGTGACTCGCCGCCGCCTCTACTACGAGACGATGGAGTCGGTCCTGGCCAAGTCGAACAAGACGATCGTCGAGGCGCAGGGCGTGACCCCCTATCTGCCGCTTCCCACGCCGCGCGGGGGGACGGTGCAGCCCCAGGTCCAGCAACAGGCCCAGCAGGGCCAGCAGCCGGGAGGCGCCCAATGAGCGGCATCTTCACGCGCCCCGTCCTGTTCGGCGGCCTCGCGCTCCTCGCCTTGTTCCTGCTGCTCAACACGATCAGCATCGTGCCCGAGACCAAGCAGGCGGTGATCCTGCAGCTCGAGCAGCCGGTGCGCACGATCAACCAGTATCAGAAGGGCGAGCAGTTCGGCGTCACCACCGGCGCCGGGCTCATCGCCAAGGTGCCGTTCATCCAGCGCATCGTGTGGGTCGACAAGCGCGTGCTCGACATCGACCTCGAGAACCAGCCGGTGCTGTCGACCGACCAGCTGCGGCTCGAGGTCGACGCCTTCGCGCGCTTCCGCGTGGTCGATCCGCTGCGCATGGTGGTCACCGCCGGCACCGAGACCCGGGTCGCCGACCAGCTGCGCCCGCTGTTCGGCTCGGCGTTGCGGGCTGAGCTCGGCAAGCGCCCCTTCGCCTCGCTGCTCAGCCCCGAGCGGACCGCGGTGATGGACAATATCCAGGCCGGCCTGCAGCGCTACGCCAGCCAGTATGGCGTGCAGATCGTCGACGTGCGCATCAAGCATGCCGACCTGCCCGACGGCAGTCCGCTCGAATCGGCGCTCGCGCGGATGCGCACCGCACGCGAGCAGGAAGCGACGACGATTCGCGCCAACGGCCAGAAGGACGCGCAGATCATCCGCGCCGAGGCCGACGCGCGCGCCGCGCAGATCTATGCCGCGAGCTTCAACAAGGACGCGCAATTCTACGATTTCTGGCGCGCGATGCAGTCCTACCGCACCACCTTCATCGGCGATCCGCGGCAGAAGCAGGGCGAGACCTCGATCATCCTGTCGCCCGACAACGACTATCTGCGCGAGTTCCGCGGACGGGGCCGCTGACTTGACCGGACGTCCAGCGGTGAGGCCCTCCCCGATCCTCCCCCGCCAGGGGGAGGTGGCGCGCGAAGCGCGACGGAGGGGGAGGAAGCAAGCCGCCGGCGTTCTGGCACCCGCCCCCTCCGTCAGCTGCGCTGGCACCTCCCCCTGGCGGGGGAGGATTGAGATGCCTCACAATCGTCAATCCGCGACCAACCACGGACCCCCACGCCTTTCGGTTCGTTCATATTCAATCGCCGTTCAGCTATTCTAGGCGAGTGATAC
>NZ_JBCNMA010000171.1:0-6003 GCF_039595165.1 Sphingomonas sp.
CCATCCCGGCAGTTCGGATCGCCTGAAGGCAGCCGATCGCCATCATGTCGTTGGCGGCGAACACCGCGTCGCACAGAATCCCACTCTCGAGGATCGTACGGATCGCCGCCTCGCCGCCTTCCTCGGAAAAATCGCCGGCCAGGATTACCGGCTCGGCCTCGGGGGCGTGCCGGGCCATCGCGGCGCGATAGCCCTCGACTCGCTCGCGCGCGTCGACATTGCCCTCCGGGCCCGCGACATGGACGATCCGCCGGTGGCCGCCCGCGACCAGATGCGCGACCATCGCGTCCATCGCGCCGACATTGTCGAGCCGCAACGTCGGCCGGTCGTCGATCTCCTCGGGCCCGTTGATGAACAGCGACGGGAGCGTCGGCGGCAGTGCTGCGCGCAGCATCCCGGCGCCGAGGTGCGGCGCCATCACGATCAGCCCGTCGACGCGTCCGCGCATCGCCCGCAAGGCGTTCGCCGCCTGCTCGCTCTCGTCATGGATGTTGGACAGCAGCAGCACATAGCCGCGCCGGCTCGCCTCGCGGTCCATGCCGCGCACGAATTCGCTGAAGAACTCGCCGTGCAAGTCGGGCAGCACCACGCCCACCGCATGCGCCCGCGCGAGGCTCAGGCTGCGCGCACCGGCATGCGGGACATAGCCGAGCTCGGCGGCGGCGGCGATCACTCGCTCGCGCGTCTCCTGCCGGACGTTGCCGAGCCCGTTCAGCGCGCGCGATACCGATGCGATCGATACCTGCGCCCGGCGCGCCACGTCGCGGATCGTCGCCTCGGCCATTCACCCTCTCTCCCCCCGTTTACACACCGTATTCGGGCGGATCATTCGCGATTGCAAATCGGTTCGTTCAACGGCATGTAACCGGTTACGGTTTGCCGCGACAACCCCAAAAACAGGCCTTATTAGGGGGCTGGAAAAGGGGCTGCGTGCGACTCGCATTCCCCGCGCCGTCATGGGCGCGATGCGTTCAGGAGAGGACAAGAGATGCTCGACACCCGGATTTCCCGCCGCGCGGCGCTGATGGGCGCTGGTGCGGTCGCGGCGTGGCTCAGCAGCCCGGCGCGCGCGCTGATGGCGCAGGCGGCGAGTGTCGAGGTGCCCGGCTTCATCGATGCGCTGGTCGCCAAGATGACGCTCGCCGAAAAGGCCGGCCAGCTCAGCCTGATGGCGTCGACCTGGGGCGGCAGCACCGCGATCAACCCGGCGAGCGGCTCCAACGCCAATTTCGAGCAGCAGGTCGAGGAAGTCCGCAAGGGCCTGCTCACCGGCGTGTTCAACGGCAGCGGCACCAACATGTGCCGGATCATGCAGACCGCCGCGGTCAAGGAGTCGCGCCTCAAGATCCCGCTGATCTTCGCCGCCGACATCATTCACGGCCACCGCACTATTTTCCCCGTACCGGTCGCCGAAGCGGCGAGCTTCGAGCCGGCGCTGGCCGAGAAGACCGCCAAGGCCGCCTCGTGGGAGGCCGCCGCCGCCGGCATCGACTGGACCTTTGCGCCGATGGTCGACATCGCGCGCGACCAGCGCTGGGGCCGCACGATGGAGGGCGCGGGCGAGGACGTGCACCTCGGCAATCTCTTCGCCGCCGCCCGCGTGCGCGGCTTCCAGGGCGCCAGCCTCAAGGCGACCGACACGATGATGGCCTGCGCCAAGCATTTCGCCGCCTATGGCGCGGCCGAGGCCGGGCTCGACTACAACACCGTCGACGTCTCCGAGCGCACGCTGCGCGAAGTGTATTTCCCGCCCTTCCAGTCCGCGTTCGACGCCGGCGCGCTCTCGGCGATGGCCTCGTTCAACGAGCTCTCGGGCATCCCCGCCACCGGCAACGAGTGGCTGATGCGCAAGGTGCTGCGCGACGAGTGGGGCTATCAGGGCTTCGTCGTCTCCGATTACACCGGCGACATGGAGATGATCGCGCACGGCTTCGCCGCCGACGCGCGCGAGGCGACCAAGCTCGCCTTCATGGCCGGGGTCGACATGAGCATGACCAGCGGCTTCTATCGCGATCACCTGCCCGACCTGGTCGAGAAGGGCGAGGTGCCGATGGAGCGGCTCGACGCCTCGGTGCGCAAGGTGCTGGCGATCAAGGCCAAGCTCGGCCTGTTCGAAGACCCCTTCCGCCGCATCGACGAGAAGCGCGAGGCCGCGCGCAGCCGCAACAAGACAACGCTGGCATTGTCGCGCGAGATGGCCAGGAAATCGATCGTCCTGCTCAAGAACGAGGGCGACGTGCTGCCCTTGCGCAAGGGCGGGCAGAAGATCGCGATCATCGGCCCCTTCGCCGCCGGCCAGCACGACCTCAACGGCCCGTGGTGCGTCTATGGCGACAACAAGCTCGCGATCGATCTCGAGACCGGCGTGCGCAACGCGCTTGGCAAGAGCGCCGACATCACCGTGGTCGAGGGCTCGGAGGTCGAGGCCCCGCTGCCCGGTGGGATCGAGGCCGCGGTCGCCGCTGCCCGCAACGCCGATGTCGTGCTGCTCGCGATCGGCGAGAGCGAGCGCATGTCGGGCGAGGCGCAGTCGCGCACCAGCATCACCGTCCCCGAGCCGCAGCAGGCGCTCGCCGAAGCGGTCGCCGCGACCGGCAAGCCGGTAATCGTCATCCTCAAGAACGGCCGTGCGCTGGCACTCGAAGGCGCCGTGAAGAACGCGCCCGCGATCCTCGTCACCTGGTTCCTCGGCTCGGAGAGCGGCAACGCGATCGCCGACGTGCTGTTCGGCGCCTACAGCCCCTCGGGCCGCCTGCCGATGAGCTTCCCGCGCGAGCCGGGGCAGCAGCCCTTCTACTACGCCCATAAGCCGACCGGCCGTCCCAACCCGGGCGACGACAAGCTCGAGGAGTATAAGACCCACTATCGCTCGATCCCCAACTCGGCGCTCTACCCGTTCGGCCACGGCCTGACCTATGGCAGGATCGAATATGCCGGCCTGACCCCGCAGCAGGGCAGCCTTGCCTGGGATGGCGAGATCGCCTTCACCGCCACCATCACCAACCGCGGCTCGCGCGCGGCGGAGGAAGTGGTGCAGCTTTACATCCGCGACCGCGCGGCGAGCATCACCCGCCCGGTCCGCGAGCTCAAGGCGTTCCGCAAGCTCGCGCTCGCCCCCGGCGCGTCGGAGACCGTCCGCTTCGTGCTCAAGCGGTCGCAGCTCGAGTTCATCGGCCGCGACTTGAAGCCCACGGTCGAGCCCGGCCTGTTCGACGTGTGGATCGCGCCCTCGGCCCAGGCCGAGGGGGTGCATTCGACCTTCACGCTCACCGCCTGAGCGCCACGCCGTCCCGGCCATCGCCGGGGGTCCGGCACCGCTTCCCCTCCTCCCCGAGGCGGTGCCGGATCGCGTCGCGGTTACCCGCGCAAGTCCCGCACGATCCGCGCATGCGCACCGCGTCCGAGCGGGTTCATCGCCATCAGCACGCACGACAGCGCGAGGAAGCCGAGCGGCACCAGCGCGATCGTCAGCCGCATCATGATCAGCGTCGCGCCGCTCTGCGCGACATTGGCGACATAGCCGGCCGCGTCGAAGCCGAAGCCGAGGATCGCGGTCGCAATGCCGATCGCCACGCGCTGCAGCAGCGCCGCCATGCCGAACACCGCCCCCTCGACGCGCAGGCCGGTGCGCTGCTGGCCATATTCGATCGTGTTGGGCAGCATCGCCCAGAAGACGAAATTGAGCCCCACGATCATCGCCTGCATCGCCATGAGGTAGGCCTGCATCACCCCGGCGCGGTGGATGTCGAGCGCCGCGAACAGCGCGAGCCCGGCCATCGCCGCCGCCGCCGCCAGGAACCACAAGGCGCGGGTCCCCAGCCGCCGCTGGAGCAGCATCCATAGCGGCACCGACACCGCGCTCACCACGCTCATCGAGGCGAGGGCGAGCTGTCCGCCGCCCTCGTCGGCGAGGAAATACTTGAAATAATAAAGCACCGACTTGTTGAGGATCGTCACCGCCACGATCATCGCCATCATCGCGAGGTTGAGCGTGACGAAGGCGCGGTTGGCGGCGATGCTCCGGAGCGCGGTCCATACCGGCACGGGTTCGCGCCGGTCGGGCACATCGGCCTCGCGATAGGTCAGGCCGACCCAGGCGAGGATCGCCGCCCCGGCCGCTGCGAACAGCAAGGCCGCGCCGAGATAGGCGTTGGCGGCCACGCGCGCGCCGAGCAGCGCACTCCCGAGGGGCACCGTGCCCAGCGCCACCACTACCGCCGCCAGGGTCCCCGACAGCATGCGCATTCCCGCGACATAGGCGCGATCGTTGCTGTCGGCACTCACGCGCGCGCTCATCGCGAGATAGGGCAGGTTGATGAAGGCATAGGCGGTGCGGAACGCGATGTGGCCCATGAACACGCCGACCAAGCCCCACCAGCCGGGCGCCAATGGCGGCAGCCAGGCGAGCACGAAGCCGAAACCGAGCGGCAGTCCCCCGATCGCCACCAGCCACCCGAGGCCGCGCCGCGGCTCGCGCCGGTCGGCGAGGATCCCGGCGGCGAAGTTGGCGATCCCGTCCCACACCGACGCGACCATGAAGATCGTCGCCGCCGCGCCGACCGGCAGGCCGAGCGCGTCGGTATAATAGAAGAGCAGGAAGAGCATCGCGCTCTGCCAGTAGAGGTTGAACGCGAAGTCCCCGAACGCGAACAGGGTGAGCCGGGCGCGCGACGGGCGGGCGGGGCTCACCGTGCGGTCAGGCTCACGCTGGCCGCTGCGGCGCTATCGGGGATGGAGAAGCCCAGCAGGTCCGCCGTCCCGTCGTGGACCGCAGCGATCGTGCGGGTGCCGAGCCGTACCGTGCGGGCATTGTCCTGCCCGTGCACCGCCACCGAGATCTCGCGCCACCACGGCTTGAGCTTGCCCTCGCGCGCGCCGAGCTCGATCCGCAGTCCTTCGGCCGTGGCCGCGCAACGGAAGCTCTGGCGCAGATAGGCGCCGCGCTCGATCGCGCGCGCCTTGCCGTCGTCGAGATAGAGCATGCCCCCGCAATCCGGCCCCGGATAGACCGCCAGCTCCAGCGCGCCCCTGGGCGTCTCGCGCAGGCTCTGCACCAGCGGCTGGCGTGGCAGGATCGTCCCGGCGCGCACGAACACCGGCAGCCGGTCGAGCCGCGGCGTCTCGGTCACGCTGTCGGCCTTTTCCCCGGACTCCGCCGCCACCCTGCGGCCGGTCCAGAAATCGTACCAACCGGCCTTGGGCAGACACACGTCATAGGGCTGCGGCGATTCGGGCTTGGGCGAAGCCGCGATTAGCAGGTCGCGCCCCAGCGTGAAGCTCATCGGCGAATCGCACCCCGACGCCGCATAGTCATAGAACACGGGACGCATGATCGGGTCGCCCGTGCGCGCCTGCTGCTCGGCCATGGTATAAAGATAGGGGAACAGCCGATAGCGCGTCTCGATCGCCTTGCGCCGTAGCGCGAGGTGCCCGGGTCCGTCGACCCAGGGCTCGCTGCGCGGCGTGTTGTTGGCGGCATGCACGCGCATCACCGGGGTGAAGGCGCCGATCTGGATCCAGCGCGTCAGCAGCTCGGGGCTCGGTCCCCCGGTAAACCCTCCGATATCCGCCGCCGCATAGGAGAAGCCCGACAGGCCGAGGTTCACGAGCTGCTGGACCGAGAGCTTGAGATGGTCCCAGGTCGCATTGTTGTCCCCGGTCCAGGTCACCGCATAGCGCTGCCCGCCGGCATAGGTCGCGCGGGTCATCACGAACGGCCGCGCCTCCGGATCGAGTTTCGCCAGCCCCTCGGACGTCGCCCGGCTGTTCTGCATGCCATAGACGTTGTGGACTTCGGCATGCGCGGCCTCGCGCGTCGCGAAGCCGTCACCCTCGATGCGGTGGATATTGTCGAGCGGCATGGTCTTGCTCGGCGTCTCGAAGATCGCCGGCTCGTTCATGTCGTTCCAGAAGCCCGCGATCCCCGCCGCGACGAAGTCCTTGTACAGCCCGCCCCACCAGTCGCGCGACGCCTTGCGCGTGAAGTCGGGGAACACCGAGGGC
>NZ_JBCNMA010000172.1:0-5961 GCF_039595165.1 Sphingomonas sp.
CGCAAGCCGGTGAGCCGCCACTTCGGGCCCAACATCGCCTATGCGCTGTGGGCACTTCCCGTGCTTCGCCTTGCCCTGCCCCCGCTTCCCGAGAGCTGGCGGGCCAGCGCCGAGACCCCGGTCGCCGCGGCGAGCGAAGTCATCACTTATTACATCGTCGATCCGGTCACCGTCCCTGAGGCGGCGGCAGCGTCCACCACGGTTCCGATTGAGGCCGCGCCGTTCGATTGGCTGCCGGTGATTGCCGCGATCTGGGCCGTGGGGGCGCTTGCCTTTCTCGCCTATCACCTGATCGCCCATAGCCGCTTCTGCGCGCGGCTGCTGCGCCGGGCGAAGATCGAGCGCACCGTCGCCGAAGGACGCGTGCACGTGATCGAAACCGATGCCGCCACCGGCCCGCTCGCCTTCGGGATCTGGCGCAAATATGTCGCGTTCCCGCGCGATTTTCACGAGCGCTATGACCCGCTCGAGCGCAACCTCGCGCTCGCCCACGAACTCGGTCACCACCTGCGGGGTGATCTGATCGCCAACTGGATCGCGCTGGTCGTGCTCGCGCTCCATTGGTTCAACCCGGTCGCGTGGCGGGCGTTCCGCGCCTTCCGCGCCGATCAGGAGATGGCCTGCGATGCCCTGGTGCTCTCAGGCCGCGCCCCGGCGCTGCGCCACGCTTACGGCCGCGCCATCGTCAAGTCCGCGCATGGGGGTGCGGTCTCGGCAGCTTGCCACTTGCATACCATCAATGAACTCAAAGGGAGGTTGAGAATGCTTTCGAAGCATGACCGGAAGTCGCGCTCGCGGCTCACCGCCGGCGTGGCGGGCGCGGCCGCGCTGACGCTGGCGGGGCTCGCGTTCACCGCGTCGGGCACCCAGGCGGCGGCGAACCTGCGCGCCGATGTCGGCGACGCGATCGGCGTCGATCTGCAGGAGGCGCCGCCTGCGCCCGAGGCGCTCGACGCGCCGGAAGCGCCGGACGCGGTGGAAGCGCTCGATGCCCCGGACGCACCCAAGCCGCCCAAGGCCAAGAAGGTCGAGCGCAAGATCGTGATCATCGAGAAGGGCAAGGACGGCAAGAAGCGCGAAGTCCGCGTGATCCACGCGCCCGGCGACGGCAAGTCCTTCGTCTGGTCCGACGACAAGTCGTTCGTGTGGAACGGCGACATGCACAAGCTCGCCCGCGTCCCCACCATCTCGTCGATCAAGTGCGGACCGCCCAAGGACGGCGACGTCAAGATCGACAGCAGGGACGGCAATCACCGCAAGATCGTGATCTGCACCGACCGGATCGAGGCCCGCGCCGAGGCCGCCGCGCACCGCGCCGAGATCGCCAGCGCGCGCGCCGAGCATGGCCGGACGATCGCGATCGCCAGCGCCGAGATGGGCAAGCGCCACGCGCTGATGGGTCTCAAGATGGCGCGCCGCTCGATCGAGTCGCAGGATGCGCTCAGCGCGGAACAGAGGGCGGCCGCGCTCAAGGGCATCGACGATGCGATCCGTGAGGTCGAGGCCGACGCCGACAAGGACTGACGCGAGGAATCAACGAGAGGGAGGAGGAGGCCCGCGGCAAGCCCATCGCCGCGGGGAATGCTCCGACCGGGCCGGCTGCTACCCCTATGGCAGCCGGCCCTTTTCGTTTGCGGACTTGCCTCGGGCAAAGCGAGCCGCCATCTCGACCGCATGACCGAACCCGCAACCGGCGAAGCGATCCAGCTCGAACCGCTGGTGGAGCGGATCCTCGCCGGCAACCCCTCGCCGTTCACCTACACCGGCACCGAGACCTATCTGGTCGGCACCAGCGACCTGGCGGTGATCGATCCCGGACCGGACCTGCCGAGCCATGTCGACGCGATCCTGCGCGCGATCGCCGGGCGCCGGGTGCGCGCGATCCTGTGCACGCACACCCATCGCGACCACAGCCCGGCGAGCCGCGCCGTCCGCGCCGCGACCGGCGCTCCGATCATCGGCTGCGCGCCGCTGGCGCTCGACGATGACGGCCCGCGCGCGGACGCCGCGTTCGATCGCGACTATGCCCCCGACCGCGTGCTCGGCGATGGCGAACAAGTGGCCGGCGACGGCTGGACGCTCGCCGCGGTGGCCACGCCCGGGCACACCTCCAACCATCTCTGCTTCGCGCTGGAGGAAAGCGGCGCGCTGTTCACCGGGGATCATGTGATGGGCTGGTCGACCAGCGTGATCGCACCGCCCGACGGCGACATGGCGGCCTATATGGCGAGCCTCGACAAGCTGCTCGGGCGCAGCGACCGCGTCTATTACCCGGCGCATGGCGATCCGGTCGACAAGCCGCAGCGGCTGGTGCGCGGGATGATGGGGCACCGCAAGCAGCGCGAGGGCCAGATCCTGCGCCTGCTCGGCCAGCAGCCCGGCGAAATCCCGGCGATGGTCGAGCAGATGTATGCCGGGCTCGATCCGCGGCTGTTCGGCGCGGCGGGGCGCTCGGTGCTCGCGCATCTGATCGACCTGCGGCAGCGCGGGATCGTGGTGGAGCAGGACGGCGGCGCATGGCGGCTGGCGTGACGCGCGACCCGCTGCTGCGCGGCGTGCTGATCGCCGCCGCCCTTGCGGTGATCGCCGCGGCGGCGTGGCTGTCGTGGGACCGCTTTGCCGAGACGCGGCTGGAGACCCTGCCCGAGGACGGCGGCGCGCCGGTCACCCAGATCGTCACCGCGCGGCTGACCGGAACCGGCACGCTCAAGGTCGCCGAGCTCTCCGGCATCGTCCAGGCCACCGCCTCGGACATTCGCGGGCTCGGCTGGCTGCGCAGCGACCAGGTGGTCAAGATGCCCTATTCGGTCGGCTATTTCGTGGATTTGTCGAAACTCGCGCCCGGCGACCTGCAATGGGATGCGCAGCGCAAGACCCTGATCGTCGACGCGCCCGACGTCACCGCGGCGCCACCCAACACCGACGAGGGCCGCCGCACCCTGGTCGAGACGAGCGGCATCTTCGTCACGCGCGCGGCGGGCGAGGCGCTCAGCCAGCGCACCTCGATCCGCGCCGCGGCGGTGGCGCAGAAGGAGGCGACCAGCCCCGAGCGCATGGCGCAGGCGCGCGAGATGGGCCGCAGGGCGGTCGCCCGCCTGCTCGCCCAGCCGCTTGCCGCCGCGGGGCTCGGCGACGTGCGCGTGGTCGTCACCTTCCCGCCCGAGCGCAACGCGCCGAACCGCGACCGCTGGGACATGTCCAAGTCGGTCGATCAGGTGCTGCGCGAACGCGAGCTACGCGAGAAGAGGTAGTTAAGCCGAGCCGCGAAATGTGATAGTTTCCGGACCTGACGACCTCCTGGGGGCAGGCACGATGGCGACGGTTGCGGATGATGTGGGCGCCGAACGGCGCGACGACGGCTTCTTTCTCTGGTCGAGCCTGCTGATGGCGCTGGTGCTGGTCGCCGGCTTCTCGGTCCAGCTCGTGGCGGGGCGGTCGAGCTTCGGCGCGCCCTGGTACGTCCATGCCCATGCGCTGGTCTTCTTCGGCTGGGTCGTGATCTATGTCGCGCAGACCGCCTTCGCGACGCGCGGGCCGATGCGGCTGCATCGCCTGCTCGGCTGGGTCGCGGTCGGCTGGGTCGTGGCGATGGTGATCGCCGGCTTCACGGTGATCGCGCTCAAGATCCGTGCGGGACAGGCACCCTTCTTCTTCCAGCCCCAGCATTTCCTGATCGCCAACCCGCTGATCATCCTGCTGTTCGCGAGCCTGACTGCGGCCGCGGTCAGCATGCGCCGGCAGACCGACTGGCACCGGCGGCTGCACATGTGCGCGATGATCGCGCTGCTCGGCCCGGGCTTCGGCCGGCTGCTGCCGATGCCGCTGCTGATCCCCTGGTCGTACCAGATCGCCAACCTGCCCGGCCTGGCCTTTCTCGCCGCGGGCATGATCGTGGATCATCGCCGCACCGGCGAGGTCCATCCCGCCTGGTGGTGGGGACTTGGCGCGATCCTGGGCGTGATGATCGGCACCGAGCTGATCGTCCATTCGCCGCTCGGCAGCCTGATCTACGAAGCGGTGACCGCCGGTTCGCCGGGTGCTGCCGTCGCGCCGCTCGAATTCGCGCCGCCACCGCCGCCAATGGGTTGAACGCGGGCCCCGACAAGGCCATGTGGGGCCAAAGATCGAGGGTCCCAGAATGAACGCACCGACTGTGCTCACCGGCGTCGACGTCCGCGCCGAGATCGACCGTCTGCGCAAGGAGCGCAACGCGGTGATCCTCGCCCATTATTACCAGAAGCCCGAGATCCAGGACCTCGCCGATTTCGTCGGCGACAGCCTCGAGCTCTCGCGCAAGGCGGCCGAGACCGACGCCGAGGTGATCGCCTTCTGCGGCGTGCGCTTCATGGCCGAGACCGCCAAGATCCTCTCGCCGCAGAAGATCGTGGTGCTGCCCGACATGAATGCCGGATGCAGCCTCGAGGACAGCTGCCCGCCCGAGCAGTTCGCGGCGTTCCGGGCGCAGCATCCGGATCACATCGCGCTGACCTACATCAACTGCTCGGTCGAGGTGAAGGCGCTCTCCGACATCATCGTCACCAGCTCGTCGGCCGAGAAGATCCTGAGCCAGATCCCCAAGGACCAGAAGATCATCTTCGGCCCCGACAAGCATCTCGGCGGCTATATCAACCGCAAGACCGGCCGCGACATGCTGCTGTGGCCGGGCGTGTGCATCGTGCACGAGGCGTTCAGCGAGACCGAGCTGCTCAAGCTCAAGGCGCAGCATCCGAACGCCCCGGTCGCGGCGCACCCCGAATGCCCGCCGCACGTGCTCGACCATGCCGACTATGTCGGTTCGACCAGCGGCATCCTGCAGTTCGCCAAGGACTTCGACGGCGACACGATGATCGTCGCGACCGAGCCGCATATCATCCACCAGATGGAGAAGGCGGTGCCGGAGAAGACCTTCATCGGCGCGCCAGGCGCCGACGGCAACTGCAACTGCAACATCTGCCCGTACATGGCGCTCAACACGCTCGAGAAGCTCTACGTCGCGCTGCGCGACCTCGAGCCGCGCATCGAGATCGGCGAGGACATCCGGCTCAAGGCCAAGAAGAGCCTCGACCGCATGCTGGCGATGGCGAGCGGCACGGTCGGTCTCGGCGACCTCGGGCCGCTCCGGGTGACCGGGGATTGAAATTGCCGGGTTTGGAAAATCTTTTCATCGTTCCACTTTCGGTTCGGTTGAAATGCTACCAGCGCGCATTTTATCCAAATAGGTTCGTGTAGGAAAGTTTTTCCGGTTCGTGGCGGATTTACGCGGGTTTCCGGGCGTGTGGAAGCGGCGCGCGTGCCCGGAAAACGATCGATTCGGCGACGCGGCGGAAGCCGGAAAGTGGAACATGTCGTGCACGATGTTTGCTTCCAGGGATCGTGCGATCTCTCTTTTCACCGAGTAGGATGTCCCGAACATGGAAGCCTGTGTCCCGAGACCTGGGTCCATGCCCTGCTCCCTCGCGGCGGCCGTTCGCGCCAACGGTCACATGCGCGGCCTTTGATCGGAAGCGACCGGGCCGGCGAAACGATCGGTTTCGCCGCGCGGGATTGATCTTCACGCGCCAGGATGAAAGGTTTCACCTACGCAACGGCGAGGCAGGCTTGCCGCGCGAGGAGAAACATCATGCCGATCCCTGCAAGCTGGTCCGACAAGCTGCTGAGCGTCCTGCGCATCGTCGCGGGGCTTTCGTTCCTGCACCACGGCACGTCCAAATTCTTCGGGCTGCCGCCCTTCCCGATGGAAGGCCCGCTGCCGCCGATGCTGATCGCCGCGGGCACGATCGAGCTGGTCGGCGGCGCGCTGCTCGTCCTCGGCCTGTTCACGCGCCCGGTCGCCTTCATCGCCTCGGGCATGTGCGCGGTCGGCTATTTCATGGCGCACGGCTCGAAAGGCTTCTTCCCCGCCGCCAATGGCGGCGAGGCGATCCTGCTGTTCTGCTTCATCTTCCTCTATCTCGCCGCGGC
>NZ_JBCNMA010000173.1:0-5896 GCF_039595165.1 Sphingomonas sp.
CGAGGAGCTCGAGCATCGCGATTCGGCGCTGGCCGCGGGGGCGGAAACGGCGCCGGCCTATCCGCTGCTCTCGGGTGCGATCCGGGCGGCGTGCAGGGCTGCCATTGCGGTCTCGAAACGGCTATGAAGGGCGGGGGCGAGGAGAAGATGATGACCAAGACGATCCTGCTGAGCCTTGCCGCGATCGCCGCGCCGGTGCTGGCGCTGCCCGCGCCCGCGGCCGCGCAGAATGCGGCGCAGAACGGCGTGCTCGTCATCTATGGCGACGACAAATGCCCGACCAACGCCGATGGCGAGGAAGTGGTGATCTGCGTCCGCCGCCCCGCCGAGGAGCGCTTCCGCATCCCGCAGGAGCTGCGCGACCAGGAGGTCACCCCGCAGAACGAAAGCTGGGCGGTGCGCCAGCAGGGTGCGATGTCGGTGGGCGACACCGGCATCGGCAGCTGCACGACGGTCGGCCCCGGCGGCGGAATCGGCTGCGCGACCCGGGAGATCCAGGCGGGCAAGGCCGAGGCCGATGCGCGCCGCCGCGCCGAGAAGGTCCTTCCGGACTAGGATCGCGACTCAAATCGGATTGATCGTTACCCCCCGCGCAGGCGGGGATCCATTCCTGCTGACGGAACCGATGGAACCGCGACGTCAGCGTCATTGGATCCCGCCTGCGCGGGGATGACGACATGGTGGCGTGGATTGCAATGAACGCGACGGGGGATGGAAAAGGGATGCCTACAGGTGAGGCGCGCAGGCGCTGGCAGGTCCCGGCGCTGCTGTTCGCGCTGGTATGGCTGTCCTGCACCTGGTTCGGCTCCTGGGCGTTCAATCCCAACAGCGCGACGCGGCTGCTCGCCGCCACCGCGATCGTCGAGAAGGGCAATGCCCGGATCGACGAGTTCGCCGACATGACGATCGACAAGGCGCTGTTCGACGGCCATTTCTACATGGACAAGGCGCCGGGCATGACGCTGATGGCGCTGCCCTGGGTGGCGCTCACCAACGCCGTGACCGGCCAGGTCTCGGCCGACGTCCCGCACAAGCTGTTCGATCCCGCCGCTGAGGATTTCCTGCGGCTGCGGATGCGCGTCGCGGTCGCCTTCACCAGCGCGATCCTGACCGCGCTGGCGGCGGTCGCGCTGCTCGATCTCGGCACCGGCCTCACCGGCAGCCGCGTCGCCGGGCTGTTCGGCGCGGTGGGCTTTGCGCTCGGCACGACGATGTGGGGGTGGAGCACCACCTATTTCGGCCACGCGCCGACCACCGCCTTGCTCGCCATCGCGATCTGGGCGGTGTGGCGCGGCACCAGCGGCGGACCGGCCGGACGATATGCGCTGACCGCCGGGCTTGCGCTCGGCTGGGCGGTGGTGATCGAGCATACCGCGGTGCTGACCGGCGCCCCGGTCGCGCTCTGGGCGCTGTGGCGACTACGCGGCCGGGAGCCGGACCGCGTCGGACGCATCGTCGCGCTGACGCTCGCCGGCGGGCTCGTCGCCGCGATCCCGCTGTTCGCCTACAACCTCGCCGTGTTCGGCCATCCCTTCCAGACCGGCTATTCGGGCGTGGTCGGGTTCGAGGGGATGAAGCAGGGGCTGTTCGGCCTGACCTATCCCAAGCTCGACGTGCTGTGGGAGATCCTGGGCGGCAAGCGGCGCGGCATGGTGTGGGTGGCGCCGGTGCTGGTGCTCGCGCCCTTCGGCATCTGGACGCTGCTGCGCGATCCGGCGAAGCGCGACATCGGCGTGATGGCCGCAGCCGGCGCGGTGATCGCGTTCCTCTACCACGCCGCCTACGTCTATTGGGACGGCGGCAACTCGACCGGGCCGCGCCACGCGCTCCCCGCGGTCGCCTATCTCGCGATCGGCCTCGCCGCCTTCTGGAGCGGCGCCAACCGCTTCGAGAAATGGCTGGGCGGCGGCTTCCTCGCCGCGAGCGTCGCGATCAACCTCGCGATCACCGCCGCCGAGGTGCAGGCGCCGCATTTCTACCCGGCCCCGATCACCCAGCACATCATCCCCAAATTCCTGAGCGGCGACATCCGCACCATCCCCAACGAGTTCTGGGGCTGGTCGCCCTGGGCCGGGCTCGGCATCTGGCTCGCGCTCGCCGCCCTGCTGACCACGGCACTGGCCGTCGCATTGCATCGGGAGAAGCTAAGTCCCTGACTCGACAGGCTTCGTTCGAGAACATATATTGAACGAATGGCGCAGCTCGACCTCCGCGAAAAGCTCGAAATCCTCGCCGACGCGGCGAAATACGACGCCTCCTGCGCCTCGTCGGGCACCGCCAAGCGCAACTCGGCGGGGGGCAAGGGGCTGGGCTCGACCGAGGGGATGGGCATCTGCCACGCCTATGCTCCCGACGGCCGCTGCATCAGCCTGCTCAAGATCCTGCTGACCAACAGCTGCATCTTCGACTGCCATTACTGCATCAACCGCAAGAGCTCGAACGTCCGCCGCGCGCGCTTCACCGCCGCCGAGGTGGTCAAGCTCACGCTCGATTTCTACCGCCGCAACTATATCGAGGGGCTGTTCCTCTCCTCGGGCATCATCCGCTCGCCCGATTACACGATGGAGCAGATCGTCGAGGTCGCGCGATCCCTGCGCGAGGATCACGACTTCCGCGGCTATATCCATCTCAAGACCATTCCCGACGCCGATCCCGGGCTGATCCACCAGGCCGGGCTGCATGCCGACCGCCTGTCGATCAATGTCGAGCTCCCCACCGCCGCCGGCCTCGCCCGCCTCGCCCCCGAAAAGTCCGCGCCGCGGATCGAGGGCGCGATGCTCGGCCTCAAGCGCGACATCGACGACACCGGCGACGCGTCGAAGCGCTACCGCTCGGCCCCCAAATTCGCCCCCGCCGGCCAGTCCACGCAAATGATCGTCGGCGCGGATTCGGCGACCGACCGCGACATCGTGCGCCGCGCCGCCGGGCTCTACGGCCGCTTCGACCTGCGCCGCGTCTATTATTCCGCGTTCAGCCCGATCCCCGACGCCAGCGCCGTCCTCCCGCTCCAGCGCCCGCCGCTGATGCGCGAGCACCGGCTCTACCAGTCGGACTGGCTGATGCGCTTCTACGACTATCGCCCCGACGAGGTCGCCGACGCCGCTGATCCGGCGACCGGCATGATGCCGCTCGACATCGATCCCAAGCTCGCCTGGGCGCTCAAGCACCGCGATCGCTTCCCGGTCGACGTCAACACCGCGCCACGCCAGGCGCTGCTGCGCGTCCCCGGTTTGGGCGTGAAGGCAGTGGACAATATCCTCGCCGCGCGGCGCTGGCGGCGGCTCGGCCTCGCCGATGTCGGCCGGCTCACCATATCGCTGACCAAGCTGCGGCCGTTCCTGATCGCCGATGACTGGCGCCCGGTCGCGCTGTCCGATCGCGCCGACCTGCGCCCGCTCGTCGCCCCGAAGCGCGAGCAACTCGAACTCTTCGCCGCTTGAGAATGAATCGCGCCTGAAACAACCACTTGGCTGGTCGGTTGGAGCGGCAGAGGAGACTTTGCATGGCCGACGACCGCATTTTCGAGGACTTGAAGCGCGATCACGACCGTCACCGCGACCTGCTCGAGCGGATCGCCTCGAGCGACCCCGACAGCGAATTGCGCAGCGACCTGTTCGACGAGCTTCGCGTCGAGTTGCAGGCTCACGCCGCGGCCGAGGAGGAATCGCTCTATGCGACGATGCTCGCCAATCCCGATCTGCGCGACGAAGCGCGGCATTCGGTGTCCGAGCACAAGGAGATCGACGATTATCTCGGCGAGCTGGTCGAGGCCGATCCGTCGAGCGACGCGTGGATGAAGACCTTCAAGGAACTGCGCCACCGCTACCTCCACCATATCGAGGAGGAAGAGGAGGAGATGTTCCCGGCGGCCGCCAAGGATCTCGACGAGGCGACCAAGGCCAGGCTCGCAACGGTGTTCGAGAAGCGCAAGCCGAAGGAGCTGGAGCGCGCCGAGGACGAGCTGCCCGGCGACGCGCGCGAGTGACACCCCCAACTCGTCACCCCGGCCCTGAGCCGGGGCCAGGCTTCTTCTTCTCATGATGGTAGAAGCTAAGCCCCGGCTCAAGGCCGGGGTGACGGTGGTGTTCGGCGCCTCGCACCACTAACTGACACCCCTGTTGATGGCTGGACGCACGGCGCGGACCGGGTAAGCTGCTCCCAAAACAGGGAGAGGCTCATGATCCGCACCGCCACGCTCGCGCTGCTCGCCTTCGCGTCCGCCGCGCAGGCCAAGACGATCGACGTCCCCGCCGGCCCCAACGCGCAGGAGCGGCTGCAGGAGGCCCTGCTCGACGCCAAGCCGGGCGATACCGTCCAGATCGGCCCCGGCCGGTTCGAGCTGACCGACGGCCTCAGCCTCGATGTCGACAAGGTCACCGTGCGCGGCGCCGGGCCGGACAGGACCGTGCTCAGCTTCAAGGGCCAGCTCGGCGCGGGCGAAGGCCTGCTCGTCACCTCCGACGACGTCGTGCTGCGCGGCTTCGCGGTCGAGGATACGAAAGGCGACGGGATCAAGTCCAAGGAGGCGAACCGCATCGTCTACAAGGATATCCGCGTCGAATGGACCGGCGGGCCCAAGGCCACCAACGGCGCGTACGGCGTCTATCCCGTCTCCAGCCACACCATCCTGGTCGATGGGGTCACGGTGAAGGGCGCGTCCGACGCCGGCATCTATGTCGGCCAGTCGGAGCGGATCGTGGTGCGCAACTCGACCGTGTCGCAGAACGTGGCGGGGATCGAGATCGAGAACAGCAACATGGCCGATGTCCATGGCAACACCGCCACCGGCAACACCGGCGGCATCCTGGTGTTCGACCTGCCCAACCTCCCGCGCATGAACGGCGGCGGGGTGCGCGTGTTCGGCAACAAGGTGGTGGCGAACGACACCCCCAATTTCGCGCCCAAGGGCAATATCGTCGCGACCGTGCCCAAGGGGACCGGCGTGCTGGTGATGGCAAATGACGGTGTCCACGTCTTTGACAACGATTTGTCGGAGAACGCCACGGCGAACGTGATGATCATCTCCTATCGCCCCAAGTTCGAGGACGCGAAGTACAACCCCTATCCGCGCCGCATCATCGTCTCGGGCAACCGCCACGGCCGCGCCGGCTTCGCGCCCGACGTGCCGAGCGGCGGCTTCCTCACCGCGGCGTTCGGCGGCAATGCGCCGCCGGTGTGGTGGGACGGCACCGGCAAGGCCGACGAGCTGGGCCTGCGCGTCGCCGACCAGGTGCCGGTGCTCGGCCTCGGCCTTGCGCTCGGCGCCCCGGTCGAGAGCGCCAAGCCATCCAAGGTCGAACTCAACGCGCCCGACGTGCCCCAGCCCGCCGCGGTGGTGCTGCCGGCGGAGATGGAGGCTGCGGCGAAGTAGCGATGTCCTTCCTGCAGCGCAGTTCTCCTGCGAAAGCAGGAGCCCAGGGTGTCACGCGATGCCCTGCCTGGTCCTGGACCCCTGCGTTCGCAGGGGAACAGCCATGCAGTTTCAAGCGGCGGAGGCGTGCATGAGGCTAGGCGCCGTCTTGTTCGCGCTCGCGGCCACGGTGTTCGTCGCCGCCGCCACGCAGCCTGCCGCCAGCGTGAACGACGCGGCAATCACCGCCGACGGCTATCCCGCCAAGCTCTCCGACTATGGCTTCTTCGCAGACCTGACCAAGCGCACCCCCGCGCCCCGCGTCGCGGGCTACGACCTCGAGACCGCGCTGTTCTCCGACTATACGGTGAAGCAGCGCTTCATCTACGTCCCCGCCGGCGCCAGAGCGACATATGATCCCGCCAAGGCGTTCGACTTCCCCGTCGGCAGCGCGCTCATCAAGACCTTCGGCTATGGCGAGGGCGCCGCGTTCAGGCCGCTCGAGACTCGCCTGCTGCTACACCGCGCCGCGGGCTGGGTCGCGAT
>NZ_JBCNMA010000174.1:0-5748 GCF_039595165.1 Sphingomonas sp.
GCCGGCATAGACGTCGGGCTGACCGGTCAGCGGCGTGGTCTTCACGCCGTCGCTGGTCACGCCGATCTTGGCGAGCGTGTTCTCGAAGGTCGGGATGATGCCGAAGATGCCGATCGATCCGGTGATCGTGTTGGGCTCGGCGAAGATCACGTCGCCCGGGGTCGACACCCAGTATCCGCCCGATGCGGCGAGGCTGCCCATCGACACCACCACCGGCAGCCCCTGCGCCTTGGCCTGCAGGATCGCCTGGCGGATGCGCTCCGAGGCCAGCGCCGACCCGCCCGGCGAGTCGACGCGCACCACCAGCGCCTTCAATTTCTTCTCGGCCAGCCCCTTGAGCAGCAGCGCCGAGACGGTGTCGCCGCCCGCGGTGCCCGGCCCGGCCTTGCCGTCGACGATCTCGCCCGCGACGGTGATCACGCCGATCGCGTCGCCGGTCCTGGGCGCCGGATTGGCTTCGAGCCAGTTGGCGAGCTTGATCGCCCTGTAGCTTCCGGCGGACTTGCCGGCATCGGCGCCCGCGATCTCGGCGACGCGCTTGCCGAACGCCAGCCGGTCGCCGCGCTTGTCGACCAGCCCCAGTCGCTCGTTGGCCAGCGCGATGTCGCCGTTCGCCGCCGCGACGATCGTGTCGGGCTGGGCGATCATCTCGCGCAGCTTGACCTTGGGCCGCGCCTTCGCGACCGCTTCCTGCCACTGGCCGAAGATCGCGCCGTACAGCGCCTCGTTCGCCTCGCGCGCCTCGGGCGACTGGCCGGTCAGGATATAGGGCTCGACCGCCGACTTGAACTTGCCGACCTTGTAGACGTGGGTGGTGACGCCGAGCTTGTCGATCAGCCCCTTGTAATAGAGCCGCGATCCGCCCGGTCCCGTGAACAGCGTGCCGCCCAGCGGATCGACCCAGATCTCGCTCGCATTGGCGGCGAGCAGATAGCCGCTGTCGCTATAGCCCGTGGCATAGGCGAGCACCGGCTTGCCCGCCGCGCGCACCCGCGCGACCGCCTGGCCGACTTCGGCGACCGCGGCCGGATAGCCGCCCATGAACCGGTCGAGATCGAGCACCACCGCCTTGACGCGGCTGTCGCCCTTGGCCGCGTCGAGCGCGCGCACGAGGTCGCGCATGCGATATTCCTTGATCGTCTCGCCGCCACCGAATGCGGCGAACGGATCGGCCTGGCTCGGCTGCTCGACGATCATGCCGTCGATGTCGAGCACCAAGGCCCCGTCGCGCACCGCCGCCGGGTTGGGGCGGGCCGAGAGCACGGCGAAGAGGGCGATGAAGAACAGCAGCATGAACAGCAGCACCAGCGCATCCTTGATGCCAACCAGCAGCTTCCATGCGCCGCGAACCAGTTTCACGTGTCGATGCTCCTCGGATTGCCCCCCGCCTCTTGACGCACAGGCACAGCTTTGGAGCAACCCCTAACCGCCCTGTGTTAGTAAGGCAACACAGACGAGCCCCATGCCCCCAATCGTCACCCCGGCCTTGAGCCGGGGCGGAGCTTCTTCTTCCTGAGCGGCGGCAAAAACAGAACAGCCCTGTCCCGGCTCGAGGCCGGGATGACGATGAAGGTCGCCCTACAGCGACAGCTTCCACCTCACCGAAATCCGCCAGTCCTCGTCGAACGCGGGATAGGGGTCGTCGATCGCGGTCGCCGCCTCCAGCCCAAGCTCGGCCTTCTCCTTGAACTTGACGCGCCCGCCGAACCCGGCCGAGGCCATCGCCAGGTCGATCGCGGGATCCACGCCGCGCGGCGCGATGCCGATCCAGGCGCGGTCGGCAAAAGCATAGAGCTCGCTGGCCGCGAACGCCCCGCCCTTGACCGGCCGCACCGCGACCTCGCCGAGCGCGCCCGCGCCCTTGTCGGCGGTGAGGAAGGCGGTGTCGAACGCGCGGCCGAGCGTCTCGCCGCCGACCGCGAAGCGCTCGGCTGCGGGCAGCCGGTCGCCGCTATACTGGCCTGACAGGTTCAGGCGCAGCGTCAGCCCCTTGCCTACCGCCTGCGCCGCGCTCGCCGCGCCGCTGACCTTGCGGAAGCGCTTCTCCGCGAACGGCTCGATCACCCGCGCGCCGAGGATGTCGAGGCCTTGCGACGCCGCGGCATTGACTGCCCAGGACCGTCTCTCGCGCGTGTCGGCGATCCCCGCCGCGACGCGCAGCGCGCGCGTGCGCTCGGTCGCGATGAGGTTGCCGAGCACGGCATTGTCGCTGTTGATCCCGTCGACGCCCAGGCTCAGGTCCGCGGCGCGGTGGAAGCCGCGCACCAGCGGGTAGTTGAGCGAGATCCCGGCGAGCTTGGCGGTGCCCTTGCCGGCGAAGCCGCGCGGTCGCGTCTCGAGCCAGGCGGCGTTCGCCGCGATCGTCAGCCCGCTCGCCGTCAGCGGCGCCTGATAGCCCGCCGCGGCATAGCGGTAGCGCCTGAGGTCGCTCGCCGACGACAGGCCGAAGGTCAGCTGGTCGCCCTCGCCGGCCACGCCATAGAATTCGGCGTTGAGGTCGAACTGGCCGTCGCCGGTCAGGTCGACGCCGCGATTGCTGAACCCCGCGCTGATCTTGCGGCGCTTCTGCTTGGGCGTGAGCGTCAGCTTGAGCGCGCCATCGGCCTGCGGATCGTCGAACCTGGGCTCGACCGTCAGGCCCGGCATGGCGCGGATCAGCGTGAACTGCCGCTCGAATGTCGCGCGCGTGAGCGGTTCCTCGGTCGTCATCCGCCCGGCGCGCGCCGCGAGCAGCTTGTGCTTGCCGCGCGGGGCGTCGATCTCGACTTGCGCGATCCGGCCCTCGGTCAGCAGCACCTCGACCACGTCGTTGGCGAAGTCCTGCTCGGGGATCGCGATCGTGTAGAGCGCGACATTGCTCCTGCCATAAGCGCGCGACAGCGTGCCGGCGAGCTCGGCGAGCGTCTCGCTGGTCATCGGCTTGCCGAGGAAGCCCTCGGCCGCGCGTGCGACCGGCCGCGGCGCCTCGGCGCCACGAAAGCGGATGCCGCGGATCGGGCGACCAGTGCCGCTGGTCTTGACCTTCGCGCGCTCGATTGGGGGCGCGGGCTTGAGCTGCGGCGCCGGCGCACGCGGGCGGTCGATGCGGTTGCGGTCGATCAGCCGGGAGCCGTCCTGCGGGTCCGCAGCCGCCCCGGCCAGCGCCATCATGGCTGCCAGCATCATGCTTTCCATCCTCGCTATGGAAAGGCGGGCCGCGCGCCGGACAGCGGCGCGCGGGCCGGAGGGTCAGTTCCCCTTTTTGGGTTTGAGCCCGCCGAGCAACCCGCCATTCTGGCCGTTGCCGCCGAGCGCGCCCGTCACCGTTCCGACCGTCCCGCCGACCACGCCCTTGGTCGTGTCGACGAGCCCGCCCGCCGTGCCGCCCAGCAGGCCGCCATTGGCGCCCGTGCCGTTGACGTCGAGCGCGAGCAGCTTGCCGCCGGTTCCGGCGCTCACCGTCGCCAGCTGGCCGGTGCTGGGGTTCTGCGCGAGCACGTTGAGCCCTAGCAGGGACTTCGACCCCTCGGGCGCCGCGATCACCTGGCCCTTGCCGAGGTCGATCGCGACCAGCGCGCCGAGCTTGCCGCCGACCCCGTCGAGGATCAGCCCGCCGCCGCCGCTGCCGTCGCCCAGATTGACCAGGGTCTGGCCGGTCCGGTCGAGCACCCGCGTCACCGTGCCGGTGACGATGCCGGTCGCGGGCAGCTTGCCGTTGACCACTTGCGCCAGCCGGTCGTGCTTGCCGGCGACGCCGATCACGGTGTTGCCCGCGGTCACGAGCAAGTTGCCGACCAGGCCGGTTTCGCCGCCCGAGCTGCCGGTCCCGCCCGAGCTGCTCGAACCGCCGGAGCTGCCCGAACCGCCCGAGCTGCTGCTCGATCCGCTTGAGCTCGAACCGCCCGAGCTGCTCGAGCCGCTGCCCGGCGGCGGATTGTCGCCGACCCAGCCGACCCGGTAGTTCCCCGAACTTTCGCATGCTGCCAGCGCCAGCGCTGCCACGGAGGCGAACGCCAGCGTCGGCCAAATGGCCGCTTTCCCAGTCATGATGCTTTTCCTCTCCTATTCGATACTTTGCGTACCGATAATTCGGAAAATCCTATTCGCGGCAGTGAGTTCCATTGACTTGGAACAAATCGTAGTTACTAAATTATTTATTTGCACGTTACTTGCATCTTCCTGTCAGACAGGATGAGTTCTCTACTCGCCAGATTCTTTTCTGACCCCGCCGCAGACCCCGTTGACGATGCCCGGCGCGGCATCCATATGCCGGCCGCTGGCACTCACTTCAGGGGAGTGCCAACAACGCTATCAACCAATGTTCAGGAGCGATCCCATGAACTTTCGTCCGCTGCACGACCGCGTGCTCGTTCGCCGCGTCGAGGCCGAGGCCAAGACCGCCGGCGGCATCATCATCCCCGACACCGCCCAGGAAAAGCCCCAGGAAGGCGAAGTCGTCGCCGCCGGCTCGGGCGCCAAGGCCGAGGATGGCAAGGTGACCCCGCTCGACGTCAAGGCGGGCGACCGCATCCTGTTCGGCAAGTGGTCGGGCACCGAGGTCAAGGTCAACGGCGAAGACCTGCTGATCATGAAGGAAAGCGACATTCTCGGGATCATCGGCTGAGCGCCTGACGACCCGTCGATAGTGTCAATCCAGAGTCAACTTCCAAACTGAAAGGGCAGTCACATGGCAGCCAAGGACGTCAAATTCTCGCGCGACGCGCGCGAGCGCATTCTCAAGGGCGTGGACATCCTCGCCGACGCGGTGAAGGTCACGCTGGGGCCGAAGGGCCGCAACGTCGTGATCGACAAGAGCTTCGGCGCGCCGCGCATCACCAAGGACGGCGTCACCGTCGCCAAGGAGATCGAGCTCAAGGACAAGTTCGAGAACATGGGCGCCCAGATGGTGCGCGAAGTGGCCTCGAAGACCAACGACATCGCCGGTGACGGCACTACCACCGCGACCGTGCTCGCCCAGGCGATCGTGCGCGAGGGCATGAAGTCGGTCGCCGCGGGCATGAACCCGATGGACCTCAAGCGCGGCATCGACCTCGCCGTGTCGAAGGTCGTCGACGACGTGAAGTCGCGTTCGAAGGCGGTCAGCGGCTCGAACGAGATCGCCCAGGTCGGCATCATCTCGGCCAATGGCGACCGCGAAGTCGGCGAGAAGATCGCCGAGGCGATGGAGAAGGTCGGCAAGGAAGGCGTGATCACCGTCGAAGAGGCGAAGGGTCTCGAGTTCGAGCTCGACGTCGTCGAGGGCATGCAGTTCGACCGCGGCTACCTCTCGCCCTATTTCATCACCAACCCCGAGAAGATGGCGGTCGAGCTCAACGATCCGTACATCCTGATCCACGAGAAGAAGCTGTCGTCGCTCCAGGCGATGCTGCCGATCCTCGAGGCGGTGGTGCAGTCGGGCCGTCCGCTGCTGATCATCGCCGAGGACATCGAGGGCGAGGCGCTCGCCACGCTCGTCGTGAACAAGCTGCGCGGTGGCCTCAAGGTCGCAGCGGTCAAGGCCCCGGGCTTCGGCGACCGCCGCAAGGCGATGCTGGAAGACATCGCGATCCTGACCAAGGGCGAAGTCATCAGCGAAGACCTGGGCATCAAGCTCGAGTCCGTCACGCTCGGCATGCTCGGCACCGCCAAGCGCGTCTCGATCGACAAGGACAACACCACCATCGTCGACGGTGCGGGTGAAGCCGAGGCGATCAAGGGCCGCACCGACGCGATCCGCCAGCAGATCGAAGTCACCACCAGCGATTACGA
>NZ_JBCNMA010000175.1:0-5529 GCF_039595165.1 Sphingomonas sp.
GTGATCGTGCCGGTCTTGTCGAGCAGCAGCGTGTCGATGTCGCCCGCCGCCTCGACCGCGCGGCCCGACTTGGCGAGCACGTTGAAGCGCACCAGCCTGTCCATGCCCGCGATGCCGATCGCCGAGAGCAACGCCGCGATCGTGGTCGGGATCAGCGTGATCAGCAGCGCAGCCAGGATCGCGACGGGCACGCTGCCGCCGGCATAGCTGGCGAAGCCGGGAATCGTGCTCACTGCGATCAGGAAGATAATGGTGAGGCCGACCAGCAGGATCGTCAGCGCGACCTCGTTCGGGGTCTTCTGCCGCTCGGCACCCTCCACCAGCGCGATCATGCGGTCGAGGAAGCCTTGGCCCGGCTCCTGAGTCACGCGCACCTTGATCCGGTCGGAGATGACGCGCGTGCCCGCGGTCACCGCGCTGCGGTCGCCGCCCGCCTCGCGGATCACCGGCGCGCTCTCGCCGGTGATCGCGGCCTCGTTGACGCTGGCGACGCCCTCGACCACCTCGCCGTCGGCGGGGATCAGGTCGCCGGTCTCGACCAGCACCAGCTCGCCCATGCTCAGCCGGCTCGCGGGGACCAGCTCATAGGTGTCGCCGACGCCAAGCAGCAGCTTGGCGCGCAGGTCCGCCTTGGTCTCGCGCAGGCTGGCGGCCTGAGCGCGACCGCGGCCCTCGGCCAGCGCCTCGGCAAAGGTGCCGAACAGCACGGTCAGCCACAGCCACACGATGAGCTGGAGCTGGAACGGGAGCGAGAGCTTCTCCCCGCCCAGTACGAGCAGCCCGGTGAGGAGCAGCGCCACCACGGCGGTGGTGAACAGCACCGGGTTCTTGATCAGCTGACGCGGATCGAGCTTGCGGAACGCGTCGCGACAAGCGGGAACGACCAGTTCGGCCTTGAAGATCGAGGATGTCGTCATGGCGATTGCCTTCAGAACAGCTGGCCGCCGGCCATCGCGAGATGATCCGCGATCGGGCCTAGGGCCAGCGACGGGAGGAAGGTGAGTCCGCCCAGGATGAGGATGATGCCGACCAGCAGGCCGACCCACAGGCCGCCGGTGGTCGGAAAGGAGCCGGTCGAGGCGGGGGTGTACTTCTTCGCCGCCAGACTGCCCGCGATGGCGAGCACTGGCACGATCACGAAGAAGCGGCCGAGCCACATCGCGAGCCCGAGCAGCCCGTTGTACCACGGCGTGCCGGCGGTGAGCCCGGCAAAGGCCGAGCCGTTGTTGCCGGTGCCCGAGGCGAAGGCATAGAGGATCTCGGTGAAGCCGTGCGGCCCCTTGTTCAGCGGCCCGGCGAGCCCGTCGGGCATCACCGCGGACAGCGCAGTCAGGCCGAGGATGCACAGCGGCGCGATCGCGATGGCGAGCACGGCTAGCTTGACCTCGCGCGCCTCGATCTTCTTGCCGGCATATTCGGGCGTGCGCCCGACCATCAGCCCGGCGACGAACACAGCGAGGATGGCGAACAGCAAGAAGCCGTAGATGCCCGCGCCGACGCCGCCGACCACGACTTCGCCGAGCTGCATGTTGAACAGCGGGACGAGCCCCCCCAGCGCGGTGAAGCTGTCGTGCATCGCGTTGACCGCGCCGCACGAGGCCGCGGTGGTGACGGCGGCGAACAGGATGCTGCCGACGATGCCGAAGCGGACTTCCTTGCCCTCCATGTTGCCGCCCGGAACGCCGAGCGCATGGAGGTTGGGGTTGCCCGCCGCTTCCGCCCAATAGGCAATGGCGACGCCGGCGATGAACAGGATCGCCATCGCAGCGAGGATCGTCCAGCCCTGCCGCGTGTCGCCCACCGCCTTGCCGAAGGTCCAGGTGAGGCCGACGCCGATCAGGAAGATCGACAGCATCTGCACCAGGTTGGTGACCGCGGTCGGATTCTCGAACGGATGCGCGCTGTTGGCGTTGAAGAAGCCGCCGCCATTCGTGCCGAGCATCTTGATCGCCTCCTGCGAAGCGACAGGGCCCAGCGCGATATTCTGCTGCGCGCCCTCCACCGTCGTGGCGACAGCCATCGCGTCGAAGGTCTGCGGCACCCCGCTCGCGATCAGATAGATCGAATAGACGACGCAGATCGGCAGCAGCAGGTAGAGCGTGACCCGGGTCATGTCGGCCCAGAAATTGCCCACGCCCTTCGCCTCGCGCCGAGCGAAGCCGCGGAACAGCGCGAAGGCGATGGCGATACCGGTCGCTGCGCTCAGGAAGTTGTGGATCGCGAGCCCCAGCATCTGGCTGAGGTTGGTCATCGCCACCTCGCCGGCATACCATTGCCAGTTGGTGTTGGTGGAGAAGCTGATCGCGGCGTTCATCGCACCGTCCGGCCCGACCGCGGCCAGGCCGCGCGGGTTCATCGG
The DNA here is from genome assembly GCF_039595165.1 of Sphingomonas sp. Lineage (GTDB taxonomy): Bacteria > Pseudomonadota > Alphaproteobacteria > Sphingomonadales > Sphingomonadaceae > Sphingomonas. The sequence continues at coordinate 2,360 of NZ_JBCNMA010000175.1, forward strand.
CAGTACCGCCTGCAGCCGCAAGATCGCATAGGTCAGCAGCAGCAGCGCGAGGTTGAACAGGATCATATGCAGCGCGTAGCGGCGCCAGCTCTGCTCCTCGTTCGGGTCGATGCCGGAAAGGTGGTAAAAGCCGCGCTCGACCGGGCCGAGCACGGCGTGGAGCGGCGTGCGCCGCCCCTCGTAAAGCGCATGGAGCCACATGCCGATCGGCTTGGCCAGCGCGGCGAGAAGGGCGACGAAGAGCGCGATCAGCGCCCAGCCGGTCAGGGTCATCTTGCGTCCCCCATCAGAATTTCTCGGGTCGCAGCAGCGCTGCGACCAGATAGGCGAGCAGGCCGAGCGCGGTGAGCCCGGCGAGAATAAGGTGAGTCGTCATCGCGTCAGGCTCCGTCGCACAGGCGGACGAAGGCCAGCGTCAATGCGACCAGCCCGCCCAGAATGGCGAGCCACAGAAGGTCAAGCATCGGATCGGTCCCGGTTGTCGCCGCCGGGATGGCGGCCCGGCCGCTCACCTAGGGATTGAGGGCGTAAAGGTTCGACGGCGAATGCGGCGGCAGCGCGTTAGGAAAACATAAGCATTGCTATCAAGGACTGGACTTTCGCCGCGCCTTCCCCAACCCCGTTCGGGCTGAGCCGTCGAAGCCCCGTCCTGTTCTTCGCTAGCGTAGAGGGCCTTTCGACAAGCTCAGGGCGAACGGAGTTCGATACTGGCGATGACCGATCCTTCCCGCCCGTCCCCCGAAGCGCTGTTGCGCGCGGCGAAGCGGGAAGCGCGCGGCAAGCTCAAGATCTTCCTCGGCGCGGCGCCGGGCGTGGGCAAGACCTTCGAGATGCTGCGCGAGGGCGCCGAACGGCTCAGCGCGGAGGTGGATGTCGTCGTCGCAGTCGTCGACACCCATGGCCGCGCCGAGACCGAAGCGCTGACCGCACCGTTCGAGATCATCCCGCGTCGCACGATCGACTATCGCGGGCACAAGCTCACCGAAATGGATCTCGACGCGGTGCTCGCCCGCCGCCCGGCACTCGCTTTGGTCGACGAGTTCGCTCATACCAATGTCGAGGGCAGCCGCCATCCCAAGCGCTGGCAGGACGCGATGGAGCTGCTCGACGCGGGCATCGACGTCTACACCACGCTCAACATCCAGCATGTCGAGAGCCTCAACGACGTCGTCGCCAGCTTCACCCGCGTCCGCGTGCGCGAGACCGTGCCCGACAGCGTGTTCGAGGGCGCCGAGATCGAGGTGGTGGACCTGCCCCCCGACGAGCTGATCGAGCGGCTCAAGGACGGCAAGGTCTACATCCCCGACGAGGCGTCGCGCGCGCTCGGCCACTTCTTCTCCAAGCCCAACCTGTCGGCGCTGCGCGAGATGGCGCTGCGCCGCGCCGCACTCAGCATCGATCAGGCGCTGGTCGAGCATCTCGACGAAGGCGCGCTGCCCGGCACCTATGCCGGCGGCGAGCGCGTGCTGGTCGCGGTCAGCGAACTGCCCGGCGCCGATGCGATCGTGCGCGCGGCCAAGCGGCTCGCCGACGCGCTCAAGGCGCCGTGGCAGGCAGTCTATATCGAGACGCCGCGCGCCGAGCGGCTGAACGAGGAGGCCAAGCGTCGCGTCGCCGAGACGCTGCGGCTCGCCGCAACGCTCGGCGCGACGATCGCGACCTTGCCGGCGGAGCGCGTGATCGACGGCCTCGCCCAGCATGTCCGCGACACCCGCTCGACTCAGCTCGTGCTCGGCAAGTCGGTGCGAAGCTGGTGGTTCGAGCTGCGCCACGGCTCGGTGGTGACGGCGATGCTGCGCGCGCGCGACGGCCTCGCGGTGCATGTCATCCCGTCCGCGCCGAGCATCGCCGCCAGCGAGGCGAACGGGTCGGGCCAGGGCTGGGGGCCTGCGTCCGCCTATCTCATCGTCGCGGTGCTGGTGGCGGGCGCGGCGCTGCTGGGCCAGCTCGCCGAGCCGCTGATCGGGCTGTCGGGAGTCGACTTGATCTTCCTGCTGCCGGTGATCCTCGCGTCGAACCGTTACGGGCTGCGCCCGGGCCTAGCCGCCGGGCTGCTGTCGGCGCTCGCCTACAACTTCTTCTTCCTGCCGCCGCTGCATACTTTCACCATCGCCGACCCGCGCAGCGTGCTGACGCTGTTCGTGCTGATGGGAGTCGCGGCGTTCACCGCGCATCTCGCTGGCCGGCTCAAGACCCGCGCGACGATCGGCGCGCGCAGCGCATTGGAGAACGCCGCGGTCGCCGCGTTCGGCCAGTCGCTCGCGCGCGTTTCCGACTGGCAGGCGACGAGCGAGGTCGTGTGCGGCGAGCTGGCGGCTCTGTTCGACCTCCAGACCGTACTGCTCAACGAACGCGACGGCGCGCTCGTCATCGTCGCCGCTTCCCCCGCCGGCGCCATGCTCAGCCCAGTGGACCAGGCCGCGGCGGAGTGGAGCTGGTCGCGCGGCGAGCTCGCCGGCAGCGGCACCGCGACGCTCAACGCCGCCGACTGGCAGTTCCATCCGCTCAAGACCGCATTGGGCGTGCTCGCCATCGTCGGCCTGTCGCGCGGCGACGGCCGCGATCCGGTCAGCGCCGATCGCGCAGTACTGTTGCAGACCTTGCTCGGCCAGGCGGCGCTGGCACATGAGCGGCTGAGCCTCGAGAGCCAGGTGCGCGAGGTGGCGCTGCTCAAGGAGCGCGACCGGCTGCGTGCGGCGCTGCTGTCGTCGATCGGGCACGACCTGCGTACCCCGCTGACTTCGGTCTCGGGCGCGATCGACGCGATCGCCGCCGAGCATCCCGATGCCGAGGCGATCCCGCTCGCCCGCGCCGAGGTGGCACGGCTGCGGCGGTTCCTCGACAATCTCGTCGACATGATCCGCATCGATTCGGGCGCGCTCACCCTGTCGATCGAGCCGATCGACCTGACCGACGCGATCGGCAGCGCGGTCCATGACCTCAAGGAGACGCTGCGCGGCAGGCATATCGATCTCCAGGTGCCCGCCAACCTCCCGCTGGTGCGCGCCGATCCGACATTACTGCACCACATCCTCATCAACCTGCTCGCCAATGCCGCGCAGCATGGCGGTGACAACGGCCGGATCGTGATCGAGGGGCGGCGAACACCGGATTCGGTGGAACTCGCGATCCGCGACCAGGGCCGTGGCCTCGTACCCGGTACCGAGCAC
>NZ_JBCNMA010000176.1:0-5525 GCF_039595165.1 Sphingomonas sp.
CCGAGCACGCCGTTATGCTTGATCTTGAGCGCGGCGATGCCGGTGCGCTGCTTGAACTCGGCCTCGAGCGCGGCGATCGCGCGGCGGCCGCCGGCGCCGGCGTCGCGCAGGTCGTCGAGCGCGGCGTCATAGCCCTCGGCGATATAGCCGCCGTTCGCGGCGTCGATCGGCGGGGCGGGGACGAGCGCGCGCTGGAGCAGGTCGATGAGAGCGCCATGGCCGCGAAGGTCGGGCGCGAGGGTGGCGAGAAGGGCAGAGGGGGCGTTGAGCTTGCCCAGCGTCTCGCCGAGCCGCCACGCACCATCGAGGCCGTCGCGCAGCTGGCCGAGGTCGCGCGGGGAGCCGCGGCCCGCGGCGAGGCGGCCGATCGCGCGGCCGATATCGGGGAGGGCGCGGAGGGCGGCGCGCAGGTCCTCGCGCATGCCCGGCTCGTCATGGAAACGCTGGACGAGGTCGAGCCGCGCCTCGATCGTCGCGCGGTCCATCAGCGGCGCGGCGATGTCGGCGCCGAGCAGGCGCGCACCGGCGCCGGTGACGGTGCGGTCGACCGAGTCGAGCAGGCTGCCCTTGCGCGTGCCGGCCTGGCTCTGGGTCAGCTCGAGGCTCTCGCGCGTCGCGGCGTCGATCGCCATGCACGCGTCGGAGCGGGTGACGCGCGGCGGGCGCAGGAAGGGCAAGGCACCCTTGGCGGTGTGCTCGAGATAGGCGACGAGGCCGCCCGCGGCGGACAGCGCCGCGCGGCCGAGCTGGCCGAAACCGTCGAGCGTGGCGACGCCATAGAGCTGCTTGAGCCGCGCCTCGCCACGGCTGCTGTCGAACTCGGCGCGCGGGCGGGTGCTGGTGGCCTGGATGCTTTCGCTGCCCTCGGCGACGATCACCTCGGCGGCGGCGAGCCGGGCGAGCGCGGCGCCCACCGCGTCGGCGGCGCATTCGAGGATCTCGAAGCGGCCGGTCGAGATGTCGGCGGCGGCGATCGCGGTCTCGCCCGCCGCCTCGCCGACCGCGGCGCACCAGTTGGCGCTGCGGCTGTCGAGCAGCGATTCCTCGGTCAGCGTGCCGGCGGTGACGACGCGGATGATCGCGCGCGCGACCAGCGCCTTGGAGCCGCCGCGCTTCTTCGCCTGTTCGGGCGTCTCGATCTGGTCGGCGATGGCGACGCGGTGCCCGGCCTTGATCAGGCGGGCGAGATAGCCGTCCATCGCGTGCGCGGGCACGCCGCACATCGGGATGCGCTCGCCGCCATGCTCGCCGCGCGCGGTCAGCGCGATGTCGAGCACGCCGCTGGCGAGCTTGGCGTCGTCGAAGAACAGCTCGTAGAAATCGCCCATGCGATAGAAGAGCAGGCAGTCGTCGGCCTCCGCCTTGAGGGCGAGGTATTGCGCCATCATCGGGGTGGGAGCGGCGTCGGCCATCACGGCCCTCGATAGGGTTTCACGCGCGGGCGGCAAGAGGTGGGATGGCGTAAAATTGTGGAGGGAGGGGGGACTCGCCCAATCCTCCCCCGCCAGGGGGAGGTGGCGCCGAAGGCGACGGAGGGGGAGGACGGCGACCGGCTCCGATATTGCGGTGGCCGTCTTCCGAGCCGTCAAGGCGCATCGCCGTCCTCCCCCTCCGTCATGCTGCGCATGCCACCTCCCCCTGGCGGGGGAGGATTTGTTCAGGTCGTCGTGAGTCCTAGCGCTCGCGGAATCGCACCCAGTCGGTGGGGCATTGCTTGACCGCCTGCGGGCGCGACTGGGCGCCGTTGATCACCCAGCATTCGTCGAAGATGGAGCAGTAGCAGGAGCGCACCTGGAGCTTCCACCGCTCCTTCTCGAAGCGGCTCCACAGCGCCTTGTTCGCGGGCGTCTCGGCGATCTGCATGAAGTTGATCGATTCGCGCGGCGGGGCGACGATGTCGGACGACGGCGAGGTGGACATGCTGAGCCCACGGATGCCGTCGGGCCCGCAGCATTTGCGCAGCAGGTCGACCGGATTCCGCACGGGCTTCCCCTGGTAGCGGATCTCGATCGGGCCGAGCAGCGCTGGACCGACGCCGTTGTTGGACAGCACGAGCGAGATCACGCGCTCGCCCTTCTCGTTCACGTTGCTGGTGCCGTAGGAGAGGAACGGCCAGGCGTCGGCCTGCTGCATCTTCCTGGTCGCCTCGGCCTGGACGAAGGTGGCGTAGGCGACGCCGAGCGAGATCAGCAAAGCGGGCGCGCCGATCAGGAAATGGCTCGCCATCAGCCAGGGCATCAGCTTGAGCAATTTGGTCAGCCGGCCAGAGAGCCCGCCGTCGCGCGTGGAAAGCTCGGCGACCTTTGCTTCGAGCTGAGCGATGCGATCCTGCTCGGGCGTTGGCGAGGTCATTTCGGTTGGATAGCGAAGGTGAGGGGCGCCGACAACGCGGGGGCTCTTGATTCTAAATCCTCCCCGCCAAGGGGAGGTGGCGCGCGAAGTGCGACCAAGGGGGGAGGACTCGCCACAGGCGTTATCGCTTCCTCCCCTCCGTCAGGCTGCGCCTGCCACCTCCCCCTGGCGGGGGAGGATTCAATTCCGCTGCAGGTGCATGACTTGTGCGGATTTTCGCACAGAATTCAGGCGGCAGCCGCCCGCGCCGTAACGGCAGTGCCGCGATCTCCTTGCAAACCCCCAGATTGCGGTGGCGCGGGGGCGTGCCTAAAGGGAGGGCAGCCGGGAGAGAAGAATGTCAGAAGAAGCCAATGTGCAGTTTTCCGAGCGCGAGGCGCTGCTGTTCCACTCGGAAGGCCGGCCCGGCAAGATCGAGATCGTCGCCTCCAAGCCGCTGACCACGCAGCGCGACCTGGCGCTGGCCTATTCGCCGGGCGTGGCGGTGCCGGTGCAGGCGATCGCCGACGATCCCGCGACCGCCTACGACTATACCGCCAAGGGCAACCTCGTCGCGGTGATCTCCAACGGCACCGCGATCCTGGGGATGGGCAATCTAGGGGCGCTGGCGTCGAAGCCGGTGATGGAAGGCAAGGCGGTGCTGTTCAAGCGCTTCGCCGACGTCGACTCGATCGACCTCGAGCTCAAGACCGAGGATGTCGACCGCTTCATCGATGCGGTCGAGTTGCTCGAGCCGAGCTTCGGGGGGATCAACCTCGAGGACATCAAGGCGCCCGAATGCTTCATCATCGAGCAGACGCTGCGCGAGCGGATGAACATTCCGGTGTTCCATGACGACCAGCACGGCACCGCGATCATCACCGCGGCCGGCCTGATCAACGCCTGTCTGCTCACCGGACGCCGTCTCAGCGAGATCAAGGTGGTGGTGAACGGCGCGGGCGCGGCGGCGATCGCCTGCACCGAGCTGATAAAGGGCATGGGCGTACGGCAAGAGAATGTGCTGATGTGCGACCGCAAGGGCGTGATCACGCCTGACCGCGAGGGCATCAACCAGTGGCAGTCGGCGCACGCCGTCGCCACTGACCGTGCGACGCTGACCGAGGCGCTGGTCGGGGCGGACGTGTTCCTGGGCCTGTCGGCCGCGGGTGCGCTCAAGCCCGAGATGGTCAAGGACATGGCGCCGGCGCCGATCATCTTCGCGATGGCCAATCCCGAGCCCGAGATCCGGCCCGAGCTCGCCAAGAGCGTGCGCCCCGACGCGATCGTCGCGACCGGGCGCTCGGACTATCCCAACCAGGTCAACAACGTGCTCGGCTTCCCGTTCATCTTCCGCGGGGCGCTCGACGTGCGCGCGACGGGGATCAACGACGAGATGAAGATCGCCGCGGCGCAGGCGATCGCCGAGCTGGCGCGCGAGCAGGTGCCCGAGGAAGTGGCGATGGCCTATGGCCGGGCGCACAGCTTCGGCCCCGACTATATCATCCCGGCGCCGTTCGATCCGCGGCTGATGGAGAATGTCCCCGCGGCGGTCGCCAAGGCGGCGATGGACTCGGGCGTGGCGACCAAGCCGATCCTCGACATGGCGGCGTATCGCCACACGCTGCGCGGACGCCTCAACCCGACGACGTCGGTGCTGACGCTGGCCTATGAGGGCGCGCGCGCGCATCCCAAGCGCGTGATCTTCGCCGAGGGCGAGGAGGAAGTGGTGCTGCGCGCGGCGATCGCGTTCCGCGAAGGCGGCTACGGTACGCCGGTGCTGGTCGGGCGCGACGATGTCGTCGACCGGCTCAAGGCGCTCGGCGTGACCGATCCGGAGAGCTTCGAGCTGCACAACAGCCGCCACTCGCCGCTGGTGCCGGCGATGGTCGACTTCCTCTATGCGCGGCTCCAGCGCCGCGGTTACCTGCGCCGCGATTGCGAGCGGATGGTCAACCAGGACCGCAACATCTTCGGCTCGCTGCTGCTCCAGCTGGGCGAGGGCGACGCGATGATCACCGGCATCACCCGCCCCTATGCCCAGAGCCTGCGCGAAATCCGCCGCGTGATCGACGTGGGCGATGGGCGCACGGCGTTCGGCGTGCACATCATGGTCGGGCAGAGCCACACCGTGTTCATCGCCGACACGACGGTGAACGAGCGCCCCAATGCCGAGGAGCTGGCGGACATCGCCGAGGAGACGGCGCAGGTCGCGCGGCGCATGGGGCACGAGCCGCGCGTGGCGTTCCTGAGCTATTCCAACTTCGGCAATCCCAAGGGCGCGTTCCTCGAGAATATCCGCGAGGCGGTGAAGGTGCTCGACGCGCGCGGGGTGAGCTTCGAATATGAGGGCGAGATGGCGCCGGACGTCGCGCTCAACCCGCGCCAGCTCGCCAACTATCCCTTCGCGCGGCTCTCGGGCCCGGCCAACATCCTGATCATGCCCGGGCTGCAGTCGGCGCATATCTCGGCCAAGCTGCTGCGCGAGCTCGGCGGCGACTCGATGATCGGACCGATGCTGGTGGGGATGGAGAAGCCCGTCCAGGTCGCGCCGATGACGAGCACCGCGAGCGAGCTGGTGACGCTGGCGGTGCTCGCGGCGGGCGGGATCGCGCGCTAGGGGCGGTATTGAGATTCTCCAATCCTCCCCCTGGCGGGGGAGGATTGAGGCATCCTATGCCCGCGCTTCGATCATCCAGCAGGCGGCGGCGAAGCGGACGGTGTCGCCTTCGACGAACGGCGCGAAGGCGGCGCGGACGGTGTCGAGCACATGGTCGCGCGTCGCCGCGTCGACCTGGCGCAGGAAGATGCCGATCCGCCCGAGATGCGACAGATAGGGGAGCAGCTCGCACTCGGGCATCGCGCATTCGATGTCGATCGGGGTGAGCTCGACGCCGCGCCAGCCGCTTTCGCCGAGGATCGCGCGGACGCGCTCCGCATCGGCGAAGGCGAACTGCCCGGGCGCGCCGGGCTCCATCGGCGGGAGCGGGGGCAGCAGCGGCGCGGCGGCGCGCTCGGCGGTGGTCATGAACGCGTTCTCGGCGGGCGAGCGCCAGGCGATCGCGGCGAGCGGGGCGCCGGGCGTCATCATGCCGCGCAGGCGCGCGAAGGCCGCGACCGGATCGTCGAAGAACATCACGCCGAAGCGCGAGACCGCCATGTCGAACCGGGCGGCGGGGTCGATCCGCGAGGCGTCG
>NZ_JBCNMA010000177.1:0-5489 GCF_039595165.1 Sphingomonas sp.
CCCAGCTTCATGTCCTGGATCAGCCCGGCGGCAAGTGCGAGGACGGCGGCGTCATATTCGGGCGAGCGGCGGAAATTGTTCACGTCGCCGGCGGCGCGTTCGAACCGGCCGGTGCCGATCGTCTTGCCCGCGACCGCAACGGCGCGGGCGAGCGGCTGGCGCGGCACCGGCATGAGTCGGGCTATGTCGCGGTCGTGCTCGATGGCGGCTATCTCGAAGCGGGCGAGAGCGGCCGCATCCGTGCGCAGGCGGGGATGGCGGTGGTCCATCACGCCTGGTCGGCGCATCAGGACGGCTTCGGCGCCAACGGCGCGCGGGTGCTCAACCTGCCGCTGCCCGCCGGGCTGGCCGAAGGGCCGCTGCGCGTCGCCGATCTCGACGCGGTGGCGCGGCTGGCGGAACGCGACTCGCTGGCCGCTGCGCAACTGGTCCGCGACACGGCGATCGCGACCCCTGCGACTCCCGGCGACTGGCCCGATCTTCTCGCCGCTGCGCTCGCCGACGACCCCGATCTCGCGATCCGCGACTGGGCCGCGGCGACCGGCCTCGATCCCGCTTCGGTCAGCCGCGGCTTCGCGCGCGCTTACGGGGTAAGCCCCAAGCGCTTCCGCCTCGAGACGCGCACCCGCCGCGCCGTCCGCGCGCTGGCCGGCTGGCGCGATACGCTTGCCGCATTGGCCGCCGAGCACGGCTTCGCCGACCAGGCCCATTTCGCCCGCGCGGCGCTGGCGCTGACCGGCCGCACGCCGTCGCAGCTCAAGGTGTCGCGCTAGGACGGTTCTCAATCCTCCCCCTGGCGGGGGAAGATTGAAACGTCGATTCATCCCAAAGGCAAAGTCCGTTCAAGCCTGCGGAGGTGGTCTAGTCTAGCAACACAGCCATGAACCGCCGCAACCTCCTCGCCGCCGCGCTCGCGCTCCCCCTCGTCTCCGCGCTCCCCGCCTTCGCGCAGATGGCGAAACCGCCGATGCGCACGCGCTGGAACGTGATCGGCTCGGAGGGCTTCGACGCGATCGCCTTTCTCGGCGCGCTGTCCGGCCGCGATCTCTACCGCGCGCGCTACGCCGCCGAGGCCGACGCGTTCGGGCCCAGGCTCCCCGCCGACGTCCGCGCCGACATCCCCAGGCTCGCCGACGAATCCGACAAATCCACCTTCGGCCTGCTCTGGCCGGTGCTCGCCAACATCCTGAGCGGGGCAGGGGTCACCAATCTCGATTCGGTGATCGCTTTGCTGTCCGACCTCGACGGCAAGGTGCGCCCCGCCTTCGTCAAGAACCCGAGCCGCGAGGATGCCGATTTCGTCTGGCTCAAGGCCAACGCCCCGCGCCTGATCCGCGTGTTCACCGCGATGCGTGCCGCCGGCTTCGCCGCGTTCCGGCTCGAGACGCTCGGCCCCGATTTCGAAGCGCGCATGGCCGAGGAAGCGCGCGCGCTCGCCCGCTACGACGTGATCCGCTGGCAGGAGAAGCTCACCGGCCGCACCTTCGATCCGACGATCAACGTCGTCCTGCTCGCCTTCGCCAAGCCGCACGGCGCCAAGATGCAGGACCAGACCTTCGTCCAGGCGTTCGGCAATGACACCGCGACCACGATCCGCATCGCCGCGCACGAGATGCTGCACCCGCCCTTCCCGATGGACGGCCCCGCGGCGACCGCGGCGCTGGCGGTGCTGGCGAAGGACCCGCTGATCCCGCGAATCGTCCGCGAGCACGATCCCAAATGGGGCTACACCACGCTCGACGGAATGCTCAACGAGGATATGTGCGAGGCGCTCGACCAGCTCATCAGCGAAGCGCTCGGCGTCGGCCGCAACCCCGCCGACCGCTGGCGCCAGGCCGATGACGGCATCCACGTCCTCGCCGCCGGCCTCTACGGCCTGCTCCGTCAGGACAAATGGGTCGAGACCGGTGGCGACATCGAACAGTGGCTCGCCAGGGCCACGGCAGCGGGCCGCCTCGCGCCGCAAGTGCTGCACCCGGTCGCCGCGCGCGTGCTCGAACGCCCGGTCGACCGGCTCTGGCCGCTTGCCTGAACGGCGTTCGCGCCCCATATCGACGTAGCGCCCGCGCCACAGCGTGTGGCTTTTTCGCCGGACTCGCGCGGCAGGGCTACCCTGTCGCGCCGTGACGCGCTATCTTGACCGCTTAGAACTGTAACAGGAGAATCCTCCATACGTCCTCCCATGTCCCGGCGCGGGTTCGCGCCCCCGGTGCCGACCGGCCCGCGCTTCAACGAATTCATCCAGTCGCCCAAGGTCCGCGTGATCGACCATGAGGGCGAGAATCTGGGCGTGATGTACACGCGCGAGGCGATGGAGCAGGCGCAGGAGCTGGGCCTCGACCTGGTCGAGGTGTCGCCCAATGCCGATCCGCCCGTCGCCAAGTTCCTCGATGTCGGCAAGTACAAGTACGAGGCCCAGAAAAAGGCCAACCTCGCACGCAAGTCGCAGAAGACGCAGGAGATCAAGGAGATCAAGATGCGTCCGAACATCGACGACCACGACTACGACACCAAGATGAAGGCGGTGCACAAGTTCATCGGCGAGGGCGACAAGGTGAAGATCACCCTGCGCTTCCGCGGCCGCGAGCTCAGCCACGGCCAGCTCGGCATGGCGCTGCTCCAGCGCGTTCAGGCCGACACCGCCGAGGACGCCAAGGTCGAGTCCTATCCGCGCATGGAAGGCCGCCAGATGCTGATGGTGCTGGCGCCGAAATAGCTTAATCGCCGTCACCCCAGCGGAAGCTGGGGTCTCCCGCCGTGCAGGAAGCGTTCGTGGCCCGAGACCCCGGCTCTCGCTGGGGTGACGGCAATGGCTACCCTGCCGGCGGCTCCCACAACTCGATCGCGTTGCCCTCGGGATCGTGGATGCGCGCGAACTTGCCCGTCTCGGGCGTGTCCCATTCCTCCTTGGTGATGATCGCGATCCCCGCCGCGTTGAGCTGCTCGAGCATCCCCTCGAGATCGCGGACGCGCAGGTTGATCATGAACGCCTTGTCCGCCGCGAAATAGTCGGTGTCGGCCTTGAACGGCGCGAACACCATCGGCCCGCCCTTGGTCTGCCAGAACCAGTCGTCGGGCTCGCCTTCGTCGTCGGCGGTGCAGCGCGTGCCGATGTTCAGATGCTCGCGATACCACCCGGTCAGCGCATCCGGATCCTTCGCCCGGAAGAACAGCCCGCCCATGCCGAGTACGCCCATCACTATGTCTCCCGGTCGTGATGGCCGAGCTTATGGGGGTTTGCGCCTGAAAGCGATACTTGCGTCACCCCGGCCTTGAGCCGGGGCGGGGCTGTCTCTGTTGCGCCGAAGAAGCCCTGGCCCGGCTCGGGGCCCGGCTGACCAAGGGAGAATTAAGCGGCGGTGGCGAATTCCCCAAGGCCGGTCGCGGCGTCGAGCATCCGCCGCTCGAGCGACTTGAGGCGCAGCGTCGCGCCGATCTTGTCGCCGGTCAGGTCGGTCACATAGAAGGTGTCGACCGCGCGCTCGCCATAGGTCGCGACATGCGCCGAATGGATCGTCACCTTCGACTGGAACAGCGCATAGGCGAGGTGGTGGAGCAGCGCCGGGCGGTCGCGGGCATTCACCTCGATCACCGTGAAGCGGTTCGACGCCTTGTTGTCGATCAGCACCGCAGGCTCGATCGGGAAGGCGTCCGCGCGGGGCCGGGGCAATGGCTTCGCCGCGAGCCGCTCGGTCAGCTTGGCGCGGTTGGCCAGCGCCTCGGCGATCGCGGTCTCGATCCGCGCGAGCTGGCCGGGATCGTCGAACGGGCGGCCGAGCGGGTCCTGCACCAGGAAATTGTCGATCGCCATGCCGTCGCGCGTGGTGTGGATGCGCGCGTCGATGATGTTGCCGCCGGCGGCGTGGATCGCGCCGGCGATGCGGTAGAACAGGCCGGCATGGTCGGCGGCATAGACCGTCACCAGCGTCGCGCCGCGATCGGGATAGACCGTCGCCTCGACCGACAGCTCCCCCTCGCCCGCGCGTGCGATGAAGCGCGCGTTGCGCTCGATCACGTCCTCGGGCTCCGCGACCCAATAGGCTTCGGGCAGCCGCTTGATCAGCGCGCCGACGTCGCGGCCCAGCGCCGCTGCGAGCGCCTCCTGCTTGGCGGTGATGCGCTCGCCGCGGCCGCGCTGCTTGTGGCCGAGCCGCAGCACCTCCTCGGCGCTGTCGAAGAGGTTGGTGAGCAGCTGGCGCTTCCACCCGTTCCACACGCCCGGCCCCACCGCGCGGATGTCGACGATGGTAAGGACCAGCAGCATCATCAGCCGCTGCGGCGACTGCACCACCTCGGCGAAGTCGAGGATCGTCTTGAAGTCGCTGAGGTCGCGCTTGAACGCGGTCGCCGACATCAGCAGGTGCCAGCGCACCAGCCACGCCACCGTCTCGGTCTCGGCCGCGCTGAGGCCGAGCCGCGGGCACAGCTTCAACGCCACCTCGGCACCCAGCTCGCTATGGTCGCCGCCGCGCCCCTTGGCGATGTCGTGGAGGAGCACCGCGACGAACAGCGCACGGCGCGAGGCGATCTGGTCGAGGATGCCGCTCGCCAGCGGATGGTCCTCCTTGAGGTCGCCCTTCTCGATCTGGCTGAGCAGCCCGATCGCGCGGATCGAATGCTCGTCCACCGTATAATGGTGGTACATGTCGAACTGCATCTGCGCGACGACGCGGCCGAAATCGGGTACGAAGCGTCCGAACACCCCCGCCTCGTTCATCCAGCGCAGCACCGTTTCGGGATCGCGTGGGGACGTCAGCACGTCCATGAACAGCGCGTTGGCGCGCGGATCGGTGCGCTTGTCGTCGATCAGCTTGGCATCGCGCGCGGCGGCGCGCATCGTCAGCGGATGCACCTCCAGCCCGTGCAGGTCGGCGAGCTGGAACACTTCCAGCAGCCGCACCGGATCCTCGGCGAAGAAGCTGTCGCGCGGCAGCGCCAGCCGACCGCGGTCGAGCACGAAACCCTTGAGCTTGGTCGGCGAGCGGCGGATGCGCGGCAGCCCGAAGCGGCTCCCGCGCGCCGCGAACTTCTCGTCGAGATGCGCGAGGAACACCCCGGTCAGGTCGCCGACCATCTTCGCCTGCAGGAAGTAGAAGTGCATGAAGCGCTCGACCTTCGACTTGCCGGGCCGGTCGGCGTAGCGCATGCGCTCGGCGATCTCGCGCTGGAAGTCGAAGGTGAGGCGATCCTCGGCGCGCCCGGCGATATTGTGCAGGTGACAGCGCACCGCCCACAGGAAATTCTCCGCGCGGCGGAACTGGCGGTACTCCAGCTTGGTCAGCAGCCCCGCGCCGACCAGCTCGGCCGGCTCGCGCACGCCGTAAGTGTATTTCCCGATCCAGAAGAGGGTGTGGAGGTCGCGCAGCCCGCCCTTGCCCTCCTTGAGGTTGGGTTCGACGACGTAGCGGCTGTCGCCCATCTTGCGGTGGCGCTCGTTCCGCTCATCGAGCTTCTGCGCGATGAAGGCGCGCGCGCTGTCCTTCTGCACG
>NZ_JBCNMA010000178.1:0-5362 GCF_039595165.1 Sphingomonas sp.
TCCGAGTTGATCACCACCTCATAGCCGAAGCGTTCCGCGGCGGGGGTGGATTCGACGGCGCGGAGAGCGGCAAGCATCAGCGACAGGCCGGCCTTCATGTCGGCGGCGCCGGGGGCGTTGAGGCGGCCGTCGGGGAGCCAGGCGGCGTTCTGGAAGGGGTGATCGGCGGGGAAGACGGTGTCCATATGGCCGGTGAACAGCATCTGGACCGGCGCTTCGGGGCGGACGCGCAAATGGAGGTGGCGGCCATGGGCGAGCGGAAGGACGTCGCCCTTGCCGTCGACCGTCTCGACCGGGGCGGGCTCGACCAGGGTGAGCTCGCCCGGCAGCGTAGCAAAGGCGCTGGCCAGCATCTCGGCCATGGTGGCGAGGCCGGGCAGGTTGCGGGTGCCGCTGTTGACCGCGACCCACCGCTCGACCTGGGCCAGCATCGGCGCCGCGCGGGCATGCTCGATCGCGGCGATTTCGATTGCGGAAAGGCCCATGCGAGCGGGTGTATCGGTTGATTTGCGGCGGGTGAACCCCCGGCGGGTGAAAAGTATCGAACGATACGGTTGCAGTCACTGTATTGCTATAATAATACAGTTGGGATGAAACAGGTTGCAGCCGTCATAATGCTTCTTTGCGCATCGGCGGCGGACGCCGCGCCTGGTGATGGGGGCGTGCTGGCGGCGGATGCCGCGTTCTGGCGCGCATTCAATCAGTGCGACGCGACGGCGATGGGCCGGCTGCTGGCGCGCGACATCGAATTCTACCATGACAAGACCGGACTGACCGCCGGGCGGGACAAGGTGGTGGAGTCGCTGGTGAAGGGTCCCTGCGGGACACCCGGACTTCACGTACGGCGCGAAGTGGTCGAAGGCAGCGTGGCGGTCGATCCGGTGCCCGGGCAGGGCGCGATCGTGAGCGGGGTGCATCGGTTCTACGCCAAGCAGGGCGACGCTGCGGAACGGCTCGATGGCGATGCGCGGTTCGCGGTGGTGTGGCGCAAGACCGGCACCGGATGGGAGATGGCGCGCGTGCTGAGCTACGCGCACCGGCCGGCGGGATAGGCCTAGAAATCCACCAGCAGCGACGCACGGCTCGTCGTGTCGGTCGTCTTGCGACCGATCGGCGGCATGCTCTCGTAGTTCACGGCGTATGACATCTGCGCGGAGAATGGGCCGAACAGCTTGGCGCGGAGCGCGGTCTTGCCCGTGATCGTGCTGTTCGAACTCTGCACGTAGGCTGCGGCGTCTTGGCTGAAGGTGATCGTGGGCGACAGCTTCCAGTCGAAGTCGAGCTTGCCGCGCGCGGCGAGCTGGCTCTCGACGGTGTCGTCGGTAAGATCGGTGTGACGGAAGGCCGGGCCGAGCTCGACGTCGAGCCGCAGCCCGCCGCTGTCGAGCGCGGTATAGCCGGCGCCCGCAGACAGCGAATAGCGCTGGTCGAAGCCGGCGAAACGATCGCTCTCGAACATCGCCGCGCCATAGATATAGGCGCGGTCCTCCACCTTGTAGTTGAGGTCGTAGGCGGCGATGTAGCGCTCCTGCGCGACGCGCCCGAGGCTCTCCTGATAATCGGCCTGGAGTCGCAGCTTCTGGCGCCACAGGAAGCCGTCGCGCTTGAGATCGAGCACGCCGGTGAGGCCGACCGTCTCCGAGTTGCCGGTGTTGATGTAGCCGCCGAGCTCGGCGCGTCCCTTGACCAGATCGAGGAAGCGCGCCTCGCGCAGGCGGCGCTGCGCGGCCTCGCGGCGCTCGTCCTTCCAGTTGCCGGCGGCGCGCTGGACCAGCTCGGCGCTCGGCTTGTCGCCGGCCTTCGCGTATTTCGCGATGGCGTTGACCGCGGCCTCGTCGCCCGCACGCATCGCGGCGTCGAGCATCGCCTTGATCGCGGGCGGCACCTCGGGCGGGGCTTCCTCTTCCTGCTCCTTCTTCTCGGAAGACACGGCTTCCTGCGCCGCCAGGGCGGTGCCGGGCAGCAGCGAAGCGAGGATCAGCGGGGCGAGCGAGGGGAGGATCTGCCGGCGCATATCGTCCTATTAATTCCGCAATGCGGCAAAATCGAGATCGGGTTTTCGCCTCATCCCCGCTGACCTTGACCGGCGGCGCGGGCAGCGCGAACGCCCGGATGGCTCGACTTCGGATGCAACAGGCCGCGTCGCCGCCCGTAGCCGTCCTAATATCGGCGTGTCGACTCCATCCGGGAAGGGAGTAGCCATGAGCAAAATCACGACATTTGCCGCCAGCCTCGTTCTAGTTGCCGGAACGACCCCTCTTTCATCCGCGAATGCGCAGTCGTGGCCGGTGTTTCATCCGTACAACGCCTGCATCGACCAGCTCATCCTCTATTGCGACGAAGACACCGGCGATGGGGACTATCTGGCGATCGAGGCCTGCGTGATCCAGCATCAGTCCGACTGCGACCATTATATGGACAACTCCTATGGCGGCCTTCAGAACGGAGGCGGCGGCAATGGCGGTTTCGGCGGGTCGACCTTTCCGATGCCGGGCAATGCCTGCTGGGACTATTGCGGACGCATCCGGCCGCCCAGCAGCTGAACGGTCGAACCGGACGGACGCGACCTGCGATCCGTCTCCTTCAGCTCAGGCGTTTCCTACGCCGGTGCCGAGACCGAGCGGCTCGGCGAAGATTTCGAGCAGCCGGGCGTAGAGCTCGCGCTTGAACGGGACGATGACGTGCGGGAGCTCGGCCGGGTCGATCCAACGCCAGGCGCGGAACTCGGGCTCGGCGGTGGCGATGTCGATCGCCTCGTCGCCCGCGGTGAGGCGGAACAGGAACCAGCGCTGGCGCTGGCCGCGCCACTTGCCTTTCCACACCTTGCCGAGGAGGTCGTCGGGGAGGTCGTATTGCAGCTCCTCGGCCGCCGCGGCGACCAACTCGACATGGCCGCGGGCGACGCCAGTCTCCTCCCACAGCTCGCGATAGGCGGCGTCGAGCGCGTCCTCGCCGGGGTCGATCCCGCCCTGCGGCATCTGCCATGCCTCGAGCGTCGAATCGAGGCGCTGGCCGACGAAGACCAGGCCGTCGCGGTTGATGAGCATCACCCCGGCGCAGGGGCGGTAGGGAAGAGCCTCGCGATCGATCATGCCGCGGCCTGCAGCATCACGCGATTGGCCTCGGCCTCGACCAGAACGTCCTTGAACGCGGCGAGCATGCCGGCGACGTCGCCCTGGCCGGAGGGGATCGCCTTGCGCAGGGTGATGAAGCCGTGGATGTTGCCGACGGCCTCGCGGAACACCACCGGCACGCCGGCGGCGATCAGCGCGGCGGCATAGGCGCGGCCCTGGTCGCGGATCGGATCGAGGCTCGCTGTGACGATCACCGCGGGCGGCAGCCCGGCGAGCGATTCATTGACGGTCGGCGTACAACGCGGATGCGCGGTGTCGGCGGCATAGCATTCCGCGAACCACGCCATGCCCTTGCGGGTCAGGAAATAGCCTTCGCCGAACGCGTCGAGCGAGGGATGGTCGGTGCCGAGATCGGCGGCGGGGTAGATCAGCAGCTGGGCGATCACGGGTGCCGCCGCGGGCTTGTCGCGCAGGTCGACTGCGGCGACCGCCGACATCTGCCCGCCCGCGCTGTCGCCGGCGAGCGCGATCGAGGTGACGGCGCGGCCGAGCTCGGCGGGGCTCGAGGCGACCCAGCGCGCGGCAGCCTCGGCATCGTCCGACGCGGCGGGCCAGGGATGCTCGGGGGCAAGGCGGTAGCCGACCGAGATCACCGGCAGGTCGAGCGTGCGCGCCATCTCCGCGGCGATCGACGCGTGGGTGTCGATGTCGCCGATCACGAAGCCGCCGCCATGATAGAAGACCACCGCCGGTCCGGGCTCGCGTGAGGCGCGCGCGTCGAACAGGCGTGCGGGGATCGGGCCGGCGGGCCCGGGGATGGCGAGGTCGAGGACCGTGGCGAGCTCGCCCATGGGCAAGTCGACCAGGTCCTTCATCGCGGCATATTGCGCGCGATATTGTGCGGGCTGGGGCGGCCATTCGCCCTCGGGCATTGCGGCGATCATGTCGAGAAAGGCACGGACATCGGGACGGACGAACGGTTCGGCCAAGGCTTCGTCTCCTGCTTGCGTTACGGCGTTCTAGGCGAGCGCCCACTCGTGCGTCCACGGGGTGAACCGCAACTTCACCGCAACGAAAGAAGAAATTCCCTGTTCCGCGCGCCGCCCGGCTGCTAGGGGCGCGGCATGTTTCGAAAACGGCCCATTATCACCGCCCGGAACGCGACCCGCTGATTCCAGCCGGTCGCGGCGTTCGGGCTGCCGCGAAACATCTTCAGTAGGCGATCCGCCCCGCTGACTTCTCAAACTGAAATGACTATGTCGCTGCCCGAAGCACCGGGCGGCTCGACCGCATGAAAGGGTCTACCATGGGTTATCGTGTCGTCGTCGCAGGGGCCACCGGCAATGTCGGTCGCGAGATGCTCAACATCCTGGCCGAGCGGGAATTCCCGATCGACGAGCTGGCGGTGGTCGCCTCGTCGCGCTCGACCGGCGACATGGTCGACTTCGGCGAGACCGGCAAGCAGTACAAGATCCAGAACATCGAGCATTTCGATCCGGCCGGTTGGGACATCGCGCTGTTCGCGATCGGCAGCGAGGCGACCAAGGTCTATGCCCCCAAGTTCGCCGCGGCGGGCTGCACGGTGATCGACAACAGCTCGCTCTACCGCATGGACCCCGACGTGCCGCTGATCGTGCCCGAGGTGAACCCGGAGGCGATCGACGGCTACAAGGCCAGGAACATCATCGCCAACCCGAACTGCTCGACCGCGCAGATGGTGGTGGCGCTGAAGCCGCTGCATGACGCGGCGGGGGTCAAGCGCGTCGTCGTCTCGACCTATCAGTCGGTGTCGGGCGCGGGCAAGGCGGGGATGGACGAGCTGTTCGAGCAGTCGCGCAACATCTTCGTCGGCGATCAGGCAGAGCCCAAGAAGTTCACCAAGCAGATCGCGTTCAACGTGATTCCGCACATCGACAGCTTCCTCGACGACGGGTCGACCAAGGAAGAGTGGAAGATGGTGGTCGAGACCAAGAAGATCCTCGACCCCAAGGTCAAGGTGATCGCGACCTGCGTGCGCGTGCCGGTGTTCGTCGGGCACAGCGAGGCGGTGCATGTCGAGCTCGAGCGCGAGCTGCCGGCCGAGGACGCGCAGAAGATCCTGCGCGAGGCGCCGGGCGTAATGCTGGTCGACAAGCGCGAGGACGGCGGATACGTGACCCCGGTCGAGTGCGTCGGCGACTATGCGACCTTCGTCAGCCGCGTGCGCGATGACTCCACCGTCGAGAACGGCCTCGCCTTCTGGTGCGTCAGCGACAACCTCCGCAAGGGCGCGGCGCTCAACGCGGTGC
>NZ_JBCNMA010000179.1:0-5251 GCF_039595165.1 Sphingomonas sp.
GCCGCAACCGGCGGAGTGAACGTCGCCGGTAGGGGGTCGAGGATGGAGATCGCGTCCAAGGGTCAGTTGCGCCTCGCCTATCTGCGCTGGGCGATCGTCACCGTGCCGTTCGTCGTGCTGCTGGGCTTCGCCTCGGGACGGCTGTTCCCGAGCGGCGAGGCCAACCTGTGGTACCAGATGCTGCAGAAACCGGCCGAGACGCCGCCCGGCTGGGCGTTTCCGGTGGCGTGGACCTTGCTCTACGTGCTGATGGGTCTGGCGCTGGCGATGATCGTCAATGCGCGGGGATCGCGGCTGCGCGGGCCGGCGCTGGCGCTGTTCGCGGTGCAGCTCGCGGCGAACCTCGCCTGGTCGCCCTTGTTCTTCGGCTTCCACCAGGTCTCGGCGGCGCTGCTGCTGATCGGCGTGATCTTCGTGCTGGCGCTAGCCACGACGATCCTGTTCGGGCGGATCCGCAAGGGCGCGGCGTGGCTGATGGTGCCTTATCTGGCGTGGCTGTGCTTTGCCGGGTTACTCAACTACAAGATCGATCAGCTGAACCCCAATGCGGAAACGCTTGTACCCGGGCAGTCGGCACCCCAAATGTCGATTTGAAATATTCCAGAGTTAGGTTCGAGTTACATGCAGAGCGATAACCGCATTTTCGACGACTTCGTGAAGGTCCTCAATGGCGCCGCCGGAACCTTTGCGGGGATGGCGCGCGAAGGCGAGGCGGCGGCGCGCGAGCGCTTCAAGAGCTTCGTCGGCGGCGTGGACTTCGTCGCCCGCGACGAGTTCGAGGCGGTCAAGGCGATGGCCGCGGCGGCGCGCGACGAGAATGAGGCGCTCAAGGCGCGGATCGAGGCGCTCGAGGCGAAGCTGGGCGGCGCGCCCATGGCGAAGACGGCGGCTCCCGCGGCGAAGGCTGCGGCGCCGAAGAAGGTGCGGACCAAGAAGGGCGATGCCGATCCGGCGCTTTAGTTTTGGAGCCGCAACGGCGCCTGAGGACATGCGCTTTTCCACATCTATCTACGCTTTGTTCACCATAAGCGCTTGTGCGGCGCAGCGGGGCAGGGCACCCATGCGCTCAGGCAAGGGCCGGGCGGAGGACGACCGGGATGCTCGACGAGAGCGAATATGAGCGCGACGATGCCGCGCCGATCGACATGCTGGAAAGCTATTACGCGGCGCATGGCTGGAGCCATGAGCGCGAGGACGACGAGATCGTCGCACGCGTAAAGGGCAGCTGGACCGAGTACGAGCTGCGCGCGATCTGGCGCGAGGACGACGGGGTGCTTCAGTTCCTGGCGTTCCCCGACGTGCGCGTTCCCGAGGAGCGGCGCGGCGACATCTACGAGGCGATCGGGCTGGTCAACGAGCAGCTGTGGATCGGGCATTTCGAATTGTGGTCGTCGAGCGGCATCCTGCTGTTCCGCCACGCCGCGATGGTGCCGGGCGACGACGGCGGATCGATGACGCTCCCGCAGACCGAGCTGCTGGTCGAGAGCGCGATCGACGAGTGCGAGCGCTTCTACCCCGTGTTCCAGTTCGTGCTGTGGGGCGGCAAGTCGCCCAAGGAAGCGTTGGCGGCGGCGCTGATCGAGACCCAGGGCGAGGCTTAGCGGTTCCGCGGCGGACGGATCGGGAGGCCGTCTCTCAGACGGTGATGAGCCGGACTGGCCTCACTCAAATCGGCGTATGAATATTCCACTGCGAAGAGCGGCTCGGCGCCACAGGCGGTGCGGTCCGATCAGATGTTCCGGACCGGCTGGCGAAGGACCGTCCTGAGCTTCGCCGGCGCCGTCCGGCGGGGATCGCTGAGATAGATCTCGTGATGGGGACCACCGAAGGTTACCCCCAGACCGGGCATCACTTCCTCGTGCAAGCGCTCGAGTACAGGGCCTTCGTCATCATAGCTGCCGATATGCATGATCTGCAGCGACCGGCCTTCGGCATAGATCTCAAACCTCAGGGTCGACGGTCTGTCGTGCCGCTTGGCCAGCATCCTTGCCACCGCGTCCTCAAACATCCCGGTCGTGATGAAATCCGGCGCCATGATCATGACGGTCCACTGCCAGCGATCCTTTTCTCGGCGGACAAAGGTGCCGGGATCGTCGGACCACCATAGGGCTTCGAGCGGCGGCACGACATAGTCGCGGCGCAACATATCCTTCGCCGCGAACTTCATCGCGTAGCTCACGCCGTACAGCCATTCGATCGCCGTCCCGTATGCAGGGGCATGATTGGGATCGCCGGCGCCGTCCACCTTCACAAAAGACATCTGCGGCGGCGACACTTCCACAAACCCCTGCTTCGGCGGGTTGAAGAGATCCCGATATTCCTTCTTCAGATCGAGCTTGGTCATGCATTTCCTCTTGAGGCTGCAGCTACGTGCGAGGAGAGAATGCGTGCTGAACGACCGGAATCAGGAATGGCAGCCATATCCGCATCGCGCGATCTTGTGCCGGAAGCCCGCTTGCCGCAAGGCCGCGAACCGGGCGATTGCCCGCGGTGGACCCGGCACCGGGCGGGGCGACGATTTGGAGAAGAGGCGGTGGCCATTCCGAAAACCCTCTGGCTGATCGGCTGCGGCAACATGGCCGGGGCGATGCTGCGGCGCTGGATCGCGGCGGGCGCGGTGCGCGGCGAGGACGTGTTCGTGCTCAACCGCACGGATCGCGAGCTGCCCGAGGGCGTGCGGCAGGGGCGGGTGCTGCCCGAGGGGCCGTTGCCCGACGCGGTGATGCTGGGGGTGAAGCCGCAGCAGATCGACGAGGTGGCGGGGCAGGTCGCGGAGCGCATCGCCGGGGTGAAGCTGCTGATCTCGATCCTCGCCGGGGCCGAGGAGGCGGCGGTCGCGGCGCGGTTCGATGCGAAGGCGGTGGTGCGGACGATGCCCAACCTGCCGGTCGAGCTCGGCAAGGGCGTGGTGATCCTGCAGTCGGACAGCGCGGACGCCCGCGCGCGCGCCTCGGTCGAGGCGCTGATGGCGCCGCTCGGGCGCTTCGAATGGGCCGATGCCGAGCAGTTCAGCATCATGGGCTGCCTGATCGGCTGCGGGCCGGCCTATGCCTATCGCTTCATCGATGCGCTCGCGGCAGCGGGGGCTGAGCTCGGGCTTCCGGCCGAGCAGGCGCTGCGGCTGGCGCTGGCGACGGTCGAGGGCGGAGCGCTGCTCGCCGCCGGATCGAGCGACACGCCCGACGCGCTGGCGAACAAGGTGGCGAGCCCGGGCGGCTCGACCCGGGCGGGGCTGAACGTGCTCGACGCCGGCGATGCGATCAAGCGGCTGCTTGCCGAGACGCTCGCCGCGTCGGTGCGGCGCGACGCCGAAATGGCGGCTGCCGCACGCGGTTGAGGGGAACGTCGACGCCGCCAATTGGTTGAAGCGCCACACCCTTTGGACGGAGGCACGTGATGGCGACGACGACTCAGGCCCGCGACAGCAAGGGCCGCTTCAAGGACGAGAATGGCAATCGCATGGGCAGCTTCGGCGCGATCGCCGGGGCGGTCGCGGGCGGCGCGGCGCTCGGCGTACTGGCGATGCTCGGGCGCAAGGCCGCGGTGCAATCGCCGACGATGCTGGCGGGCGACTGGATGGACGGGCTGATCGCCGAGCACCAGGCGGTGCTCAAGCTGTTCGACGCGCTCGAGGCGACCGACGACAAGGCCTCGGGCCGGCGCTCGATGCTGCTGATGCAGATCAAGCACGCGCTCGCCAAGCATGCGATCGAGGAAGAGAATGTGATCTATCCGGCCCTGCGCGAGTCCGGAAAGATCGAGGAAGCCGATGAGCTCAACCGCGAGCATGGCTATGTGAAGCAGTATCTCTACGAGCTGGAGAACATGCCCAACACCGGCCCGGCGTTCCTGGAGAAGGTGCGCAAGTTCCGCGCCGACCTTGAGGAGCATATGGACGACGAGGAGGAGCGGCTGTTCCCGGCGCTGCGCACGCAGCTGTCGGACGAGAAGAACAAGCTGCTGACGACGGCGATGAACAAGGAAGGGTTCAAGGTCGCCTGAGGCAATCACTTTCTCTTTCCCACTCCCGTCATGCTGAACCTGCTTCAGCATCCACGGTGCCGCCGGCGGCTTAGTCGCTGCGGAGAAATGGGCCCTGAAACAGGCTCGGGGTGACGGTAGTGGGTGGGGAGGGGCGCTACCGTCCCAGCGCGGACACGCGCTTGCGCTCGGCTTCGGGGATCAGGCCCTCCAGTACCGCCCAGAAGCCGCCGACCGCGCCCTGGCCCGCGCTCGAATAGGCCGCCGACATCTTGTCGCGCAGCGCGTCGAACAGCTCGGCTTCGAGCTTCGTTCCCTCGGGCGTGAGGCGCAGCAGGCGCTGGCGGCGATCCTCGCGGCCCGGGCGCGTCTCGATCAGGCCGCGCTCGGTGAGGTCCCCCAGCACGCGGCCGAGCGATTGCTTGGTGATCGCGAGCAGCGCGATCAACTCCCCTACGGTCAGGTCCGGCTGGCGCGCGACGAAGTAGAGCGCGCGGTGGTGCGCGCGGCCGAGGCCCTGCGCGGCCAACCCCTCGTCGATCGAACGCGTCAGATGGCTGTAGCCGAAATAGAGCAGCTCGACCCCGCGCCGGATCTCGGCTTCGCGCAGGAATAGCGGGGAGGCGGTTGGGACAGCCATGTTGACCTGTTTTGCCATCGGGCTTAGGCGTGCGCAACCGGCAGATTCATGGAGAGCGATGTGAGCAGCCTGCAGTTCGACTTCGAAGCCAACCAGGCCCCGATCGAAGCGAGCGAGCGCAGCCGCATTCTCGAGAATCCGGGCTTCGGCAAGGTATTCACCGATCACATGGCGATGGTGCGCTGGTCCGACGCCAAGGGCTGGCACGACGCGAAGATCACCGCGCGCGGGCCGCTGAGCCTCGATCCGGCGACCGCGGTGCTGCACTATGCGCAGGAGATCTTCGAGGGGCTCAAGGCCTATCGCATGGAAGATGGCGGCACCGCGCTGTTCCGCCCGCGCGAGAATGCCCGCCGCTTCCGCGAATCGGCGCAGCGCATGGCGATGCCCGAGCTCCCCGACGACCTGTTCCTCGGCTCGATCGAGGCGCTGGTGAAGGCCGACCGCGACTGGATCCCGCAGATCGAGGGCGGCTCGCTCTACCTGCGCCCGTTCATGTTCGCGAGCGAGGTGTTCCTGGGCGTCAAGCCGGCGGCGGAATATCTGTATCTCGTCATCGCATCGCCCGCGGGCAACTATTTCAAGGGCGGCGCGCCGGCGGTGACGATCTGGGTGTCGGAGCATTACACG
>NZ_JBCNMA010000180.1:0-5192 GCF_039595165.1 Sphingomonas sp.
GGTGATGTGGAACATCCAGGTCGGCGGGCTGCTCAGCGGCACGACCATCTGCCTGTTCGACGGCTCGCCGAGCGGCACCAAGGCCGATCCCGACTGGACGCGGCTATGGGATTTCGCGGCCCGCAGCGGCGTCACCTGGTTCGGGGCCGGCGCGGCCTTCTTTGCCAGCTGCCGCAAGGCGGGGGTCGAGATCGGAGAAATTGCGGGGCTCGATCGCATCCGCGCGCTCGGCAGCACCGGATCGCCCCTGCCGCCCGACGTGCAGCGCTGGGGCACGGCACAATTCGCAGCGCTGGGCCGGCCCGATATCTGGTGGTGCAATGTCAGCGGCGGCACCGAGATCGCCGCCGCCTTCATGGCCGGAAACCCCGAACTGCCCGACACGCCGGGCCGGCTGCAATGCCGTCACCTGGGCGCGGCGATCGAGGCGTGGGACGAACAGGGCAGCCCGGTGATCGACGAGGTCGGCGAGCTGGTCTGCACGCGGCCCTTCCCCAGCATGCCGCTCTATTTCTGGGGCGATGCGGACGGCAGCCGGTACCGCGAATCCTATTTCGGCGAGTGGCCGGGCGTCTGGCGGCACGGCGACTGGCTGACCATCGGCGACGACGGCAGCTGTACGATTTCGGGCCGCAGCGACGCGACGATCAACCGGCATGGCGTGCGCATGGGCACCGCCGAAATCTATGCTGCCGTCGAACGCCTGCCGCAGATCGCCGACACGATGATCATCGATGTCGAAGGTGAGGCTGGCGGCAGCCAGCTGATCATGTTCGTCGTGCCGGCCAAGGGCCAAGATGTCGACGCCGCCCTCGAAGCGGCGATCGCGACCGCCATCCGCACCAGCCTGTCGCCGCGCTTCGTGCCCGATCGCCTGATCGCCGCGCCGGGCATCCCGCGTACCTTGTCGGGCAAGAAGCAGGAACTGCCGATCAAGCGACTGTTCGCCGGATGGCCCGTCGCCAGGGTGGTCAGCGCCGACGCGACCGCCACGCCCGAAGTCCTGCCCTGGTACATCGAACAGGCGCGGCTCTGGCGAGGCGGCATGATGACCGGCGCCGATCGGCATGCGGAACCGGCATCATGAAGGCGGGCGTCGTCGGCGCGGGGCTGATGGGGGCGGAGATCGCTTTGGTCTTCGCACTCGCCGGGCACGAGGTCCTGCTGCACGACCGCAGCGAGGCGACGCTGGCCTGCGCGATCGACCGGCTGCGCGGCATTCTCGACAAGGGCGTGTCACGGCAATTCCACACCCCGGAAACGGCGAGCGCCGCACTGGCGCGGATCCGGCCGGTCTCCACCCTCGACGCCATGGCCGATTGCGCGATGGTGACCGAGGCGGTCTTTGAATCGATCGACGCGAAGGCCGCCGTGCTGCGCGCGCTCGACACGGCATGTCGGCCCGGCTGCATCCTCGCGTCGAACACGTCGACCTTGCCGATCTCGACGCTCGCGGCGGTCATGGCGCCGGACCGGCGCGCGCGCTTCCTCGGCACGCACTATTTCTCGCCCGTCTCGCGCATGAAGCTGGTCGAGGTGATCCCCGGCTTCGCGACCGACGCCGCGGTCGCGGACGAGGTGACGACCGTGCTCGCCAGCATCGGCAAGCAGCCGGTGCGGATCAAGGACGTGGCAGGCTTTGCCGTGAACCGGATGCTGCACGCTTTGCTGATCGAGGCGGTCAAGCTGGTCGAGGAAGGCGTCGCGACGCCCGCCGACCTGGATGCGGCGTGCCGCCTGGGCCTTGGCCACCCCGTCGGCCCTTTCGCGATGATGGACATCGTCACGTCGGATCTGTGCCTGCAGGTGCAGGAAATCCTGCATGATGCCTATGGCGAGCGGTTCCGTCCGCCCGCCCTGCTCAAGCAGCGTGTCGCGGCCGGGCTTGGCGGCGGCAAGGGCCGCGCGGGCTGGATCGAAGCAACACAGAACGGTCAGGAAGGGATGTAAGGCCGATGGCGACCAACCGAGCGCCGACTGCGCATGGGCCTGCACAATCCGGCCCGGCCGGCAACCGCGGCTTCGTGCTGGCCATGCTGTGCTTCGTCTATGTGCTCAATTTCCTCGATCGGCAGCTGGTCTCGATCCTGGCCAAGCCGATCCAGGACGGGCTGCAGATCACTGACAGCCAGCTTGGCTACATCACCGGCTTCTATTTCGCGCTGTTCTACTGCTTCATCGCGATTCCGGTCGGCTGGCTGGCCGACCGGACGAACCGGACGAAGATCCTCTCGCTCGCCTGCGGTCTGTGGAGCGGCGCGACCATCGCATGCGGCATGGCGGGCAATTACGGCCAGCTCGCGGTCGCCCGCATGGCGGTCGGCATCGGGGAGGCGGGCGGCGTGCCGCCCTCCTATGCCATCATCTCCGATACCTTCCCGCGCGAACAGCGCGGCACCGCGATGGGCATCTTCAATCTCGGCCCGCCGATCGGCTCCGCGCTCGGCGTCGCCTTCGGCGCATCGCTTGCCGCGGCCTTTGACTGGCGAGTGCCCTTCTACGTCGTCGGCGCGATCGGCGTGCTCACCGCCGTCTTCGTCTATTTCCTGGTGCCCGAGCCGGTGCGGGGCCGCTTCGATCCGGCGCCGGCCCCCGCGTCGACAGGCAAACCGGGGCCGGGTTTCCTCCAGGCGATCACCGGCTTCTTCGGCAACAAGGTGCTGGCGGTCGCGGCGCTCGCCAGCGGCGCCGCCAATTTCATCACCTATGGCCTCAGCAACTTCGCCACGCTGTTCCTGATGCGCGAGAAGGGCATGGCCCTGGACGAGGTCGCCATCTGGTATGCGCTCGCGGTCGGCCTCGGCATGGGCACGGGAATCTTCGTCTCCGGCAAGCTGATCGACCGCTTCGCCGTGCGGAACAAGGCGGCCTATGCCCTTATCCCCGCGCTGTCGCTGCTGCTCGCCTTGCCCTTCTTCCTCGGTTTCGCCGCAGCGGAGCGGTGGGAGGTCGCGCTGGCGTTGCTGTTCGTCCCGCTGTTCCTCAACTCCTTCTTCCTTCCCGCGACGGTGACCTTCGTCCAAGGCGAGGTGGCGCCGGGCGCACGCGTGATTTCCGGCGCGCTGCTGCTGCTCGTCATGAACCTCGTCGGCCTCGGCCTCGGTCCGACCTTCGTCGGCATGGCGAGCGATTTCTTCCGCCCCGGCTATGGCGAGCATTCGCTGCAAATGGCCTTCTATGCGCTGGCGCCGATGTATCTCATCGCCGCCTTGCTGTTCCTGTGGCTCGCCCGGCTGATCAAGCGGTCCTCGCCGGGTGACGTCGCATGAGCTTGTCTGAAACGACCGTGTCGGACCAATGGAGAGAATCATGAAGCGCGGGCACTGCATTGCCATTCTCGCGGCCGCGATCGGCTGGACGGCCCCGGGCGTCGCACTGGCGCAGGGCCGGGATCCCGCGGACGCCGCCGCCCGCTGTACCGCGCTCGCCCGGCTAAAGCTGCCGGATACGGCCATCGCCAGCGCGACGCTGGTCCCGGCCAAGCCGGACGAGGCGACGATCACGGGCGACGTGCCGGGCTATCGCAGCTTCTGCCGCGTCGTCGCGCGCGTGCGGTCCGAGCCCGGCTCGGACATCGGCCTTGAGCTGTGGCTGCCGGCGCAGGGCTGGACCGGCGTGTTCCACGGCAATGGCAGCGGCGGCTTCGCCGGCACCTTCGTGCTCGGCTATTCCGGGATGGTCGAAGGGCTGCGGCGCGGCTTCGCCACCGCGACCACCGATGCCGGCACCGCGCCCGCCACGCCGCTGGAGGGCGACGCCCTGATCGGCCAGCCGCGCAAGTGGCGCGACTGGGGCCGGCTTTCCACCCATGCGATGACGAAGACCGGCAAGGCGATCACCAGGGCGTTTTACGGAGAGGAGGCCAGGCGCTCTTATTATACCGGCTGTTCGACCGGCGGGCAGATGGGGTTGATCGAGGCGCTCTACTATCCGGATGATTATGACGGCATCCTGGTCGGCGCGCCGGTCATGAACCGCACCTGGGGCCATGCCGCTGTCCTCTGGAACTATGCGACGGCGAACCGGGCGCCCGGGCGCCTGCTGTCGGAGGCGAAGCTCAAGCTGCTGAACAAGGCTGCCATCGCGACGTGCTGGCGGCAGGGGCATGGGCTCGCGGGCGACCCGTTCATCTCGGATCCGATGCGTTGCAGCTTCGATCCGAAAATCCTCCAGTGCCAGGGCGCGCCGTCCGAAAGCTGTCTGACCCAAGGCGAGGTCGAGACCGCACAGGCCTTTTATTCCGGGCCGATCGATCGGAACGGCAAGCCGTCCTATTTCGGCTGGCTGCCGGGCAGCGAGATGCCCGACACGTTCGGCTGGTCCTTCCTGCAAAAGCCGATCAACGATCAGCCGCCCTTCAGTGCGCTGTTCAAATGGGTCTTCGGCGCCGGCTGGGACTGGAAGGGTTTCGACTTCGATCGTGACATGCCGGCGGTCGACACGCTGCTGGACGGGATCGTCAACGACGCGACGCGCGGTAGCCTCGCAGCGTTCGCCGCACGCGGCGGCAAGCTGATCGTCTATCACGGCCTTGCCGATACGCTCGTCGCGCCGGGCCAGTCGGTCGCCTTCTTCGATCGCCAGGCAGCCCAGATCGGCGGTACGGCCAGGCTTGCTGACAGCGCGCGCCTGTTCCTCGCGCCGGGCATGATGCATTGCGGTGGCGGCACCGGCCCGGATGCGTTCAATACGACGCTCGGCATCCCGCCGCGGCCGCCCTCCGAAGATGCGCGGCACGACCTGTTCTCCGCGCTGATCGCCTGGGCCGACCGCGGCGAGGCGCCCGACCGCATCGTTGCGACCAAGTTTTCAACCGATGAAGCGGGCAGGATCGCCATGCAACGGCCGCTCTGCCCATATCCCAAGCAGGCAGTATACCAAGGCACCGGATCGACCCGCGCGGCGAGCAATTTCCGGTGTGAAACACTGCCCCTCCGGAATGAGACGCGTAGCGGCGATTCAAAGGCCGCAATCCCAGCAATGGCGGAAGACTTGCCAGGCAGATGATTCGGCCCGGGTGCGCTGTCCGGCGGATTCACCTCGTCGGCGCCAAACCGGGTTGCTGACCGGGTTGCTGAACTCAAGACGAATCATTTTTAAAGAATCAGTGGCTCATGGCGGAGCGGGAGGGATTCGAACCCTCGATACGGTTTTGCCGTATACTCACTTTCCAGGCGAGCGCCTTCGACCAC
>NZ_JBCNMA010000181.1:0-5191 GCF_039595165.1 Sphingomonas sp.
CCTCGGGCCGCTACACGCCACGACCTGAGTCAGGGACCGATCGGCCGCACCCTGCTGGTGTTCGCGTTGCCGACGCTCGGCTCTAAGGTGCTGCAGTCGCTCAACGGCTCGATCAACTCGATCTGGGTCGGACGCTTCCTCGGCGAGCAGGCGCTGGCCGCGACCAGTAACGCCAACATCATCATGTTCCTGATGTTCTCGGCGGTGTTCGGCTTCGGCATGGCCGCGACGATCCTGATCGGCCAGTCGATGGGCCGGAACGACCTCGAGGCGGCGCGGCGCGCGTTCGGCTCGGCGATCGGGCTGGTGATGGGCGGGGCGGTGGCGATCGCGATCCTCGGCTGGCTGTTCACCCCGCAGATCCTGCATCTGCTCGCCACGCCTGGCGAAGCGGAGCATCTCGCGCGCGATTACCTCCGCGTGATCTTCCTCGGCCTGCCCTTCTCGATGCTCGGCGTGCTCATCCAGATGAGCCTGCGCGGCACCGGCGATTCGGTCACGCCCTTATGGTTCATGGTGCTGAGCGTCGTGATCGACGCCAGCCTCAACCCGCTGCTGATCGCCGGGATCGGGCCGTTCCCGCAAATGGGCATCGCCGGCTCGGCGACCGCCACGCTGATCGCCGGGATCGTCTCGTCCGCAGGCCTTCTGGCATATGTCTATTGGCGCGACCTGCCGATCCGGCTGCGCGGCGCGGAGCTGCGCTATCTGCTTCCCGAGCGCGCGCTGGTCGGCACGATCGTCGCCAAGGGCCTGCCGATGGGCGCGCAGATGCTGGTCATGTCCACCGCCGGCCTGTCGATGATCGGGCTGGTCAACCGGCTCGGCGTCGATACCGCCGCGGCCTATGCCGTGTCGCAGCAGCTGTGGACCTATATCCAGATGCCGGCGATGGCGATCGGCGTCGCGGTGTCGAGCATGGCCGCGCAGAATATCGGCGCCGGCCGCTGGGACCGGGTCGGCGCGATCACCCGCGCCGGCCTGATCTACAACACCGTGATCACGCTGTCGGTGATCGTGCTCATCATCCTGTTCGATCGCCCGGTGATGGCGCTGTTCGTCGGCGCCGACAGCGCGGCGATCCCGATCGCGCGTCATATCCAGCTGCTCGCGAGCTGGACCTTCGTGATGTTCGGCGCGACGATGGTGCTGTTCTCCACCGTCCGCGCCAATGGCGCGACGGTCCCGCCGCTCGTCATCCTCGCATTCACCTTGTTCCCGATCCGCCTCGGCTTCGCGATCTTCGGGCAGCGCTGGCTGGGCAGCGACGCGCTGTGGCTCGCCTTTCCGATCGGCTCGATCTTCTCGCTCGCCTTCGCCGCGCTCTATTATCGCTTCGGCCGCTGGCGCGCGGCCGTGCTCGAGATGCCCGCGGCCCCCGACGAGGCGGCGGAACAGGCGCATACCGCGACCGAGCCCGCCGGGCGCTTGCAACCCACGGGCTGAGGGCGCATCAGCGCGGCCATGAGCCATTATCCCGCCCTTCGCCTCCGCCGCACCCGCGCTGCCGCGTGGAGCCGGCGAATGCACGCCGAGACCGTGCTGACCCCCGCCGACCTGATCTGGCCGCTGTTCGTCACCGAGGGCGAGAGCATCGAGGAACCGATCGCCTCGCTCCCCGGCGTGTCGCGCTGGTCGATCGATCAGGTCGCGGTGCGCGCGAAGGAGGCGGCGGCGCTCGGCATCCCGTGCCTCGCCCTGTTCCCCAACACGCCGGCGAACCTGCGCACCGAGGATGGCGGCGAGGCGCTCAATCCCGACAATCTCATGTGCCGGGCGATCCGCGCGATCAAGGATGCGGTGCCGGGGATCGGCCTGCTCACCGACGTCGCGCTCGATCCCTATACCGCGCACGGCCATGACGGGCTGGTCGACGACCAGGGCTATGTCCTCAACGACATGACCGCCGAGATGCTCGTCGGCCAAGCGCTCAACCAGGCGCGCGCCGGTGCCGACATCATCGCGCCGAGCGACATGATGGACGGCCGCGTCGGCCTGATCCGCGAGGCGCTGGAGGACGAGGGGCACGTCAACGTCCAGATCATGGCCTATGCCGCGAAATACGCTTCGGCCTTTTACGGCCCGTTCCGCGACGCGGTGGGCAGCCGCGGCTTGCTCAAGGGCGACAAGAAGACCTATCAGATGGATCCCGCCAATGCCGAGGAAGCGCTGCGCGAGGTCGAGCTCGACCTCGACGAGGGCGCCGACAGCGTGATGGTCAAGCCCGGGCTGCCCTATCTCGACATCGTCCGCCGCGTGAAGGAGCGGTTCGAAGTGCCCGTGTTCGCCTATCAGGTGAGCGGCGAATATGCGATGATCGAGGCTGCGGCCGCGGCGGGGGCAGGGGACCGCGACGCGCTCGTCCTGGAGACGCTGATGGCGTTCAAGCGCGCGGGATGTTCGGGCGTGCTCACCTATCACGCGGCCCATGCCGCGCGGCTGCTCGGCGCTTGATCGAGACCGCCAATGATTGAAACTGGGCGTCTGATCCTGCGCAAGCCGCGCCCGGCGGACCGCGCGGCGCTCCACGCGATGTGGGCCGACCCGCTGGTGATGGCGGACCTCGGACCGGTGAAGGACGAAGCCGCGAGCGACGCCGCGATCGCACGCCACGACGGCTATCGCCACGAGGGGCTCGGCTTCTTCACCGTCGAGCGCAAGGCCGACTGGGCGGTGGTCGGCTTTTGCGGGCTCAAGCGCGGCGATCCGCCCAACCCGATCGCGGGGGAGATCGAGGCGGGCTGGATGATCGCGCAGCCCTATTGGCGCCAGGGCTATGCGCTCGAAGCGATGACTGCGGTGTTCGGCTGGGGCTGGGCGAGCTTCGACATGCCGCGCATCGTCGCGATCACCTCGGCGCGCAACCTGCGCAGCCAGGCGATGATGGCGCGGCTCGGCATGGCGCGGCTGGCGGAGGGCGATTTTGAGCACCACGCCTTCGCCGCCGATGATCCCTTGCGTCATATGGTGACCTACAGCATCACTCGTCCCTCGAGTATCGCGTAACGAAGGGGAGGCGATGAGCGCCGAAGCAATCGCCGATCCGGCGCAGCCCGTGAATGGGGGCGGGACGACCGCCTTCCAGCGCGCCAGCGGGCCGTTGTTCGTCGCGACGATCCTGCTCGGCAGCTTCCTGCTGTTCCTGGTCCAGCCGATGATCGCCCGCATGGCGCTGCCGCGGCTCGGTGGCGCGCCCGCGGTGTGGAACAGCGCGATGCTGGTCTACCAGGCGCTGCTGCTGGGCGGCTATGCCTATGCCCATTGGCTGGGCCGCGTGCCGGTGCGGCGCCAGGCGATGATCCATCTCGCCGTGCTCGCGCTCGCCGCTTTGTGGCTGCCGATCGGGCTGATGGCGATGCAGATGCCCGCCGATGCCGAGCCCGCCGTCTGGGTGCCGTGGTTGCTCGGCGCTTCGATCGGGCCGCTGTTCTTCGCGATCTCGGCGCAGGCGCCGCTGCTCCAGCGCTGGTTCGCCGTCGCTTCGGGCGGGCGCGATCCCTATGCGCTCTACGCGGCGTCCAACGCCGGCAGCTTCGGCGGGCTGCTCGCCTATCCGCTGCTGGTCGAGCCCGGTCTCGCGCTCAAGGGGCAGAGCTGGCTGTGGACCGGCGGCTATGCGCTGGTGTTCGTCGCGGTCGCGGCGTGCGCGCTGCTGCTCCCGCGCAAGGCGGCGGACGAGCCGCA
Organism: Sphingomonas sp.; assembly: GCF_039595165.1. GTDB lineage: Bacteria > Pseudomonadota > Alphaproteobacteria > Sphingomonadales > Sphingomonadaceae > Sphingomonas. The sequence continues at coordinate 3,685 of NZ_JBCNMA010000181.1, forward strand.
CGTCCATGCGACCAGCCCCGCGCCGTCGAAGACGCGGATCGCGCACTGGATCGCGCTCGCCCTGGTTCCCTCGGGCCTGATGCTCGCGACGTCGAGCTTCCTCACCACCGACATCGTCGCGGTGCCGATGCTGTGGGTCCTCCCCCTCGGCCTCTACCTGCTCAGCTTCACCATCGCCTTCGCCGCCCGCCGCTGGCCTGCCGAGCTGCTGACTCGCTTCGCCCCGGTGACGATCCTGATGTTCGGCGGGCTGATGATCGCCGGGCAGAACGAGAATCCCGAGCTCAACGCGCTGATGGCGCTCGGCCTGTTGTTCATGGTCGCCGTCGCGCTTCACACCCATCTCTACGACCTGCGGCCCGAACCCGACCGACTCACCGGCTTCTACCTCGCCATGTCGGTCGGCGGCGCGCTGGGCGGCGTGTTCGCCGGGCTGATCGCGCCGATCGTGTTCGACTGGACCTATGAATATCCGATCCTGATCCTCGCCGCCGGGCTGCTCGTGCCACAGGCTTTCCTGTTGCCGATCGTGGGCCGGTTGTGGCGGACCGGCCGGGGCGGGCTGATGCTGCGCGTCGCGGCGATCACAATCGTGACCTGCGCGCTGGTCGGGTTCGGCCTGTTCGGCACCAGCGGGATCGAGGAGAAGCAGACTCGCGGCATCGTCTATCTGATCATCGCCGCGATCGGCATGTTCACGGTCGGCATGCGCATCCCCTTCATGATCGTGCTGACCGGCGCGCTGTTCCTGTTCGGCGGCTATCGCGCGCTGTCGATGAGCCTCGAGGGCGACGTGCGGACGCGCAGCTATTTCGGCGTCTACACGATCACCGAACTGTCCAATCAGAAGCGGCTGGCGCACGGCACCACGCTGCATGGCGTCCAACTGACCGGCGATCCCGTGCGGTTGCGCACGCCGACGACCTATTATGTCCCGGGCTCGGGCGTGGGGCAGGCGATGCAGGCGCTGGGCGGCCTCTACGGCCCGGCCGCGCGCGTCGGCGTGGTCGGGTTGGGGACGGGCACGCTCGCCTGCTACGCCCAGCCGGGCCAGTCGTGGCGCTTCTACGAGATCGATCCGGCGGTCGTCGGGCTCGCGCGCCGCACGTTCAGCTTCCTCGACCGCTGCAAGCCCGATGCGTCGATCCTGCTCGGCGATGCCCGGCTGCGCCTCGCCGAGGCCGCGCCCGCGAGCCTCGACCTGCTGGTGCTCGACGCCTTCTCGTCGGACGCGGTGCCGATGCACCTGATGACGGAGGAAGCCTTCGCCACTTATGACCGTGTGCTGGCGAAGGACGGGCTGCTGCTCGTCCATATCTCCAACCGCTTCCTGTCGCTCGAGCCGGTGGTCGAGACCGCCGCCAAAGCGGGCGGGTGGAGCGCCGCCGAACTCACCTATTTCCCGACGATCATGGAAGAGATGGACGAAGCCACCACCTCGGACTGGATCGCGCTGTCGCGTTCGCCCGCGACGATCGCGCGGCTCAAGGCGACAGCGCGATCCAGT
>NZ_JBCNMA010000182.1:0-4986 GCF_039595165.1 Sphingomonas sp.
GGCTGGTCGCGCTGGCGCTGACGGCGGGCGCGCTTGCCGGGCTGATCGGGCATGTCCGCCGCACCAATGTCGCGCTGGCCCGCTTCGTCGAGGCGCTGCGGCACGGCGATTTCGCGGTCGGCTTCGATCCGCGCGGCGGCGCCGGCTTCGACCGGCTCGGCGGCGCGCTGACCGACGCGATGCGGGACCTGCGCGCCGAACGCAGCCGCGGAGCCGAGGAGCTGCGCTTTCTCGATGCGTTGCTCGACGACATGCCGGTCGCGCTGCTGACCGTCGATCCGGCAAATGGCGTACGCTTGCGCAACAAGGCCGCGCGGCGGCTGTTCGATCGCGATCTCGGCACGCGCCCGGAAGATTACCGGGCCTATGGCGAGGCTTTCGCCGAGCGGCTGGTGGCCCAGGGCGCGGCCGACGAGGTTCTGCAGCTTTCGCTCGAGAACAGGCCGCAGCGCGCGATGGTGCGGGCGAGTACCGCCGAGCGGCTCGGAATCCCGGTCCGGATCGTCACCGTCGCGCCGATCCAGGGCACGCTCGACGCGGTCGAGCTCGGCACGCAAAGCGATCTGGTGCGCGTGCTGACTCACGAGATCCTCAACTCGCTGACTCCGGTCACGTCGCTCGCCGGCACAGCAGCCGTGCTGCTCGGCGAGGAGAATCCAGACATCGCCGAGGCGCGGCTCGCGATCCTGACGCTCGCCCGCCGCAGCGAAGGTCTGCGCCGGTTCATCGAAAGCTACCGTGCGGTGGCACGTGCGCCCGAGCCGCGCTACCGCATCTTCGAGGCCACGCCCTTCATTGCCGAGCTCGAACGGCTCTTCGCCGTCGACTGGTTCGAGCACCGGCTGATCGTGGCGGTCGATCCCGGCATCACCCTCGATGCCGACCCCGACCTGCTCGCGCAGGCGCTGCTCAATCTGCTGCGGAACGCCGCACAGGCCAGCGTGCCGCCGCTCGGCCGAGGCAATGTCTCGCTCACGATCAGGCGGCACAATGGCGGCGGCGTTCTGATCGATATCGAGGATGACGGCCCCGGCGTCCCCGCGGCGCTCCGCCAGGACGTCTTCCTGCCGTTCTTCACCACACGCAGCGAAGGGACCGGCGTCGGCCTCAATCTGGTGCGCCAGATCGTGGTGGCGCACGGCTGGCAAATCACGCTCGATACGAGCGAGCTGGGCGGCGCACGCTTCAGGATCGCAATCGCCGGCTGAAGCCCGGGAAGGCGGCGATACTGGATAGCCCGGTTGACTCGAGGCCGCTTCGAGTTAATACTTAAGTGAATGCTACAGTATCAGGCCACGCCGCTCGACCTCGCCTTCCAGGCCCTGTCCGATCCTGGCCGCCGCGCCATGGTCGAGCGCCTGAGCCGGGGCCCCGCCTCGGTCAGCGAGTTGGCAAAGCCGCTCCCGATGACTCTCTCCGCCGTGGTCCAGCACCTGAAGGTGCTCGAGGAGGCCGCGCTGGTGAAGAGCGAGAAGGTCGGCCGAGTGCGCACCTGCACGCTGCAGATCGCGACCATGACTCAAGTCGAACGCTGGATCACCGAGCGCAAGCGCTTCTGGGAACAGCAATATGATCAACTGGAGGCCTATCTGGCCCGCACCGCCCCCGAGGAGAACGAGCGATGACCGTCACCAATGCGACCTTCGTGATCGAGCGGATACTGAACGCCTCGCCGGCACGGGTCTTCGCGGCCTACACCAGCCTCGAGGCCAAGAGTGCGTGGTTCAAGGCGCCGTCGGACATCGAGACCCTGAACCGCGACTTCGACTTCCGCGTCGGCGGCAAGGAACGGTTCCATGCCCGTTGGCCGAGCGGCATGATCACCGACTTCCAGGCCACCTATCACGACATCGTCGAGGACGAGCGGATCATCCTCGTCTACGACATGTTCCACAACGGAGATAAGCTGTCGGTCTCGCTGCTGACGATCGAACTCAGCGCCGAGGGCGACAAGACCCGGCTGATCCACACGGAGCAGGGCTCCTATCTGACCGGCGGCGACGACGCGGTGAAAAGCCGTGAGCATGGCACGACCTGGCACATCGACAACCTCGTCGCCGTGCTCGAAGGCCGTGAAGCGAGGGCCTTCGCATGAGCATCGAACTCTTCGCCCACCCGTTCTCGTCCTATTGCCAGAAGGCGCTCATCGCCTTCTACGAGAATGACGTCCCGTTCACCTTCCGCATGCTGGAGGACGCCGGCGTCGGCGAGGAGCTCGCCTCGCTGTGGCCGATGAAACGCTTTCCGATCCTGCGCGAGAATGGGCGCGTGGTGCTCGAGGCAAGCATCGTCATCGAATATCTTCAGGTCCATCATCCGGGGCCGGTGAAGCTCGTTCCGGAGGATCCCGACCTCGCGCTCGAGGCGCGGATGCTCGACCGGTTCTTCGACAACTATGTCATGACACCCCAGGGCAAGTTCGTGTTCGATGCCCTGCGCCCGATCGAGAGCCGCGATCCTCACGGCGTCGAGGACGCGCGCAATATGCTGGACACCAGTTATGCCTGGCTCGACCAGTACATGCAGGGCCGCATCTGGGCAGTGGGCGACACCTTCACGCTCGCCGACTGCGCGGCCGCACCCTCGCTCTTCTATGCCGACTGGACGCACCGGATTCCGGAGCAATACGGCCATCTCGCGGCCTATCGCGCGCGGCTGTTGCAGCGGCCCTCCTTCGCCCGGGCCGTGGAGGAGGCGCGGCGCTTCCGCCATTATTTTCCGCTGGGCGCACCGGATCGGGACTAGGCGTGTGCGCTGACTCGCGCGTTCACGGAGCGGGCGGCGCAACGGAAGAAGTGAAGGGCAGGTAGAAATCGCCGGAGACCCCGAAAGCGGTCGTCCGCTCGGCCGACGCCGAGCGCCCGCTATCGGGTGATTGGCTGCCCTAGATCGCGCCTCTCATACAGATCGCTCCTGATCGTCTTGGCGCCGGGCGGAGACGGGTTTCGCAGGCTGATCGAGTAGCGAACCGTTCAGGTGGTCGTCGTCGGGGCTCGGATAAGCGCGAAGCTGCTTGACCGGGGCCGAGAGGGAGCACACCGGCACACTTCCACGCGATCGATTGGCCGCTTGCTGCCGGCAAATTGCTTCCGATGCCCAACGATTGGACTTGATGCGCTTTTCCCGCTTTTTATCTGGCTCTTCCTACGACCTCGCGATCGACCTCGGTACGGTGAATACCGTTGTCTACCTGCGCAACAGAGGAATCGTCCTCAACGAACCTTCGGTAGTGGCGCTGGAAACGCTCAACGGTGTTTCTCGCGTGCGCGCGATCGGTGCCGAAGCAAAGCTGATGCTCGGCAAAACGCCCGATAACGTCAGCACGATTCGTCCGATGCGCGATGGGGTGATCGCCGACATCGACGTCGCCGAGCAGATGATCAAATACTTTATCGGCAAGGCCGGGGGTGGATCACGAAAGTTCGGAAGGGGTCCGGAAATCGCGATCAGCATTCCGAGTAGCGCGACTCAAGTGGAGCGGCGCGCCATCCAGCAGGCAACGTCGAATGCAGGGGCTCGCAAGGTATATCTGATCGAGGAATCCATGGCCGCGGCGATCGGCGCGGGGCTACGCGTGATCGATCCGCTTGGGGCTATGGTCGTGGACATTGGAGGCGGCACGACCGAAGTCGCGATCCTCTCGCTGCGAGGCCTTGCGTACAGCGCGTCGGTACGCGTCGGTGGAGACCGGATGGACGAGGCCATCGCCTCCGGCATTCGGCGGAAGCACAATTTGATGATCGGCGAAGTAACAGCCGAACGGATCAAGGTCGAGATCGGAACTGCTCAGATGCCGCCCGATGGCGTTGGTGCGGTCATGCGCGTCCGGGGTCGGGATTTGGTCAAGGGCATGCCTGCCGAAGTCGAGGTGAGTCAGGGCGAAATCGCCCAATTTCTATCCGACCTCGTTGCGCAGATTGTGGAAGCCACGCTGTCCGCGCTTGAGAAGGCCGAGCCGGAGCTGGCTTCCGACATCTATGACCAGGGGATCGTGATGACCGGAGGCGGCAGTCTGCTCGCGGATCTGGACGAGGTGCTTTCCAAAGCAACGGGGCTGCCCGTCGTCGTTGCCGACAATGCGCTGATGTGCGTGGCAAACGGAGCGGGCCGTGCATTGGAGGACTCGGAGTATCGTGGCGTGATGGCGGACGTCTAAACGCACGTGCCATGAATATTGGCCAAGCCGCCGCTGTCGCCAGGAAATCGCTCCATCGCGGCAGCAGCTTGCGCCCTCCATTCAGGCGTTCGATCCGGCGCGCAGTTGGCTAAGAGTAACCGTTCTACTGTCCTGACAGCTCGCATTCGCGACCTGACGGTACCGGACTAGTGCGTAACCATCCGGTACCGGCGGTCCACGAATGCCTCACTTCCCTGACGCTGTATCCGGCTCCCAGTCCCACGCCTTCATCATCACCTCGAACAGATAGGTATTGGGGAAATAGCCGCGGACGCGCTCGGCGCCCGCGCCGATCGCCAGCGTCGCCACTTCCTCGCCGGTATGGGTGCGGTTGACCATGACGTTCTTGAGCCGGACGATGTCCTCCTTGCTCTTCGTCGCTTTCCATTCGTCATAGCCGGCGAGCAGTTCCTCGCCGCGACGGCCGCCATCGACCTGCAGGCCGAAGCTGTGGTCGGCGGTGAACAGCAGCAGCGTGTCGTCGAGGTTCACGCGCGCCTGGACCTCGGCGATCAGCTTGTCGAAGTCGACGACGTTCTGCAGCCCCTCGCGCGGATCGTCGGTATGCGCGTCCCACTCGACGACGAGCAGATAGCCCTTGGGCGACTTTTCGAGGATGTCGAGCGCCTTCAGCGTTGCCGCGCGGGCGTCCATCTCGTCGCCGACCACGACCGGGCGCTTCTCGCCGGCGCCGATCTCGGCCAGCGTGGTATGGATCGGGCGGCCATTGGCCTGGCCGAGCTGATCGAAGCTGGTGCCCGCGGCGACCAGCTGCTCGCCGATCTTGCGGCGGCCGGCGCCGAACAGCA
>NZ_JBCNMA010000183.1:0-4955 GCF_039595165.1 Sphingomonas sp.
GTGCGGAACGAGATCGAGGAAGTGATCGGCATCGACGCGTCGGGCGCGGTGCTGGCGTCGGCGAAGTCGGGAATCGGGATCGACGAGATCCTCAACGCCGTGGTGGAGCGCATCCCGCCGCCCAAGGGCGACGCGAATGCGCCGCTCAAGGCGATGCTGGTCGACAGCTGGTACGACCCGTATCTCGGCGTTGTCATCCTGATCCGCGTCATCGACGGCACGATCCGGAAGGGCCAGCAGATCAAGTTCATGGCGGCGGGGACGACCCATCTGGTCGATCGCGTCGGCGCGTTCCGGCCCAAGATCGAGCAGCTGCCGGACCTCGGCCCCGGCGAGATCGGCTTCATCACCGCGCAGATCAAGGAAGTGGCGCAGGCGCGCGTCGGCGACACGCTGACCGACGCCAAGAAGCCGGCCGCCGAGCCGCTGCCGGGTTTCAAGGAAGTGCAGCCGGTGGTGTTCTGCGGGCTGTTCCCGGTCGATGCCAACGACTTCGAGAAACTGCGCGAAAGCATCTCGAAGCTGCGGCTCAACGACGCCAGCTTCTCGTTCGAGATGGAGACCTCGGCGGCGCTGGGGTTCGGCTTCCGCTGCGGATTCCTCGGCCTGCTGCACCTGGAGATCATCCAGGAGCGGCTGATGCGCGAATATGATCTCGACCTGATCACCACGGCGCCGTCGGTGGTGTACCAGATCGAGCTGACGCATGCCGGCGGGCATATCGAGCTGCACAACCCTGCCGACATGCCCGATCCCAACAAGATCGAGACGATCAGCGAGCCGTGGATTCAGGCGGTGATCTATGTCCCCGACGAGTATCTCGGCTCGATCCTGAAGCTGTGTCAGGACCGGCGCGGCATTCAGAAGAACCTGACCTATGTCGGCGGCCGCGCGCAGGTGACCTACGAACTGCCGCTCAACGAAGTGGTGTTCGACTTCTATGACCGGCTGAAGTCGCTGTCCAAGGGCTATGCCAGCTTCGACTACGAGCAGATCGGCTATCGCGAGGGCGACCTCGTCAAGATGGGCATCCTGGTCAACGAGGAGCCGGTCGATGCGCTGAGCATGATCGTCCATCGCTCGACCGCCGAGGCGCGCGGGCGCGGCATGTGCGAGCGGCTCAAGGAACTGATCCCGCGCCACCTGTTCAAAATCCCGATCCAGGCAGCGATCGGCGGCAAGGTGATCGCGCGCGAGACGATCAGTGCGATGCGCAAGGACGTGACCGCGAAATGCTATGGCGGCGACGCCACTCGCAAGCGCAAGCTGCTGGAGAAGCAGAAGAAGGGCAAGGCGAAGATGCGCGAGTATGGCTCGGTCAGCATCCCGCAGGAGGCCTTCATCGCCGCGCTGCGGATGGGCGAGGAATAAGCTTCAACCGAGCAGCGCGAGCAGCTCGGCGGGCTTGAGCTCGCGGACGAGCTGGTCGCGGGTGCATTGCTCGGGGGCCTTGTCGGGGCGCCAGCGGAGCAGGCGCGTGCCGTGGCGGAAGCGGCCGGCGGTGACCTGATCGTAGCGGACCTCGGCAACCAGCTCGTGGCGCAGCTTCACGTAATCGCGCGCCTTGCCGCCGGTCCAGCGACTGGGGCCGCCGGGGGCGTTGCCGGTGAAGCCGGGGTCGCCCTGATGCGGGGCGAGCTTGCGCTTGAGCGCGGGGCGTTCCTTTGCGGGGATCGCCGAGGTGAAGCCGACATGATCGAGCTTGCCGGCATCGTCATAGAGGCCGAGCAGCAGCGAGACCACCGCGCCCTTGGCGTCGGTGCGGTAGCCGCCGACCACGCAGTCGGCGGTGCGCAGCTGCTTGACCTTCGCCATCGCCCGCTCGCCTGGCTGGTAAGGCGCGTCGAGCGGCTTGGCGATGACCCCATCGAGTGCGCCGCCGGTTTGTGCGAGCCATGCTTCGGCGGAGGCCCGGTCGGTGGTGCAGGGCGAGAGGATCAGCGCGGGCGACTCGATGCGCTCGTGGAGCGCTTCGAGCTGTTCGCGGCGCTGGGCGAGCGGAGTGTCGAGCAGGTCGTCGGGGCCGAGGCGCAGGCAATCGAACAGGACGAGCTGGGCGGGCGTCTCGACCGAGAGCTTGGCGATGCGCGACTCAGCGGGGTGAAGGCGGGCCTGGAGGGCGTCGAACGAGAGGTGGTCGCCGATCGGGACAACGAGCTCGCCGTCGAGGGTGAAGCGTTTCTCCGGGATCGTGGCGAGCGCTTCGAGCATCTCGGGGAAGTAGCGGCCGAGCGGCTTGCCGGACTTGGACCATATCTGCAGGCCGTCCCCGTCGCGCACCGCGATCGCGCGGAAGCCGTCCCATTTGGGCTCGTATTGCCAGCCGGGCGGGTCGGGCAGCGCCTCGGCGAGCCTGGCTTCCATCGGGGCGAAGGGCGCGGCGTCCATTCTGTCTCCTTTGCGGGAGAAGCGCGCGTTTGCGGCGCGAGTTCCAATCCTCCCTCGCCAGGGGGAGGTGGCGCCGAAGGCGACGGAGGGGGAGGACGGTGACGACCTTGACCGTCGCGCTTCCTCCCCCTCCGTCAGGCTGCGCCTGCCACCTCCCCCTGGCGGGGGAGGATTGGTTGCTTGCCGCGGCCACGCCTTAAAAGGCGTAGGGCACCGGTGCGCGGACGTCGGGATCGATGCGGATCTCGCTCGCGGCGGGCGGGAAGGCGCGCTGGTCGCAATCGGTGCGCGGGCAGATGCGGCAGCTGGTGCCGATCGGCGTGGCGATGCCGCCGGTGCGCAGGCTGTCGGCATAGACGAAGTCGGCGGCATGCGCCTCTTCGCAGCCCAGCGCGACGGCGTAGCGGCGCGGCGGGCGGGCGTAGCTCGCCGAGGGCTTGACCAGGCCCTTGGCCATCGAGACGTAGCGCGCGCCATCGGGCGTCTCGGCGAGCTGGACGAGGATGCGGTCGGGGATCGCCACCGCCTCGTGCACCACCCAGAGCGGGCAGGCGCCGCCGAAGCGCGCGAATTCGAGGCGGGTGGCGGAATGGCGCTTGGTGATGTTGCCGGCCATGTCGACTCGGCAGAAGAAGAAGGGGATGCCCTGCGCGCCCGGGCGCTGAAGGGTGGAGAGACGGTGGCAGGCCTGTTCGAAGCTGGCGCCGAAGCGCTGGCGCAGGCGGTCGATGTCGTGGCGAACGTCGCGCGCGGTGTCGCGGAAGCTTGTGTAGGGCATGAGCAGGGCGCCGGCGGCGTAGTTGGCGAGGCCGAGCGAGAGAAGCTCGCGCGCGGCGGGGGAGGCGAGGCCGCTCGCCTCCGCGACGGTGTGCATCTGCTCGCCGAACTCGAGTACGGCGAGGCGGTGCGCGAGCAGGAAGGCGCGGCTCTCCGGCGGGAGCACGCCGCTGATCGTCAGGCGGCGGCTGTCGGTGGCGAAGCGCGAGAGGCGGGTGTCGTCGTCGCGCGCGTCCTCGATGCGGACGGCGTGGGTGTCGCGCAGGCGGTCCTCGATCGCGCGGGGATGGTCGAAGGTCTCGGCGAGCGCCTCGGCGGCGCGGTCGAGCACGTCGATGTAATTGCCCTCGGCCTGGTACCAGTCGCGCACTTCCTCCCACGGCAGCGAGCCGGCGGTGCCCGCGCCGCTCTCGACCTTGTCGTCGAGGACGCGCAGCTGCGCCTGGCTGCGGCGCCACGCGTCGTGCAGCGCGACCATGCGGCGGGTGAGGGCGGGGTGCTTCTCGACCCCGCGCTGCACCGCGGCTTCGTCGAGCGCGCCGCTGGGGATGCTGCTGTCGGTGCCCGCATCGATCGCACGGACGAGATCGGCGGTGGCCTCGTCTTCGCCGACCTCACCCCATAGCTGCGGGAACTCGCGGGTGAGTGCGATCAGCACGGGCGGGGTGAGCGGGCGCTCCTCATTCTCGATCTGCGAGAGATAGCTGACCGAGACGCCGAGCCGCGCGGCGAGCGCGGCCTGGGGCAACACGAGGCGCTTGCGCAGGTCGCGGACACGGGCTCCGGCGAAGAGGCGGCGGCGGGGTTGTTCCATCGCTCCGACAATATTCCGCGGATATGAGTGATGCAACTTCGCAACATTGCATTTGCATGCGGCGCATTGTCCTGTGCAGGCACCCGGCCAAGGAGAAATGCATGTCTTCGACGATCGAGGAACTCGAGCGCCGCCGTGCCGCGGCGCGGCTGGGCGGCGGGCAGAAGCGCATCGACGCGCAGCACGCCAAGGGCAAGCTCACCGCCCGCGAGCGGGTCGAGGTGCTGCTCGACGAGGGATCGTTCGAGGAGCTCGACATGTATGTCGAGCACAACTGCGTCGATTTCGGCATGCCGGAGCAAGTGGTGCCGGGCGACGGCGTGGTCACCGGCAGCGGCACGATCAACGGGCGGCTGGTGTTCGTGTTCAGCCAGGACTTCACCGTGTTCGGCGGGTCGCTGTCCGAACGGCACGCGCAGAAGATCTGCAAGATCATGGACATGGCGATGAAGGTCGGCGCACCCGTGATCGGCCTCAACGACAGCGGCGGCGCGCGCATCCAGGAGGGCGTCGCGAGCCTTGCAGGCTATGCCGAGGTGTTCCAGCGCAACGTGCTGGCCAGCGGCGTGGTACCGCAGCTTTCCCTGATCATGGGACCGTGCGCGGGTGGTGCCGTGTACAGCCCCGCGATGACCGACTTCATCTTCATGGTGAAGGATAGCTCATACATGTTCGTCACCGGACCCGATGTAGTGAAGACCGTTACCAACGAGATCGTCACGCAGGAGGATTTGGGTGGAGCGGTGACGCATACCACGAAGTCGGGGGTCGCCGATATGGCCTTCGAGAACGACATCGAGGCGCTGCTCGCGGCCCGCGACTTCGTGGACTTCCTTCCCGCCAGCAACCGCGAGCCGGTGCCCGAGCGGCCGTGCGAGGATCCCTGGGACCGGCTCGAGGACAGCCTCGACACGCTAATCCCGCCGAGCGCCAACCAGCCCTACGACATGCACGAGCTGATCCGGAAGACGGTCGA
>NZ_JBCNMA010000184.1:0-4860 GCF_039595165.1 Sphingomonas sp.
GTGGCGAGCTCGGCGAGGAAGGCGTCGGTCGACTTCTTGCGTTTGTTGCGGCGAACCAGGCGGTCGCCGAGCATGTCCTGCTCGGTGAGTAGGGCGACTTCGGGCGAGGTGAAGCCGTGGTCGAGGGGCAGGACGATCAGGGCGACATTGCCCGAATCGCGCCCGCCCGCGGCGACGCCGAGCGCCTCCTGCCAGCTCTCCGCGAACACCGCATTGGGCAGGCCATGGTCGGCGAGCAGGCCCTTCAGCCGCTCGCGCGAGCCGATCGAATAGCTGGCGAGGACGGGCTTCTTGCCGTTCTTGCGCAGCTTGGCGAGGTGGTCGGTGACCTCTTCGTAGATGTTGGTGCCGGACGCGCGCTCGGGCGCGAAGTCGCGCGGGCCGTCTACCGCGAAGTCGAGGACGGTCGCGCTTTCGGGCTCGTGGAAGGGCGTGGCGAGATGGGCCCTGGCTTCCTTGATGCGCTTCTCCCACTCGGCGGGGAGGAGGTAGAGCTGGTCGGTGCCGAGCGGGCGGTAGCTGCCGGCATCGGTCGACTGGGCGCGGACGCGGTTGGCCTGATAGTCGGCGATCGCCTCGAACCGGCTTTCCGCCGCACCGGCATCGCCCGCGTCGCGGACGATCACGGCGTTCTCGGGGAGATGCTCGAACAGGGTTTCGAGGCGCTCCTCGAACAAGGGCAGCCAATGCTCCATGCCGGCGAGGCGGCGGCCGTCGCTGATCGCCTGATAGAGCGGGTCGCCGGTGGCGGTGGCGCCGAACTTCTCGCGATAGCGCGTGCGGAAGCGCTTGATCGTGTCCTCGTCGAGCAGGGCTTCGGAGGCGGGGAGGAGGGTGAAGCCGTCGACGCGGCCGGTGGTGCGCTGGTCGGCGGGATCGAAGGTGCGGACGCTCTCGATCTCGTCGCCGAAGAAGTCGAGGCGCAGGCCCTGCTCGCTGCCCGAGGGGAACAGGTCGACCAGGCCGCCGCGGACGGCGAACTCGCCGGAATCATGGACGGTGTCGGTGCGGACATAGCCGTTGGCCGAGAGGAGCGCGGCGAGGCGGTCGAGCGAGATGCGCTCGCCCGGCGCGAGGCGCGCGGTCATCTGGCGGACGCGGAACGGGGTTAGCGTGCGCTGAGTCGCGGCATTGACGGTGGTGAGGATCAGGCGGGGCTTGCTGGCCTTGGACTGGAGCGCGGCGAGCGCGGCCATGCGCTCGGCCATGACGCGCAGGGTCGGGCTGGCGCGGTCGTAGGGCAGGCAGTCCCAGGCGGGAAACTGGACGATCTCGAGCTCGGGGGCGAAGAAGGTCGCGGTGGACGCGACGGCGCGCATCGCGGACTCGTCGGGGGCGATGTAGACGGCGCTGGTGGTCGAGGCGCGCGCGAGGTCGGCGAGCAGCCAGGGGAGGAAGCCCGAGGGGGCGCCGGAGAGGGTGAGCGGCGCCTTGGCCGAGAGGATCTGGTTCAGGTCGGGCATTCTGCTCTCTTCGTCACCCCGGCCCTGTGCCGGGGTCCACTTTGCCGCCCGCGACATGCAAGAGGCTCTCTGGATTCATGTGCCGCCCGGTGGACCCCGGCACGAGGCCGGGGTGACGGCCTGGGAATTACTCGGCGATGGGCACGTAGTTGAGCGCCTTGAGCGCGGACATGATGGTTCCCTGATACTCGGGAGGGACCGGCTGGGTTCCCATCGCCCAGGCCATGATATCGACGTCCTGCTCCTCGAGCAGCGTCTCGAACAGCGCGATTTCCGCGTCGTCCCAGCCGGCGTGATGCGCGTCGAAGAAGCCGCCGATCATCAGGTCGGCTTCCTTGACGCCGCGGTGCCAGGCGCGGAAGCGGAGACGTTTCAGGCGGGTTTCTCGATCCATGGGTTCCAACGCGAAATGGCCGACAGCGCTTTTCGCGCGGTCGGCTGGGGTTGCGAGGTGAGATAGGCGGGGCGGGTGAGAAAAACCAGTTCCCCTGCGCAAGCAGGGGCCCAGGGCGGCAAGCGGTGCGTTCGATAACCCTGGGTCCCTGCTTTCGCAGGGGAACAAGATGGCCTAATCCGAACCGGATGCGCCCCGACATCCTCAACCCGCTGTTCGCCGAAGTGACCGCGCTCAAGGGCGTGGGGCCGCAGCTCGCCAAGCCGCTGGAACGGCTGGGCCTCGCGCGCGTCGTCGATGTGGCGTTCCATCTGCCGAGCGGGTGGATCGACCGGCTGCCGCGCGAGGAGCTGGACGCGGCGGATGTCGGGCAGATCATTGCGATCACGCTGACGCCCGTGAATTACCGCATGGGCGGCAGTGCGCGAGCGCCGTCACGGGTCGAGGCGGTGGATGCGCGGGGCAATTACGTCACCCTGGTGTTCTTCGGCGGCAATTCGGGCTGGGCGAAGAAGCAGCTGCCGCTCAACGAATCGCGCTGGGTGTCCGGCAAGCTCGACCAATATGGTCAGGAACTGCAGATCGTGCATCCCGAGGTGGTCGCGCTGACCGATGCACAGCCCGGCGGGCGCGAGGCGATCTATCCGCTGTCCGAGGGGATGACGTCGAAGCGGTTGGCGGCATTGGCGGCGCAGGCGGTCGAGCGCGCCCCCGAATTGCCCGAATGGATCGAGCCGAGCCTGAAGGACCGCAATGGCTGGCCGGACTGGCGCGAGGCGCTGGCGCGGATCCATGCCGATCCCGCCGACATGAAGGCGCGCGACCGGCTGGCCTATGACGAGGTGTTCGCCAACCAACTCGCGCTGATGCTGGTGCGCGGCGCGGCACGGGCGAAGAAGGGGCGGCCGCTGGCGGGCGACGGGCGGCTGCGCGATGCGCTGCGGTTGCCCTATACGCCGACCGGGGCGCAGGCGCGGACGATCCGCGAGATCGAGGGCGACATGGCGCAGAGCCGGCCGATGCTGCGGCTGCTGCAAGGCGATGTCGGTGCGGGCAAGACGCTGGTCGCGGCGATGGCGCTGCTGATCGCGGTCGAGGCGGGCGCGCAGGGCGCGATGCTCGCCCCGACCGAGATCCTCGCGCGCCAGCACTTCGAGACGCTGCAGCGGCTGTTCTCCGGGCTCGGCGTCAACCTCGCCATTCTCACGGGGCGCGACAAGGGCAAGGTGCGTGAGGCGACGCTGATGGGTCTCGCCGACGGATCGATCGATATCCTGATCGGCACGCATGCGATCTTCCAGCAGGGGGTCGAGTATCGTGACCTGGGACTGGTGGTGGTGGACGAGCAGCATCGCTTCGGCGTGGCCGAGCGGATGATGCTCCAGGCCAAGGCGAAGGTCGCGCCGCACCTGCTCGTCATGACCGCGACGCCGATCCCGCGCACGCTCCAGCTCGCGACGCATGGCGAGATGGACGTGAGCAAGCTCGACGAGATGCCGCCGGGTCGCCAGCCGATCGAGACCAGCGTGATCAGCGAGGAGCGGCTGGAGGAGATCGTCAACGGCCTCGCGCGGCATCTGTCGGGCGGGGGGCAGGCCTATTGGGTGTGCCCGCTGGTCGAGGAAAGCGAGAAGGTCGATATGGCGGCGGCCGAGGCGCGGGCGGAGGCGTTGCGCTCGCGCTTCGGCGACCGCATCGGGCTGGTCCATGGCCGGATGAAGGGGCCGGAGAAGGATGCGGTGATGGCGCGCTTCGCCTCGGGCGAGCTCGGCGTGCTGGTCGCGACGACGGTGATCGAGGTGGGGGTGGACGTGCCCAACGCCACGCTGATCGTGATCGAGCATGCCGACCGCTTCGGGCTGGCGCAACTCCACCAGCTTCGGGGCCGGGTCGGGCGCGGCGGCGGGCGATCGGTGTGCGTGCTGCTGCGCGGGGGCACGCTGAGCGAGACGGCGCGGGCGCGGCTGGCGCTGATGCGCGAGACCAATGACGGCTTCCGCATCGCCGAGGAGGACCTGCGGCTGCGCGGCGCGGGCGAGATGCTCGGCACGCGCCAGTCGGGCGAGCAGACCTTCCGCCTCGCCCCGCCCGAGAAGTTCGCCGAGCTGATCGGCGCGGCCAATGCCGATGCGCGGCTGCTGGTCGATCGCGATGGCGGGCTCAGCGGCGAGCGGGGGCAGGCGGCGCGGGTGGCGCTGTACCTGTTCGAGCGCGACGCGGCGGTGGGATTGCTGCGCGCGGGTTGAACCGCTCGCGTCACGACCTATCTGCGGCGCAGATGGGCGCGATCATTCCAATTCTGCTGACGATCCTCGCCGGGATCGGCGTCGCCATGCAGCCGCCGGTCAACGCGATGCTGGCGCGCAACGGGTCGGTGATCCTCGCCGCGTTGATCTCCTTCGGAGTGGGAACCGCGATCCTGCTCGGGATCTGGGCGACGCTCGATCGCACCTCTCCGGCCGGACTCAAGGACGTGCCATGGTGGGCCTGGACCGGGGGCATCTACGGGGTGATCTTCGTCTCGACCTCCGCCTATGCCGCGCCACGCCTGGGGCTCGCGTCGATGCTCACCATCGCGATCGCCGCGCAGCTGGCGGCGGCGCTGGTGATCGATCATTTCGGGCTGATCCGGCTGGCGCAGACCCCGATTACGCCGATGCGCGCATTCGGCGTGCTGCTGGTGCTCGCCGGGGTCGTGCTGGTGCGGCGGGGCTAGGACGGATCGGTATCAGTCCTCCCCCGCCAGGGGGAGGTGTCAGCCGGAGGCTGACGGCGTGGGCGGACACGCCACTGCCGTTGGGCGTCCTCCCCGTCCGTCACGCCGCGCGTGCCACCTCCCCCTGGCGGGGGAGGATAGAATGTCGCGACTGCCGGTCAGCCCTTTTTCAGCATCTGGGCGAGCAGCTCGTAGTAGCTCGCCAGGTCGATCGCACTGTCGAAGCTGACGCCGAGCCGGCCGCCAAGGCACCAGCGCACCTCCGCGGCCGGCTCAGCGTCAGCTTC
>NZ_JBCNMA010000185.1:0-4791 GCF_039595165.1 Sphingomonas sp.
GCATCACGCCGGTGGTGGTGACCGGGTCGACGCCATAGCGGGTGCGCGCCCAGTCGAGCAGCGGATCCCACGCCGCCTGCTGGCGCAATTGCAGCTCGAGCGGATGGTCGGCGCGGTAGCAGAGCAGGTCGCTCTCGCCATACTTGGCGAGGCCCGTGGCGAAGCTGGCGGAATCGGGCGCGACGCGGTCGATCGCGGCATTGGCGAGGCCGGTGAGCGGCATCGCGCGCGGATCGATCGTCTCGCCGACCGCGCGCCATTCGTCCGCGACCGCCTCGGCCAGCGCGAGGGTGGGCAGAGTCAGCGGGACGCGGCCCGGGGTGCGCACGGGCTTGTCGTCGAGATGGATGTCATGGCCGCCCTCCGCCGGCACCGCGGCGGCGTCCTTCCAGAAGCGCTTCATGCGTTACCGGTCCGGCGTGGGCGGGGTGCGCCAGCGGCGTGCCATCGCGCGGGGGACGACGGCGATGCAGTAGAGCCCCGAGAGCAGGATCGCGGCGCCGAGGATGCGCAGCCACATCGTGTCGGTCTTGGCCATGATCGCCAGGCCGAACACCGCGCCGGCGACGGCCAGCATCTCGGCGAACACCATCGCGAAATAGCGGTTGCGGGCGGGATCCTCGGTCATAACGCCTCCAGCAAGGCCGGAAGCTCGCGGGCGTCGGTGGAGACGCGATGCGCGCCGGCTGCCGTCAGTTCATGCGCTTCGTGATAGCCCCACGCAACCCCGACCGCGTGCGCGCCGGCATTGAGCGCCATCGCGATGTCGAAGCTGGTGTCGCCGATCATCGCGGTGGTTTCCGGCACGGCGCCGGCTTCGGCGATCGCGGCTTCGAGCATCGACGGATGCGGCTTGGAGGGGTGGCGGTCGGCGGTCTGGAGCGTGACGAAACGGTGGGTCAGGCCATGATGTTCGAGGATCAGCGCGAGGCCGCGGTCGGACTTGCCGGTCGCCACGCCCAGCACCCAGCCCGCGGCGTCGAGCGCTTCGATCGCCTCGGCAACACCGTCGAACAGCGGCTCGGGGTCGAGCGCGCAGTCAGTGCGCATCGCGTGGAAGGCGCGCTTGTAATCCTCGGCCATCAGCTCGTGCTGGCGTGCCTCGGCCTCGGGCAGCAGCGCGGCGATGGCGGGGACGAGGCTCAGGCCGACGATGCGGCGGATCGAATCGCGGCCGGGGGGATCGAGCCGGTGCAAGTCGAAGCACGCTTCCATCGCGCGGCAGATATTGGCTTGCGAGTCGACGAGCGTGCCGTCGCAGTCGAATACGGCGAGGCGGCTCATTTCTTCCTGGGCTTTGCGGGTTTGGCGGGTTTGGCGGGCTTGGCGGGCTTGTCTCCGCGCCCGCGACGCTCGCCGCGGCGTTCCTTGCGCACGGTCTTGGCGTGGGCCTTGGCGCGCGATTTCTCCTGATCGCGGGTCAGCGGTGCTCTCTCGTCGGGCGGCATGTTGTCGCCGCGCTCGATGTCGAAGCCGAGGCTCGCCAGCGTCTCGGCGAAGTGGGTGGGGAGATCGGCGGTGACGTCGAGCTTGCCGCCGTCGGGATGGTCGATGCGGATGCGGCGCGCATGGAGGTGCATCTTGCGCGAGATGCTGCCCGACAGGAACGCCTCGGCGAGGCCGTACTTGCCGTCGCCGACGATCGGGTGGCCGATCGCCGCCATGTGCACGCGCAGCTGGTGCGTGCGCCCGGTGTGCGGCTGAAGCTCGACCCAGGCGGCGCGGTTGCCTGCTCGATCGATCACCCGATACCGCGTCCGCGCCGGCTGGCCTTCTTCCTCGTCGACCTGCATCTTCTCGCCGCCAGTGCCCGGCTGCTTGCCGAGCGGAAGGTCGATGAAGCCGTCCTCGATGCTCGGCACGCCGACCACCACCGCCCAATAAGTCTTGCGCGCGGTGCGGCCGGAGAAGCTCTTCGAGAAATAGGCGGCCGCGCGCGCGGTGCGGGCCAGGACCAGCGCGCCCGAGGTATCCTTGTCGAGCCGGTGGACCAGCTTGGGCCGCGTATCGAGGTCGAAATAGAGGCCGTCGAGCAGCTGGTCGACATGGTCGTGAGTCTTGGTGCCGCCCTGCGTCGCGAGACCGGGCGGCTTGTTGAGCACCATCGCCTGCGCATCGCGGTGGATCACCATCGATTCGGCGAACTCGATCTGCTCGGGCGTGAGCTGCGGACGCGACTTCTTCGGCTTGGCGGCAGCGGGCTGCGGCGCTTCGGCGGGAGGGACGCGGATCACCTGGCCGGCCTGGATGCGCTCGCCCGGCGTGGCGCGCGCGCCGTCGAGGCGGAGCTGGCCGGTGCGCGCCCAGCGCGAGACGATGTTGAAGCTGGTGTCGGGCAGATGCCGCTTGAACCAGCGATCGAGCCGGATGCCGTCGTCGTCGACGCCGACGGTGAACTGGCGGACATTGGCGTCGCTCATGCCGCCACCCGGGCGAGCTGGAGGCCGGCGAACAGCGTGAGGATCGCACCGGCGACCGAGGCAAGGATGTAGAGCAGGGCGATGCCATGGTCGCCGCGCTGGAGCATGTTGGCGGTCTCGAGCGAAAAGGCGGAGAAAGTGGTGAAGCCGCCGAGCACGCCGACGCCGAGCAGGGCGCGCAGCGCTTCGTCGCCGCTCGACCGCGCGGCGAGCCAGCCGGCGAGCAGGCCCATGGCGAGGCCGCCGGCGACATTCACGATCAGCGTGCCCCAAGGGAAGCCCGGCCCCCACAGCGCGAGCGCGGCACGGCCGGTGAGGTGCCGCGCCCCGGCGCCGACTGCGCCGCCGAGCATGACGAGGAGGAGGTGGTTCATCCCGCGGCACTAGCGGGAAACAGGCGCGGAACCAAGCTGGCCCGAATTGGGTGGGGGCGACGCTTTCGCACCGCCCCCGGGAGAAACTCAGTTGCCGCCGTTGGCGACGAGATCCAGATCCGTGCCGCCGTCGGCGCGGGCCGAGAGCATCACGACATAGGCCGACCCATCGCGGCCACGTGTGCCGCCAAGGACGTGCTGCCCCTCCTTTGCCTGATGCTCGGCCGAGAAACCGGCCTTGACCGCTTTGGTATAGTACCAGTCGATCATGGTCTGCAGCGGCTGCGGTGTCGAGAAGCTTACTACCCGAAGTGCGCATTGCGCATCCTGCGCGCCAGCCGCCTCGGTGACGCGGGCCTGGGGATGGAGCGGCATGCCGGCGGGCAGGCGCGCGGCCCACGACGCCGAGTAGTTGAGCTTCGCCGCGCAGCTCGCCGTGCGCTTGTCCTTCTGCTTCGCGGCGAGCGCGCCGAGCGTGATCGCCTGGTCCTGGACGTCGCACGCCTCGCACGTGCCGTTCGGGGCGGGGGCCTTGAGGAGTTCGCCGTCCCTGGGCATCGCGGCCTTGGCGGCGGCGACGGTTTCCGAGGGGACCGGCGCGGAATAGGGCTGGCTGGCGGGGCGGATCGCGTCCTTGTTGGCCTGGCCGGCGAGCTGCGGATCGACCATGATCTGGTCCTGAAGCGCGCCCATCAGCGCCGGATCGGCGGTGTTCGCGGTGATCTCATTGTCGAGCGCGTCGACATTCTGGTTGTCCGCGCCCCCGCCGCACGCGGCGAGCGCGAGCGGCAACAGGACGGTGGCACTGGCCCGGCGGATCATCGTGAAGCTCCCCATTCGGGGATGCGTGATGACAGGACAGGGTTAAGGAAGCGTTGGCGATGTCCTTCGCGCGCTTGCCAATACATCGTCATTCCCGCGAAGGCGGGAATCCATTGCCGCGGCGGTCGAGGCTTGTGCCGCTACGGCAGCCAGAATGGATCCCCGCCTTCGCGGGGATGACGGCCTTCGTGGGGATGACGGTGGAATGAACGTCGTCAACCCTTGGCCTTCTCCGCCGCGATCCAGTCCTCGATCTGCGCGTCGAGCACGTCGAGCGGGACCGCGCCCTGGCCGAGCACCGCGTCGTGGAAGCCCTTGAGGTCGAACTTCGCCCCCAGCGCCTTTTCCGCGCGGGCGCGCAGCTCGCGGATCTTGATCTCGCCAAGCTTGTAGCCGAGCGCCTGGGCCGGCCAGCTGATGTAGCGGTTGACCTCGGCATCGATGTTCGCCGCCGACAGCGCGGTGTTGTCGAGCATGAACTTGACCGCCCGCTCCTTGGTCCAGCCCTTCGAATGGATGCCGGTGTCGACGACGAGGCGGCAGGCGCGCCACATCTCGTAGGACAGGCGGCCCATCTGCTTCTCGGGCGTGTCGTACAGGCCCATCTCGATCCCGATGCGCTCGGCATAGAGGCCCCAGCCTTCGGTGAAGGCGGTGAAGCTGGCGAGATGGCGGCGGAACTTGCTCGTCTCCATCTCCTGCTGGAGCGCGATCTGGTGGTGATGGCCGGGCACGGCCTCGTGCGCGGTGAGCGCGGGCAATTCGTAAAGCGGGCGCTGGTCGAGCTTGGAGGTGTTGACGAAATAATTGCCGGCGAGGCCGAGTTGCGGGTTGCCCGGGCCGTAATAGGCGGTGGTGGTGCCTTCCGCGGTCTCGGCGGGGATGCGCTTGAGGCCATAGGGCAGGCGCGGCATCTTGTAGAAGAAGCCGGGCATCAGGCCGTCGATCGTCTTGGCCTGGAAGGCGGCCGCCGCCATCAGCTCCTCGGGCGTCTTGGCGTAATATTTGGGATTGGTGCGCAGCTCCTGCACGAAGGCCTCGCGGCTCGGATAGCCGGCGTCCTTGGCGACCTTCGCCATCTCGGCGCGGATGCGCGCGACCTCGTCGAGGCCGATCTTGTGGATCTGGTCGGCGGTATAGTCGGTGGTGGTGAGCTGGCGGATGCGGAAGGCATA
>NZ_JBCNMA010000186.1:0-4764 GCF_039595165.1 Sphingomonas sp.
GGCGATCGCCGAAGCGCGCCATGTCAGCAATCCGGGATGCTGGCCGACCGGCTTCCTCGCGCTGGTGCGCCCGCTGGTCCGCGCCGGCCTTATCCCGCCGGACTGGGTGCTCACCGCGGGCGGCGCATCGGGCTATTCGGGCGGCGGCAAGTCGATGATCGCCGAGTTCGAGGACGGTGGCGACACTACCGGCTACCGCGCCTATGGCCTCAATCTCGAGCACAAGCATCTGCCCGAGATGCAGAAGCACGCGCGCATCGATCACGCCCCGATCTTCCAGCCCGCGGTCGCGCGCGCCTATCGCGGCATGCTGATCGAGGTGCCGCTGCCGCTCCAGGCGCTGCCGCGCAAGCCTTCGCCGGCTCAGATCGAGGCGGCGCTGGCCGACGCCTATCGCGATTCGCCGATCGTCCGCGTGCTGCCTGCCGACGACGTGTCGCTGGTTCGCATCGAAGACGACGCCGGCACCGATCGCCTGACGATCCGGGTGTTCGGCAATGCCGAGCGCGGCCAGGCGCGGCTCGTCGCGACGCTCGACAATCTCGGCAAGGGCGCGGGCGGCGCGGCCGTGCAGAATCTCAACATCATGGCCGGGTTCGACCAGACCGCGGGGCTGGTGCTTTAGCAGCGAATAGGTATGCGCGCTTCGCATCGCGCGCATCCGCTGCTAGGGGGAGCCCGCAAGACATTGGGAGGATCGATGCGACAGCCATTCGGCAAGCTGCTGCTCTTCGGAGCCACCGGGGATCTCTCGCAGCGCATGCTGATTCCGTCGCTCTACGGCCTCCATGCGGACGGCCTGCTCCCCGCCGGCCTGACGATCACGGGGACCGCACGGTCAACGCTGTCAGATGCCGAATTCCGCGAGTTCGCCGCCAAGGCGCTCGACACGCACCTGCCCGAGGATCGCAAGAACAAGGAAGCGATCGCCGCTTTCCTCGAGCGGCTGCAGTACCAGGCGCTCGATGCCGCCGATATCGCGGGCTATTCGGCGCTTGCCGACAAGCTCGGCGATATCTCCGGCGGACTCGCCATCTTCCTGTCGACCGCGCCGAAGTTCTTCGAGCCGACGATCAAGGGCCTCGCCTCGGCCGGTCTCGCGGGCAGCAACGTGCGCATCGGCCTCGAAAAGCCGCTCGGCACCGACCTCCCCTCCAGCCGCGAGATCAACGACGCCGTGGCGTCGGTCTTCCCCGAGGACCGCACCTTCCGCATCGACCATTATCTCGGCAAGGAGACGGTGCAGAACATCCTCGCGCTGCGCTTCGGCAATTCGCTGTTCGAGCCGATCTGGAACGCCGCCGGGATCGACCACGTCCAGATCACCGTCTCGGAGACCGTCGGGCTCGAGGGCCGCGCGGGCTATTATGACGAGGTCGGCGCGCTGCGCGACATGGTCCAGAACCATATCCTCCAGCTGCTCGCGCTGATCGCGATGGAGCCCCCTGCCCGTTTCGACGGCACCTCGATCCGCGACGAGAAGGTCAAGGTGCTGCGCTCGCTGCGCCCCATCGCGGGGCAGGAAGCCGCCAACCTCACCGTCACCGGGCAATATACCGGCGGCGCGTCGACCGGGAAGATCGTCGCCGGCTATGCCGAGGAGCTCGAGAAGGCCTCGAAGACCGAGACCTTCGTCGCGATCAAGGCGCATGTCGACAATTGGCGCTGGCAGGGCGTGCCCTTCTACCTGCGCACCGGCAAGCGCATGACCGAGCGCCGCTCCGAGATCGTCGTCCAGTTCAAGCCCGTGCCGCATTCGATCTTCGCCGAGCGCGGCGGCGTGCTCCAGTCGAATACCCTCATCATACGCATCCAGCCCGAGGAATATGTCCGCCTCCTCGTCATGGCCAAGGAACCGGGCCTCGATCGCGAGGGGGTGCGCCTGCGCGAGGTGCCGCTCAATCTCAGCCTCGAGCACGAGTTCGCCGGCACCCGCCGCCGCATCGCCTATGAGCGCCTGCTGCTGGACTTGCTCGAGGGCGATCCTACCTTGTTCGTGCGCCGCGACGAGGTGGAGGCGCAATGGACCTGGATCGACGCGATCCGCGCCGGCTGGGACCAGGCCGACGTCAAGCCCAAGCCCTATGCCGCAGGTACCTGGGGCCCCTCTGCGGCCATCGCATTGACGGAACGAGATGGCGTGACGTGGAACGAGTGATGGCCCTGACCATTCCTCCCCCGGAGGGGGAGGTGGCATCGCGCAGCGATGACGGAGGGGTATTCTCCGCTCGCGACATCGCTTGTGGCGACTACCCCTCCACCGCTTCGCGGTCCCCCTCCCCCTCCGGGGGAGGATTTGAAATCCACATCCCACCGGAGAACAACTGAAATGGCCGAAGAAATCGAATGGTGGGAATATGAGGAAAGCGATGAATGGAGCGACGCCCTCGCCGGCGACATCGGCTTCATCATCGAGAGCGCGATCGATGCGCGCGGCGGCGCGGTGATCGCGCTGGCGGGCGGGCGCACCCCCGCCCCGGTCTATGAGAAGCTCGCCGCCGCCAAGATCGACTGGAAGCGCGTCACGATCGTCCCGACCGACGACCGCATCGTCCCGCTCGGCGATCCAATGTCCAACGTCACGGGTCTCGGCAAGGCGTTCATTCCCAAGGGCGCGCGCGTCATCCCGCTCGTCAGCGAGAAGGCGGATGACTACAAGGCGGCCGGCCGCGCCGCCGATGCGCGCCTCGCCGACTTCCACTGGCCGCTCGACCTCGTCCTGCTCGGCATGGGCGCGGACGGGCACACCGCGTCGATCTTCCCCGGCCCCGATCTCGACGAGGCGCTCAACGGCCCCAAGGAGCGCCGCGCGCTCGGCGTGATGCCCGATCCGCTGCCGCCCGAGGCTCCGGTCGCCCGCGTCACCCTTTCCGGCGGCGCGATCGCCAACGCCAAGTCGCTGATGGTCGCGATCACCGGCGCGGAGAAGCGCAAGGTGCTCGAAGCCGCGATCAAGCAGGGCGCGTCCTCGTCCTACCCGATCGGCCGCATCCTCGCCGAGACCGAGCTGCCGGTCGACGTGCATTGGCTGGAAGGCTGATGTCGCCGATCGCCACCCTCCCCCACCTCGTCATCCCCGCGAAGGCGGGGATCCATTCGGGCTGGCGTATCGAAGGAGCCGCACCGGCTGCGGCAATGGATTCCCGCCTTCGCGGGAATGACGGGCAGCATGTGCGAAGGCACGAGTCATGACCAATCTCCACCCCGAAGTCGCCGCAGTCACCGATCGCATCATCGAACGGTCCGGGAAGCGCCGCGACGCCTACAACGCGCTGATGGTCGCGCAGCGCGAGGCCGGCAGCAGCACGCGCGGGCGGCTCGGCTGCGCCAACCTCGCCCATGCCTATGCCGGGACGGACGAGCAGCGCGACGTGATGAAGCCGGCCAACCGGATGAATATCGGCATCGTCACCGCGTACAACGACATGCTTTCCGCGCACGCGCCCTATTACCGCTATCCCGAGCAGATGAAGATCTGGGCGCTCGAAGCCGGTGCCACCGCGCAGGTCGCCGGCGGCGTCCCGGCGATGTGCGACGGCGTGACTCAGGGCTATGCCGGGATGGAGCTGTCGCTGTTCAGCCGCGACACCATCGCCCTCGCCACCGCCGTCGCGCTCAGCCACAACACCTTCGAGGGCGCCGCTTTGCTCGGCATCTGCGACAAGATCGTCCCCGGGCTGCTGATGGGCGCGCTGCGCTTCGGCCATCTCCCGATGGTGCTGATCCCGGGCGGCGCGATGCGCACCGGCATCGCCAACAAGGAGAAGGCGCGCGTCCGCGAGCTCTATGCCGAGGGCAAGGCGAGCCGCGAGGAGCTGCTCGAATCCGAGATCGCCGCCTATCACGGCAAGGGCACCTGCACCTTCTACGGCACCGCCAACTCCAACCAGATGATGGTGGAGGCGATGGGCCTGCACATGCCCGGCGCCGCCTTCGCCAACCCGCTGACCAAGCTGCGCCAGGAACTGACCCGCGCCGCGGTGCAGCGCCTCCCCGAGATCGGCTGGGACGGCAACGACTATCGCCCGATCGGCGAGATCGTCGACGAGCGCGCGATCGTCAACGCGGCGGTGGTGCTGCTCGCCACCGGCGGATCGACCAACCATCTGATCCACCTGCCCGCGATCGCGCGCTGCGCCGGGGTGCTGATCGACTGGGAGGATTTCGACCGCCTGTCGCGCGTCGTGCCGCTGCTCGCGCGCGTCTATCCCAACGGCTCGGCCGATGTGAACGGCTTCGAGGATGCCGGCGGCCCGACCTTCGTGATCCGCGAGCTGCTCAAGGGCGGCATCCTGCACGGCGATACGCTGACGGTCGCAGGCGGCAGCCTCGCCGACTATGTGAAGCGCCCGGTGCTCGAGGACGACAAGCTCGTCTGGGTCGATCACCCCGAGCAGAGCGGCGACGACACCATCCTGCGCACGATCGACGCGCCCTTCTCGCCCGAAGGCGGCTTCCGCATCCTCTCGGGCAATCTCGGCCGCGCGTGCATCAAGGTCAGCGCGGTCGAGCGCGACCGGTGGACGATCGAGGCCCCCTGCCGCGTGTTCAGCGACCAGCAGCAGGTGCAGGACGCGTTCAAGGCAGGCGAGCTCGACCGCGACGTGGTCGTCGTGGTCCGCTTCCAGGGCCCGCGCGCCAACGGCATGCCCGAGCTGCACAAGCTCACCCCGCCGCTGGGCAAATGCCGGGACATTCCCTTTTTGTGCTTTTTTAATTAGACGCACTTGCTTCATCTCATCCACACCTCCTACACCTGTTAGA
>NZ_JBCNMA010000187.1:0-4705 GCF_039595165.1 Sphingomonas sp.
GAGGCGCTTCTCCATCTTGGCGCCGATCCCGGCGATGTCGCGCAGCGGGACCGGGAACAGGCGGTGCGGGAGCTGCTCCTGGGTCAGCACGGTGAGCCCGTCGGGCTTCTGCATGTCGCTGGCGAGCTTGGCGAGCAGGCGGTTGGGGGCGATGCCGACCGACGAAGTGAGGCAGATGCCGACATTGGCGCGGATGCCATCCTTGATGCGGTGGGCGAGCGCGATCGCGGCGTCGGGATCGTTCTCGTTGTCGAGCAGGCGGCAGGCGACCTCGTCGATCGAGCAGACATGGGTGACCGGGATGTGCTTCCAGACCTCGTCGACGATCGCATTGTGGAACTCGACATATTTCTCGTGCTGGCCCGGCGCGATGAGCAGGTCGCGGCACAGGCGCTTGGCTTCCCATACCGGGGTGCCGGTGCGGATGCCGTATTTCTTGGCCTCGACCGAGGCGGCGATGGCGACGGTGGTGTCGCTGTTGACCGGCGCGACGATCACCGGCTTGCCGCGCAGCTCGGGGTTCAGCTGCTGCTCGACCGCGGCGAAGAAGCTGTTGAGGTCGAGATACAGCCAGCGCAGCGGCCGCGGAGGCAGGTCGAGGAGAGGCGCCGTCGCCATGGCGGAACAATAGTCGAACGGGGCAAAGGAGTCACGCGGCGCATGGGCTATCCCAATCCGCTAAGTTTACACGAGGTTGACACCCACGGCGTGCTGTCGGGCGCGCGGCCGGGTCCGCGGAACGTCCCAAACGTCACACCTCCACGCGCGCGGCGGGGCAAGGGTTTCGGTTGTCAAACAGCCCGCCGAGTCTAACCGAACCGGCGCGCTGTAGGAAAATGGTTTCAGGCGACCGCAGCATAGCCCGGCCGCCGGATCGCGCGGACCTTGCCGGTCTTGCCGCCGCCGGCGAAGAAGCGGCCGGCGCCGTCGGATTCGAGGCCCGAGATACCGGTGCCCGCAGGCATGTCGAGCCGCTCCAGCACCGCGCCGCTCGCCGGATCGATGCGGCGCAGGTCGCTGGCATCGTCCTGCCAGGTGGCGTGCCACAGCTCACCCTCGACCCAGGTGACCCCGGTGACGAAGCGGTCGGACTTGATCGTGCGCAGGACCTTGCCGGTCTCCGGATCGATCTGGTGGATGCTGGCGGCGCGATATTCGCCGACCCAGAGCGAGCCCTCGGCCCAGGTGAGGCCGGAGTCGCCGCCATTGCCCGGGGCGGGGATGGTCGCGAGCACCGCGCCGGTCTGCGGATCGACCTTGCGGATCACCGCCTCGGCGATCTGGTAGAGGTGCGTGCCGTCGAACGCGGTGCCGGCATCGGCGGGCACGTCGACCCCGCCGGTGACCTCGCCGCTGTCGGGGTCGAGCGCCTCGATGCGCTCGCCGGTGGCGAACCACACGCGCTCGCCGTCGAAGCTGACGCCGGCGACGTCGCCGGTGGGGAAGGGGCCGTATTCGCGGAGGATCTCGGCGGCTGCGTGCTTCATGATGCTGCTCCTGTGGGGGCGGCGTCCGGAGTCAGTTCCGGCGGCAGTTTCTCGAAAGGGGTGAGTGCGGGGTCGATGCGGTCCCAGGCGTGGCCGGCGGCGGTCCAGTAGATCACCTGCGGCCGGTAGCGCGACGGATCGTCGAGGCTGGCCGCGCTGGTGATGAACACGTCGGGCAGGTCGGGCAGCGCGATGAACATCGGCGACCCGCAGGTGGGGCAGAAGCCGCGCCGCTTGCGCGTGCCGTTCTCGCCGACGCTTTCCCACCAGGCGGGTTCGCCGCTGACCGTCACCGTCGCGCCGGCGAAGGTGAGGTGCGCGCCATGGCCGCTGCCGCTCTCGCGCTGGCATTGGCGGCACTGGCAGAGGTTCATCGTCACCGGTTCCTCGGCGATCGCGTAGCGGATCGCGCCGCAGGCGCAGCCGCCGGTATAGGGTTCGGTCATGTCGTCGCTCCTTGATCGTGGAGCCAAGTTATCCGCCCGGCAGGACGGCCGGGAGTAACAAGCTTGTCGGGAAACCCACGGTCTGCCGCGCCATCCAGCGGCGCGCGCGGCCGGCTCCGAGGGCGTCGGCCCTGCCGGCTCCGGCGAGCGCCTCGAGCGCGCGCTGGACCGTGCGCGGGCTGACGTCGAGCGCCAAGGCGAGCGCGGAGCTCGACCAGGCCTCGCCGTCGGCGAGCAGCGCGAGGACATCGGCATGCGCGTCCTCCTGAGGGGGGAGGAGCAGTGCCACCGCGCGGCCGGCGCGGGGCTTGAGGATGAAGCCGTCCTCGGTCGCGCTGATCTCGGCGAGCGGGTCGAGCTCCGCGCGCAACCGGCCGATCTCGACGCGCAGGCGGGCGCGATGCGACTCGTCGGCTTCGCGGGCGCGGAACGCGTGTCGGAGCAGGGCGAGGCGCGTGACGTCTTGCGGCCAGGCCTCGGCGAGGGTGCGGGCGAGGGCGAACAGCACCGGCCGGCTGGCGAGCGGGACGAGAGTCTCGCCCGCCCGGATCACCGTGCGGCAGGCGTCGACGACGAGCGTGTTGCCGGCGAGCAGCGCCTCGACCTCGGCGAGGGCGAGCAGCCGCGTGCCGTCGCGGGTGACGAGCCGGGCGGCGGGGGAATCGAATGCACGTATCGCCTGCGCGACCTCGGCGGCGAGCGCGGGGATGCCGGCCTGGCGGGCGGCGCCGGCCGCCCGGTCGAGCGCGGCGCGGGCGGGCGCGGCCTCGATTCGGCGCATCGCGATGCCCGCGGCGACCAGCCAGGCGCCGGCGCGGGAGGCCGGGGGCAGCGCGGCGGGATCGAGCGCTTCGAGAATCCGCGCGGCGTCGTCGAGCCGGCCGATCAGCAGCAGGCGCCGCGCCTCGAGATAGCCGGCATGCGCGGCATTGGCGCGGTCGTCATGCGCGGCGAGGGCGGCGCGCGCGGCGTCGAGCCCGCGCATCGGCTCGCCGAGGTCGCGCGAGACGAGGGCGATCTCGGCCTCGGCGACGATGCAGCGGGCGCGGGCGGCCGGCTCGCGATTGCCGAAGGCGCGGGCGGCGCGGCGCAGCAGCGCGCGCGCGCGGGTGAGGTCGCCGAGCTGCGCCATGGCGATGCCGCGCAGCGCGAGCGCGGCGGGGTCGTCGCGCAATGCGACGCGATCGAGCGCGGCGAGGGGATTGCCGGCGGCGAGCGCGCGGGCGGCGGCGTTGATCAGCGAGTCCATCTGGACCGTCGTGACGAGCTGGAGGGGCGATGAGGGGGCGATCCTCCCCCGCCAGGGGGAGGTGGCAGCCGAAGGCCGACGGAGGGGGAGGGCGCGGTGTACCCGATGGTGCGCCGCCGTCCTTTCCCTCCGTCGCGCGTTGCGCGCCACCTCCCCCTGGCGGGGAAGGATTCGTCGCTCCCAAATCGCGTCACACTTGTAACTCTCACCCGCGCGCCGCCCGTCCCTAGGTTCCATGGACCAACGACGACGGAGCATGGCGATGTCCGCAACGGCAAACAAGGCGGCCGGAAAGACGGCCTGGCTGGCGCTCGCGGCGTCGCCGGTGTTCGCGGCGATGGCGCTGGTCTCCGCCGCCGACGCGCCGCCGCTCGCTTTGTGTGCGGCGGGGGCCACGCTGCTGCCGGTCGACGGCATGACCGCGATGTACCTGCTGATGAGCCTGTTCCACCTGCCGCCCTGGCTCAAGCTTGCCGGGCGCGGCTGACGATCAACGAGGAGAAGAGCAATGCAACATGAAATCGTATCGCGCGAGGAATGGATGGCCGCGCGCAAGGCGCTGTTCGAGAAGGAGCGCGCGATGACCCACGCGCTCGACGAGCTGCGCGCCGAGCGGCGCGGGCTGCCCTGGGTGCGGGTCGAGAAGGACTATGTGTTCGCGGGGCCGGACGGCCCGCTGACGCTGGGCGACCTGTTCGGCGAACGCAGCCAGCTCGCCGTCTATCACTTCATGCTGGCGCCGGGGTCGGAGCATCTTTGCCCGGGCTGCTCCTACACGATGGACCATACCGACGCGGCGCGGCAGCATTTCGAGCATGCCGACCTGGCCTTCGCCGCGGTCTCCCGCGCGCCGGTCGCGCAGATCGAGGCCGTCAAGGAACGGATGGGCTGGGCGTTCCCGTGGGTGTCGTCGGACGAGGGCGACTTCAACTACGACTTCTGCGTCTCGTTCAGGCAGGCCGACCGTGAGGCCGGCCGGGCGCTCTACAATTACGGGCTGACCACGATCCAGCGCAGCTCGGACATGTTCGGCGTGAGCGTGTTCGCGAAGAACGACGCGGGCGAGATCTTCCACAGCTATTCGACCTATCATCGCGGCACCGAGCTGCTGATGGGCGCGATGAACTGGCTCGACCTGACCCCCAAGGGCCGCAACGAGGCCGGCGGCACGATGAGCTGGGTGCGGCTTCACGACGAGTATTGAGCGCGTGCTCATTGATCCTCCCCCGCGGGGGGTGTCAGCCGCAGGCTGAGGGAGGGGGAGGAAGCGACGACAGGCGTTGGGCGTCCTCCCCCTCCGTCACGCTTCGCGTGCCACCTCCCCCTGGCGGGGGAGGATTTGGGTTAAGCCTCCGCCACTTCGGCGCGTAGCGTGCGGGCGGCGGCGACCATGGCGTCGATCGCTGGGCGCACTTCCTCCCATTTGCGGGTCTTGAGGCCGCAATCGGGGTTCACCCATAGCTGCGACGGGCTGAGATGCTGCTGGGCGAGCCGCATCAGCGCGACCATCTCCTCCTCGCCCG
>NZ_JBCNMA010000188.1:0-4558 GCF_039595165.1 Sphingomonas sp.
GAACCATTTTGGCGGTTTGCGAGTCTTTCCCTGCACAAGGCCTGCCCGACAGGCGGGTGCGAGGATGGAGGAAGCAATGGACCTCGTCGGAATTATCGTGTGGCTCGTGATCGGCGGCGTCGTCGGCTGGCTCGCCAGCCTGGTGATGCGCACCGATGCGCAGCAGGGCATCCTGCTCAACATCGTCGTCGGCATCGTCGGCGCGTTCATCGGCGGGCTGATCTTCAGCGGCGGATCGATCAACCAGGGGCTGTCGGTGTACAGCTTCGTGGTGTCGCTGCTCGGCGCGATCGTCCTGCTGGCGATCGTCAACCTGGTGCGCCGCGGCTCGGTGCGCTGATCTGCTGAGCGCGGTGCCTTCGGTGCAGCCACGCTGAACCGAAAAACAAAGGAAGGGCCGCCCCGGGAAGGGCGGCCCTTTTGGTTCACTTGAGCAGGAAGCGCACGCGGATCGTCACGCCGACGCGCTGCTCGCCGGGGACGACCTGAGTCGAATCCTTGGCTTCCATCCGCGCCATCATCACCGGCACCGGCCCGGGGCCGCCGCCGTCATTGCCCTCGCTCAACGATACCAGCCGCTCGACGCGCATGCCCAGCGCCCTGGCATAGAGCTCGGCGCGGGCGCGGGCGCGCTTGACCGCATCGGTGCGCGCCTCGTCCTGCGCCGCTTCCATCTGGTCGATCGACAGGTTCGGGCCGTCGATCTGGTTGGCGCCCTCCTTGACCAGCGCGTCGAGGATATTGCCGCTCCTGGCGATGTCGCGGAACTTGATCGAGACGCTGTTCGACGCCTGATAGCCGGTGATCACCGGCGGCTGGTTCTCGGCATAACGATATTGCGGGTTGAGCGAGATCGTCGCGGTCTGCACGTCGCGCTCCGCGACTCCGGCCGCCTTGAGCGCGGCGAGCACGCGCGTCATCTGCCGGGCGTTGCCCGACAGCGCCGCGGCGGCGGTCGGCGCCTGCGTCACCACGCCGGCGCGGATCGTCGCGATGTCGGGGACTCGCGTCGCCTCGCCTTCGGCGACGACGTCGAGCAGCGTGCCGTCCGCGGGAAGCGCGGGCGCGGCGACCTGCGCGGCGGCCGCCATCGGAAGGGCGGCGGCAACCGCCGCGAGCGTCAGCAATCGAACCATTCAAAGGGGCCTTTCGTCTGTTGTCCCGCCGCATCTAGCGGCGGCGGGACAACGCTGGCTGAACAGCCCCGTAGCTGCGACGAACCGTATTCAGCTCGCCCGGCGGGCGATCACCAGACGATACAGCGCGAGCAGCACCACGGCGCCGATCGTGGCGGCGATGTAGCTGGTGAAGGTGCCGGCGAGGTTGATGCCGAGGGCCGGGGCGATGAAACCGGCGAGCAACGCGCCCGCGATACCGATCAGGATGGTGACGATGATGCCGCCCGGATCCTTGCCGGGCATGATCAGCTTGCCAAGAGCGCCTGCGACGAGGCCGATGAGGATCCAACCAAGAATACCGGTGGGCATGCTTTCCTCCTGTTCTACGGTTCCCGCCAGGGGGACCGCGCGGGAACTTGCCCGAGGATGCGGGCGCTGCAAACCCCGATTCGATGGTGCGGCGCGGCACGTGTCCCCTTGCGGAACAAGACGAAAACAGGCAGGGGCGGCGCGGGAAAAGAACGGCTCTTGAGGCCGGTGATATATTCATATAACACAGCGTGACGGGGATGGCCCGCAACGGTCGCATGACCGACGTGGAAAGAGTCGCGCATGAATTACGAGGCAGGGATGTTGGGCAGGGACGACAAGCTGGCGCTGACCGGCGAGGGGGAAGGCCGCTCGAGGCGGCGCTGGTGGATCGTCGGCGTGGCCGTCGCGGTCGTGGTCGCCGCGCTCGCCGCGGCGTGGTTCGCCTTCGCCTCGGGCAGCGGCGAGGGCGACAAGGCCGGCGCCGCCAAGGGCGCGCAGGGTCCAGGGGGCAATCGCCAGCTTCCGGTGGTGACCGTCGCGGTGCCCGGCCGCCAGTCGATCGACCGCGTGATCACCGGCACCGGCTCGCTCGCCGCGCGGCGCGAGATGCCGGTCGGCGTCGCCGGCGAGGGCGGCGAGGTCACGCGCGTGCTCGTCGAGCCGGGCGACTGGGTCAATGCCGGCCAGGTGCTGGCGACCGTCGACCGCTCGGTCCAGGCGCAGACCGCGCAGTCGCAGGCGGCCAACGTCCGCGTCGCGCAGGCCGATCTCAAGATCGCGCAGTCCGAGCTCGACCGCGCCCAGCAGCTGCTCGGCCGGGGCTTCGTGTCCAAGGCCGATATCGACCGCAAGACCGCTACCCGCGACGCCGCGGCGGCGCGCGTCCGCGTCGCGCAGGCGCAGCATTCCGAGATCAACGCGCGCAACCGCCGCCTCGACATCCGTTCGCCCGCGGCCGGCCTGGTGCTGACCCGCGCGGTCGAGCCCGGCCAGATCGTGAGCTCGGGCTCGGGCACCTTGTTTCGCGTCGCGCAGGGCGGCCAGTTCGAGATGCGCGCGCAGCTGAGCGAGGCGGACCTCCAGCGCATCCCGGTCGGCGCGCGCGCCGAGGTCACCCCGACGGGCACGACCGAGACCTTCACCGGCCAGGTGTGGCAGGTCTCGCCGGTGATCGACCCGCAGACGCGCCAGGGCATTGCGCGCATCGCGCTGTCCTACAACAAGGCGCTGCGGCCGGGCGGCTTCGCCAGTGCGCGGCTCCACACCGGGGGCCAGGTCGCGCCGTTGCTGCCCCAGTCCGCGATCCAGAGCGACAACAAGGGCAACTTCGTCTATATCCTCAACGCCAGGGACGAGGCGGAGCGCCGTCCGATCACCACCGGCGACGTGTCCGATGCGGGCGTGGCGATCACCAGCGGCCTCAACGGCACCGAGCGCGTGGTGATCACCGCGGGCGCCTTCCTCAATCCGGGGCAGAAGGTGCGGCCCAACCTGATCAAGCTGCAGCGGTGACGCGGACTTAAGGACAGAGTCATGGGCTTTCGCAACATCTCGGCCTGGTCGATCCGGAACCCGGTTCCGCCGATCGTCCTGTTCATCGCGCTGACGATCGCGGGCTTCGTCAGCTTCGCGCGGATGGACGTCAACAACGATCCCGACATCGACTTCCCGATCGCGATCGTGACGATCAGCCAGCCGGGCGCGGCGCCGACCGAGCTCGAGACGCAGATCACCCAGCGCGTCGAATCCGCGGTGCGCGCGCTGCAGGGCATCGACCAGATCGAATCGAACGTGACCGAGGGCAACTCGACCACGATCATCCAGCTCGACATCGGCACCCCGATCGACCGCGCGGTCAACGACGTGCGCGAGGCGATCAACCAGATCCGCGGCGACTTGCCCGACGGCATCCTCGAGCCGCAGGTGTTCCGCGCCAACACCACCGACAACGACATCGCCAGCTTCACCGCGATCGCCACCGACATGACGATGGAGGAGCTCAGCTGGTACGTCGACAACGCGGTGTCGAAGGAGCTGCTGTCGGTCTCGGGCCTGACTGCGGTCGAACGCGTCGGCGGCGTGAGCCGGGAGATCCGCGTGGTCCTCGATCCGGCCAAGGTCCAGTCCTACGGCCTGACCGCCAGCCAGGTGAACCAGCAGCTGCGCCAGGTGAACCTGAACGCAGCGGGCGGCCGCGCCGAGATCTCGGGCACCGAGCAGTCCGTGCGCGTGCTCGGCAACGCCGCCAACGCCTATGCGCTCGGCCAGACCCAGATCGCGATCGGCGGCGGCCGCACCGTGCGCCTCTCCGACATCGCCGAGGTCAAGGATCTCTATGCCGAGCTGCGCAGTTCGGCCGAGTGGAACGGTCAGCAGGTGCTCGCCTTCGACATCAAGCGCGGCAAGGGCGCGTCGGACGTCGCGGTGTTCCACGCGGCGGAGAAGAAGCTCGAGGAGATGCAGAAGCGCAACCCCAAGGTGCGCTTCGAGGTGCTGTTCAACAACACCGAATATGCCGAGGCGCAATATCATTCGGCGATCGAGGCGCTGCTCGAGGGTGCGGCGCTCGCGGTGGTCGTGGTGTTCCTGTTCCTGCGCGACTGGCGCGCCACGCTGATCTCGGCGCTGGCGATCCCGCTCTCGGCGATCCCGACCTTCTTCTTCATGGAGCTGCTCGGGTTCAACCTGAACCAGATGACCCTGCTCGCGCTCAGCCTGGTGGCGGGCGTGCTGGTCGACGACGCGATCGTGGAGATCGAGAACATCGTCCGCCACATGCGCATGGGCAAGACCGCCTACCAGGCCGCGATCGACGCGGCGGACGAGATCGGCGTCGCGGTGGTCGCGACCACCATGTCGATCGTCGCGGTGTTCCTGCCGGTGGGCATGATGCCCGGCATCTCGGGCCAGTTCTTCAAGAATTTCGGCCTCACGGTGGTCGCGGCGGTGCTGATGAGCCTGGCCGTCGCGCGCCTGCTGACGCCGATGATCGCCGCCTATTTCCTCAAGGCGAAGGGCCACGCCACCCATGGCGAAGGGTGGATGATGGACCAGTATATGAAGATCCTGAACTGGACGCTGCGCCATCGCTGGTCGGCGATCGTCGGCGGCATCGTGTCGCTCGCGCT
>NZ_JBCNMA010000189.1:0-4340 GCF_039595165.1 Sphingomonas sp.
CCTACTACCCGCTGCTTCAAGCCCCGGCACTCGCTGCCCGGTGGACCCCGGCACGAGGCCGGGGTGACGAAAGTGTGGTGCGATGATCCGGCCCGCCAACATCGATGATCTCTGCGCGGTCATCGCCGAAGCGCGCGATTCCGGCACCAAACTCCGCCTGCGCGGCGGGGGTACCAAGGATGCGATCGGCGCGCCGTGCGACGCGCAGATCATCGACACGTGCGGCTTTGCGGGCGTGGTCAATTACGACCCGCCCGAACTGGTGTTGACCGTCGGCGCGGGAACCCCACTGGCCGAAATCGAAACGCTGGTCGCGAGCGAAGGCCAGATGCTCGCCTTCGATCCGTTCGACCATGGTGCGATGCTCGGCAATGACGGCGGCGCGACGATCGGCGGCGTGGTCGCCGCGGGCGTGGCCGGACCGGCGCGGCTGTCGCGCGGCGGTGCGCGCGATCATCTGCTCGGCTTCACCGCGGTATCGGGGCGCGGCGAGACATTCGTCGCGGGGGCGAAGGTGGTGAAGAACGTCACCGGCTATGATCTGCCCAAGCTGATGGCGGGCAGCTGGGGGCGGCTCGCGGCGCTGACCGAGCTGACGCTCAAGGTACTGCCTGCGCCGCGCACGCGACTGACGTTGGCGATGCGCGGGCTGGACGCGACGGGCGCTGTGGCGGCGATGGCGCGCGCGATGGGGTCGGCGGCGGAGGTGACTGCGGCGGCGCACCTGCCCGACTGGCAGGGTAAGGCGGTGACCGCGCTACGGCTCGACGGCTTTGCGGAGTCGGTTGCGGCGCGCGCGGCGATGTTGACGGGGTTCGAGGCGCTGGAAGGCGGCGATGCGCTGTGGATGGCGGTGCGCGATGCCGCGCCGCTCCCGCGCGAATTGCCGTTGTGGCGGCTGATCGTCGCGCCCGGTCAGGCGCCCGATGTGATCGCCGCGCTGCCCGGCGCGGAATGGCTGTTCGACTGGGCAGGCGGCCTCATCTGGCTGGCGAGCAACGCCGATCCGGCGGTAATCCGCACCGCGGCCGAGGCGGCGGACGGTCATGCGACGCTCATGCGGGCCAGCGAAGCGATGCGCCGCGCGGTTCCGGCACTTCACCCGCAGCCCACTGCGCTGGCGGCGATCGAGGAGCGGGTGCGCCGCGCCTTCGACCCCGACGGCGTGTTCGAGACGGGGCGCTTCTAGGATGCAGACTCGCTTCACCCCGGAGCAACTCGCCGATCCGGCGACGGCGTCGTCCGAGGGCGTGATCCGCAAATGCGTGCATTGCGGCTTCTGCACCGCGACCTGCCCGACCTATGTGCTGCTCGGCGACGAGCTCGATAGCCCACGCGGCCGCATCTACCTGATCAAGGACATGCTCGAGAACGCGCGCAAGCCGGGGCCGGAGACGGTCAAGCATGTCGACCGCTGCCTCTCGTGCCTGTCGTGCATGACGACTTGCCCCTCGGGCGTGAACTATATGCACTTGGTCGATCATGCGCGGGCGTACATCCACGAGAACTATCAGCGGCCGTGGCACGAGCGTGCGGTGCGGTGGCTGCTCGCGGCGATCCTGCCCTATCCCGGCCGGTTCCGCGCGGCGCTGACGCTGGCGAAACTGGGCCGGCCGTTCGCACCGCTAATCGCCGGCGTGAAGCCGCTGGCGGCGATGCTCGCGATGGCGCCGAAACAGGTGCCTGCGCCCGTCCCGGCGAGGAATGCGCGCGTCGCGGAGGCGAGAGGCCGCGTCGCGTTGCTCCAGGGGTGCGCCGAGCCCGTACTCAAGCCCGAATATCGCGCGGCGGCGATCCGCCTGCTCAACCGCGTCGGCTATGACGTGGTGTTCGCGGCGGGCGAGGGCTGCTGCGGCGCGCTGGTGCATCATATGGGGCGCGAGGCCGCTGGGCTCGATGCCGCGCGGCGCAATGTCGATGCGTGGATGCGCGAGATCGACGGCGACGGCCTCGCGGCGATCGTGGTCACCGCGTCGGGCTGCGGCACGACGATCAAGGACTATGGCTTCCTGCTGCGCAACGATCCTGCTTATGCCGGCAAGGCGGCACGGGTCTCGGCACTCGCGAAGGACATCTCCGAGCTGCTGGTCGAAGCGGAATTGCCGCGCGGTGACGGGCGCGGGCTGACCGTCGCCTATCACGCCGCCTGCTCGTTGCAGCACGGACAGAAGGTGACCGACGCGCCCAAGCGGCTGCTCGCGGCGGCGGGCTATGCCGTGCGCACCCCGGTCGAGGCGCATCTCTGCTGCGGCTCGGCTGGCACCTACAACATCCTCCAACCCGAGATCGCCGGCCAGCTCGGCGACCGCAAGACCGCCAATCTCGAGCGGCTGGCGGCGGACGTGATCGCGACCGGCAATGTCGGTTGCGCGATGCAGATCGGCCAGCGCAGCGGTACCCCGGTGGTGCACATGATCGAGCTGCTCGACTGGGCGACGGGCGGTCCCGCGCCGGCCGCATTGGCACATCGAAACACTTGACCAATTAGTACTATTATATTTAGAAATCGGCTGCCGTTGCCGGACTTCGAGTCCCGCGCAGGACCGGCCGCGCCGCCTTCGGCAGATTTGGGAGAATTTGGGGGATGCCATCGCGATTTTATAGGGCGCGTTTTTTGCTGACCGCGCTCGCGGCGCTCGTGGCGACGCCCGCCGTGGCGCAGACCCCACCGCTCAGCGTCTCGGCCAATCACCGCTATCTCGAGGCTGGCGGCAAGCCGTTCTTCTGGATGGGCGACACCGCCTGGCTGCTGCTGAGCCGGCTCAATCGCGAGGAGACCGAGCGCTACCTCACCACGCGCAAGCGCCAGGGCTTCAACGTCGTCCAGGTGATGGTCCTCCACACCAACAAGATGACCAGCCGCTACGATGCGCCCGCGCTGGTCGATGGCGATCCCGGCCGGCCGCGCACCACGCCGGGCAAGGATCCGGCCAGGGCCGGCGAGTACGACTATTGGGATCATCTCGACTGGGTGGTCGAGCGTGCGCAGGCGCATGGCATGTATCTCGCGCTGGTGCCCGCTTGGGGCGACCTCGCGATGCAGCGCCAGCTCAACGAGCAGAATGTCGAGAGCTATGGCCGCTTCATGGCCGAGCGCTACGGCAAGGCACCCAACATCATCTGGCTCAACGGCGGCGACACGCGTTCGGAGATGCGCAACGCGGTGTGGGACGCGCTCGGCATCACGATCAAGCGCATCGCGCCGAAGCAGCTGATGACCTTCCATCCGATCGGCCGCACGACCTCGTCATGGCAATGGCACCAGGCGCCGTGGCTCGACTTCAACATGTTCCAGTCGGGGCATCGCAGCTACGCGCAGGAAGGGCCGAATTCGATCGCCGAGGACAATTGGCGCTATGTCGAGCAGGATCTCGCGCGCACCCCGCCCAAGCCGACGATCGACGGCGAGCCGAGCTACGAGAACATCCCGCACGGGCTGCACGAGCCGAGCCAGCCGCGCTGGCAGGCCGCGGACGTCCGCCGCTACGGCTGGTGGGGGGTGATGGCGGGCGCGTTCGGCCACACCTATGGCGAGAACCATGTGATGCAGTTCTTCCTCACCGGTGCCGACACCGCGAACTTCGAGCCCAACCTGCATTGGGACAAGGCGATCGAGGCGCCGGGCGCGAACCAGATGCGCCACCTGCGCTCGCTGATCGAATCGCGCCCGATGCTCGAGCGCGTCCCCGACCAGTCGCTGATCGCCGACAATGGCGTGCGCTACGAGCGCGTGCTGGCGAGTCGGGGCAAGTCCTATGCCTTCGCCTACACCTATACCGGGCGCCCGTTCACGATGAAGCTCGGCGCGATCAGCGGGGGGCAGGTGAAGGCGCAATGGTATTCGCCGCGCGACGGCGGGTTCACTCCGATCGGCACCTTCGCCAATCGCGGCGAACGGCGCTTCGATCCGCCGGGCGAGGCCAAGGCGGGCAACGACTGGGTGCTGGTGCTCGACGATGCGAGTGCGGCACGATGACCGAAGGGAATTTCGTGGGGCTTCCGAAGATCAAGCAAGTGCGAGCGTACACGGTGCGTGGTGGGGGTGCGGATTATCACGACCAGGGTGCGGGGCACTGGATCGACGATCACATCGCGACGCCGATGGCGCGGTATCCGGAGTATCGGGCGTCGCGGCAGAGCTTCGGGATCAACGTGCTCGGCACGTTGGTGGTCGAGCTCGAGGCCGAGGACGGCACGGTCGGCTTCGCGGTCACCACCGGGGGCGAGCCGGCCTGCTTCATCGTCGAGAAGCATCTCTCGCGCTTCCTGATCGGGCGCAGCCCGGCCGAATATGAGAAGATCTGGGACCAGATGTACTTCTCGACGCAATATTATGGCCG
>NZ_JBCNMA010000190.1:0-4204 GCF_039595165.1 Sphingomonas sp.
CGCCGCGACCGGCGGCAAGCCCGGCGCGCTGGTCAGCCACTTCACCGGCGGCGACATGGCCGCGCTGCCGATCCCGCTGATGATCATCCCGGGAAGCCTCGACCGCGATGCGATCGACCGGCTAAGCTGACCGCCATGCGTCACCTCCCGCTCCTCGCGCTGCTCGCCGCAGCCCCCGCCGCCGCTCAGGAATCCCCCAGCCCCCAACGCCTCAAGGCCGATGTCGAGAAGCTGGTGAGTTTCGGCACGCGCCACACCCTCTCTTC
The DNA here is from genome assembly GCF_039595165.1 of Sphingomonas sp. Classification (GTDB taxonomy): domain Bacteria; phylum Pseudomonadota; class Alphaproteobacteria; order Sphingomonadales; family Sphingomonadaceae; genus Sphingomonas. The sequence continues at coordinate 267 of NZ_JBCNMA010000190.1, forward strand.
CGCCACCGATCCGGTCCGCGGCATCGGCGCCGCGCGCAAATGGGCGGCGGACGAGCTCAACCGCATCGGCGAGGCGTGCAAGTGCATCGAGGTCGCCAACATCGCGCGCACCTTCACCGGCCCGCGCGCGCCGAACGGGGTCGAAGTGGTCAACGTGCTCGGCTTCCAGGCCGGCGAGGACACCAAGCGCGTCGTCATCGTCCAGGGCCATATCGACAGCCGCGTCACCGACGTGATGAACTTCACCGCCGACGCGCCCGGCGCCAATGACGACGCCTCGGGCGTCGCGCTGGTGATCGAGGCCGCGCGCATCCTTTCCAAGGAAAAGCACAAGGCGACGATCATCTATGCCGCCCTGTCGGGGGAGGAGCAGGGCCTGATGGGCGGCACTTTGCTCGCGGAAACCGCGAAGGAGCGCGGCTGGACCGTGATCGCGGTGCTCAACAACGACATCGTCGGCAACACCATGGGCCAGAACGGCGTCCGCGTCGCCGATCGCGTACGTGTCTTCTCCGAAGGCATCCGCGCGTCCGAGACGCTCGAGGAGCAGATCAAGCGCCGCGGCGACGGCGGCGAGGATGACGGCCCCAGCCGTGCGCTCGCCAAGACGATCGACAAGGTCGCGGACGAGATGCGCAAGGAGTCGCCGGACGCGCTCGACGCCTTCATCGTCCGCCGCCCCGACCGCTTCGGCCGCGGCGGCGACCACGAGCCGTTCCTGCGCCTCGGCTTCCCCGCCGTACGCTTCTCGGTCGGCGCCGAGAATTACGACCAGCAGCACCAGGACCTGCGCACCGAGAACGGCCGAGTCTATGGGGACACGGTCGACAAGATGGACTTTCCCTATCTCGCCAAGGTGACGGCGCTCAACGTCGCGACGATCCGCCGCCTCGCCAATGCGCCCGACGCACCGTCAGGCGTGGTGCTCGATGGCGCGCTCTCGCACGACGTCAAGGTGAAGTGGAACCCGGTGCCCGGCGCGAAAGGCTATCGCGTCTACTGGCGCCGCAACGACACGCAGGACTGGAGCGAGGTGCGCGGTGTCGCCGGGCGTACCGAGACGGTGCTCAAGGACGTTCCGGTCGACGACCATTTCGTCGGCGTCTCGGCGGTCGCCGAGGACGGCAGCGAGAGCATCGTCACCTTCGGCACCCGCCCGCCGCGCTAGTCATAAAACCCGCCGCCGCCCTCCCCCCAGGCGGACGGCGGCGGGCAGCGCTTCAACGGCAATAACAGGTCTTGCTCTTGACCTTCACCGGCGCGCGATAGAGCGTCTTCGACGGGGCACGGCGCACCACGCGGGTACCGCCGCCATAGGTGACTTCCTCGACCGTCTCGGTCACCGTGGTGGTCACCACCGGCGCCGACTGGATCACCACCGTCGTGGTCGTCGGCGCCCCGTAATAATAGCCGCCGCCATAGGCATAGCCGCCATGGCAGTTGGCGACGCAGCGCAGCGGTTGCGCCGGCACCGCGTGGACCCGGCGCGTCTCGCTATAGGCCCCATGATAGGCATCGTCGTCGTCGCGATAATCGGGCGCGTCATAGCCGGCGCCGGGACCGCGATCATATTCGTCGCCCTCGTAATAGCCGTCGCCTTCATAGCCGCGGTCGTCGCCCTCATAGGCGTAGTCGCCGTCATAGCCGTAATCGTCGCGGTCCCAGTCGAGCCCGCTCACCGAATCCCACACGCGCCCGCCATTATCGACCAGCACCGCGTCGTCGTAATACCGCACCCAGTTATAGCCATAGGGCGGGCTGCTCAGCCCCCAGCTTGACCAGTCGCTGATCCAGAAGCCGCCGCCGATCCAGTAGCTTGGCAGCACCCAGCCGCGCACCGGGCGGCGATAGGCGCCCCAGCCGCCGGGCGCCTTCCAGCCCGCATGCCACCGCCCGCGGATCTTCTCGCCCCAGCGCCAACCGGGCCGATGCATGCCGGGCTTCCAGCCACCCGGCTTGCCCGGGTTCCAGTGGCCTGGCTTTCCCGGATTCCAGTGACCGGGCTTGCCCGGCTTCCATCCACCCTGCGGCGGCTTGCCCGGATGCCAGCCGCCCTGCGGTGGCCGACCCGGCTGCCAACCACCCGGACGCGGCGAGCCCGGATTGGGCTTCCATCCGCCGGGACGCGGCACATTCGGACGAGTCCAATTGCCGCGCTGCGGCGGGCTCATTCGCGGGATCGACGTCGAGGGCATCCGCGGCGCCTGCATCGCCGGGCGCGCGCCCTGCATGCTGCGCTGTTGCGCAACCGCTGGCGCGGCGAGCGACAGGCTGCTCACCGCAGCGACGATCAGGGTAGCGGTACGCATGGCGATCACAGCTCCTTTGCCGGCGCGCGCTGGCCCAGGGAAAGCGCACGAATCTTCACCATTTCTTAACACCTCCAGGGGGAGGCGACCACGAAGGCCTGTGGTTAAGGAAGTCCCGAATTGGGTCAAGGACTTAATGTCGAGCGGCGAAGACGGCCGATGCACGTACCGATTCGAAACAGCGCGGGCGGGCGTTAACGCGCGATTCGCGGGCCCAGCAGCGTCATCAGCGCCTCGCAGCCGGCGGCGTCCGCGGCATCGAACCGCCCGCGCACCGGACTGTCGAGGTCGAGCACGCCGAGCAGTCGACCCTCGTGCGTGATCGGCACGACCAGCTCGGCATTGCTCGCGGCGTCGCAGGCGATGTGGCCGGGAAAGGCATGGACGTCCTCGACCAGCTGAGTCTCGCCGCTCGCCGCCGCTGCCCCGCACACGCCCTTGCCGAACGGGATGCGGATGCACGCTGCCTTGCCCTGGAACGGCCCGAGCACCAGCTCGCCCTCGACGTTGCGGTAGAAGCCCACCCAGTTGAGGTCGGGCAGATACTGCCAGATCAGCGACGCGGCATTGGCCATGTTGGCGACCGCATCGTCCTCCCCCGCGGTCAGCGCGTCGAGCGCGGCGTGGAGATCGCGATAGAGCTCGGCCTTGGACCCGGCGGCGATGTCGAAGCTGTACATGGCTTCGCAGGTGGCGCGGCGCAGCGCCGCTTGCAAGGGCTCAGCGGCAGCGGGTCCGCTCGATCCCGTCGGCGCTCAGCGTCTCGCCGTCCTGCGACAAAGTGAAGCTGCGCGCATCCTCCCAGGTCTGGCCCTCGCCCGAGTAGCGCGCGCGCACCGTGATCGTGCGTCCCTCGCCATGCACCGCGATCACGTCGCCGCTGCTCTCGTAGAAGCGCAGCCGCTTGGCCTCGATCCGCAGCCGGCTGTCGTTGCTGCCCTTGCCGCAATCGGCGGGCACGCGGTTCCACTCGCCGCGGAAGGCGGCCGGAATCGTCCCTGCGTCGACGACTGGCGACGCCTTCGGAGTGGGCAGCGGCGCCTCCGGTCCGGGCGCGGTCGGCCGCTCGACATCCTCATTGGCCGGCGGCGCAGCGGGCTCCTGCGAACAGGCGGCGACGATCAGCGGAAGGGCGAGCGGGAAACGATGCGTCATGCGCCCTCCAACGCGCGGATCAGCCCGCAGTGCCCTTTGGCATCGGCCTTGGCAAAGGCGCGCAAGGCGTCCTTGCCGTTCCAGCGCGCGGTCCTGTCGTCCGATGCCGCGAGCCGCGCGGCCACCTCGCGCGCCGCCTTGCGCGAGGCTGGATCCTTCTTCCCGCCGATCGCCCGGTCGGCGGTGACGATGCCGAAACTCGGTCCCAGCTTGTCGCGATGCGCCGCCGAGCCTTCCGCGTCCAGCGCGGCGGTCAGCACATCGACCCGGTCCGTCACTCGACCCGCACCTTGCCGCGGCCCGCCTTCACCGCGGACCGGCCCTTCTTCTCGTCTACCCGCCGCGCCTTGGCCGCCTTACTCGGCTTGGTCTTGATCCGCCGCGCATCGCGCTCGTACGCCTTTTCGATCTCAGGCGCACGACGCCATGGTGCGTGCCGCCTGCCTGAAAGCCAGCGGCTTGCGCCAGGTACGC
>NZ_JBCNMA010000191.1:0-4027 GCF_039595165.1 Sphingomonas sp.
GGATCGCGGCGGTGTTCATCTGGCTGATCGTCGGCGCCATGATGAAGAAGGAGAGGAACAGCGACAGCCCGACCAGCACCTGGTTTGGCGGCGTCTGCTGGAGCCCCAATGCCTGGCGCAGGATCGCCAGCACGATGATGATCCGCGTGAAGCTGGTCATCATCAGCAGGATGCCCGGCAGCACCGTGAGCAGGCCCATGATGATGAGGACCTGCAGCGACAGCGACAGCGGCGCGTCGCCGCCGCCGAGATCGCCCAGCGCGCGGTCGACCGCGTCGCCCATCCCCGGGGTCGGGGCAGGCGCGGGCGCGGCGACCGGCGCCGCCGGGGCGGCAGCTTGCGCAAAGGCCGGCGCGACCAGGAAGAGCGCGAGCGCGAAGGCGCCCAGCACGAGCGCGACATGGCGGAGGCTGGCGGTCACTGGTCGATCCGGTCGATCAGCGAAACGCCGTTACGGCTCACCGAGACGAGGATGCGCTTGCCCTCGACCTCGAGCACCGCGATGCGCGTGCCGGTCGAGACCATCATCGTCTCCTTGACCTTGAGCATGCGGTCGCCCTGGTTGCCGGGCAGCCGCGCCTCGAGCTTGCGCCAGAGATAGAGGCAGCCGATCAGCAGGCCGCAGACTAGCGGCAGCAGCACGACCAGCTTGAGGATGTAGGACCACATCATGCGAAGCTCAGCTCCGCTTCTCGGGCGCGACCAGCTCGGTCATGCGGATGCCGAACTTGTCGCCGACGGTGACCACTTCGCCGCGGCCGATCAGCGTGCCGTTGACGAACACGTCGAGCAGCTCGTCGGCCTCGCGGTCGAGCTCGATCACGCTCGATTCGCCGAGCGCGAGCAGCTCGCGCAGCGTCAGCGTGGTCGACCCGATCTCGACCGTCAGCTTGACATCGACGTCCTGGAGCAAATGGAAATTGGCCGCGACCGCGGCTTCGGCGGCAAAGCTGCCGGTCATGTCGTTCATCGTGCGTCCTCGAGCTGAAGGGATTCGAAACGGGTCAGGCGGATCGCGGCGCGGCCATTGGCGGTTCCGGCGGTGCCGCTGCCGATCTTCTGGCGGGCGACCATCACCGGTACGTCGGGGCCGAAGGCGAGCGGGATGACGTCGCCGGGCTTGAGCGCCATCAGTAGGGACAGCGGCACCACCGGCTCGGCGAGCACCGAGCGCACCGGGAGGCGCAGCGCCATCGCCGCGCGCGTCAGGGCGCTCCGCCATTCGGGCTCGGGCTCGGGCTCGCCGCCGATCACCTTGGCGGTGAGGCTGGGCGTGTAGGGCTTGAGCGCCGAAACGGGGTAGAGGATGTCGATCCAGTGCGGCTTGGCGTCACCCGCGGCGACGCCGAGGCGCGTGACGACCATCGCCTCGCCGGCGTCGATCTCGGGCGCGGTGGCGAGCGGCGCGACGGGCGCGGCCGGCGCGAACTCGATCCGCGCGAGCATCTCCCAGGCCGGCGCGAGCTGCGCGGCGATGCTGGCGGAAAGGCGCGCGAGCAGCGTCTCGGCGGAGCCGGTGAACTCGGCGGGCAGCGGGTGCGGCGCCTCGCCCTCGCCGCCGAAGAAGCGGTCGAGCATCTCGAACACGAACTTGCCCTCGGCCACGATCAGCGCGCGCCCACGGCCCGGCGTCATCGCCAGCGGCAACCAGGCAGTCAGGCCCTGGGGCCGTTCGCTGCGATAATCCCCGAAGCGTTGCACGCTGAGCGGTTCGGCCCAGCAACGCGCGCCCTCGCCGACCAGCGGCTCGAAGCTGCCCCGCAGCGACTTGGCGAGCCGCGCCGAGAGATGCTGCACCGCGTGCAGATCCCCGAACGGGTTGAGATTCGAGCTGCCCAGCGCCGGCGCGTGCTCCGCACCGGCCCGGGGCCGCTCGCGCCGCTCGGGCGCCGCCCGTTCCTGGGCCAAGTCTGAAGGGCTGTTAACCATGCCCGTTCACTGAACAATGAAATTGGTAAAGTAGACGTTACCAATTCCGCCGAAGCCCTCTTTTTCCTTGAGAACGCCGTTGATCGCGGCGGTCAGGCGCTTCTGCAGCTTCTGCTTGCCGTCGGCGGTGAACACCTCGTCCTCGGCGGTCTCGCCGAGCGCCATCAGCACCGCCGAGCGCACCGCCATCTCATGCGTCTTGAGATTTTCGACGACGCGGTTGTCGTACGGAGTCGAGATCGCGATCCCGACCTGGATGAAGTGCACGCTCTCGCGCAGGTTGGAGGTGAACTCCTTCTCGAGCTGATAATAGGTCGAGGCGTATTTGTCGCCGCCTTCGCCCTTGGGCGTCGGCAGGCCATGGCTTTCGCCGCCGCCTTCGCCATGGCCGCCGCTTTCGCCCTTGGCCTCGGCACGGACTTCCTCGCTCTTGGGTACGAGGCGCGGCTTGTCGGCGTCTGCCGCATGCTCGGCCTTGGCGCCGCCGAACAGGCCGGCATTGGAGGCATAGAGCCCGCCGCCGACGCCGCCGCCGATCAGCACGACCGCGCCAGTGCCGAGCAGGATCCATTTCATCAACCCGCCCTTCTTCTTCGCGGGCGCGGCAGCTTCGTTCTCGTCACTCATGATACAGTTCCCCCTGGAGATGGTTCAGGCGACGCGGTCGTCGCGATCGGCTTCGGATGCCTGCGTCGCGGCCGGGGCCCGGCGCAGGGGTTGATCGGATTGCGGCTGGTTCGGCGTGCCCTGCTGGCCGCCGGTGCCGGCATCGACGCTGGTCTGGCCGAGCTTCAGCCCGCGCGAATCGGCGAGCTCGGCGAGCCGCGGCGCGGCCTCGGCGAGCAATTGGCGCGTCGCGGGGCTGTCGGCGGCGAAATGGACGTGCAGCCGGTCGCCCTCGCGGCGGATCGAGACGTCGACATTGCCGAGATGCTCGGGCGCGAGGCGGATGCGCGTGTCCGCCGCCTCGGCAGCGTCGCGCAGCGCGGCGATACGGTCGACCATCTTGCCCGCCCAATCGTCGCGGCTGAGGTCGAGCGGCGCCTGCTCGGCGCCCGACATCGCCTGCACCGTGGTGCGCAGCTGCTCCGCCGCGCCCTGGCCCTGGACGATCGCGGGCTCGGTCGGGCGCGACGCGGGCGTGGAAGGCGAATCATAGGCGGCCGAGATCGCCGCGGCGAAGACCTGCGCCGCGGGAGCGGCAGGCGTGGTGCCGGGGACGACGGGCTGCGGCGCGATCGGGACCGGACGCGCCAGCTGCTCGCGCGGCGCTCGGGCGATGGCGTCGAGGTCGATCTCCGGCGTGGCCGGCGGCATCGCGTCGCCCGTCACGATCGTGGGCTCGACCGGCGCGGGGCCGGCCGGCGTTGCTTCGACCATGGCGATCGGCGCCGCGGCGGTCTCGGCGGGTGGGATCGGCCGGGTCGCTTCGGGCAGCACGATCGAAGCAGCCTCGCCGGCCGGCAGCATCACGGCCCCCGTCTCGACCCCGACCGGCGACGGCGTGACCAGCGCAACGCCCGGCAACGGCGCCGGGTCGAGCGGCTGAAGCGGCACAAGTCCGGTCGGGAGCCAGGCGATCACAGGATCGCCCGCTTCCGCATCCTCATCCGCGACCGGCAAATTCTTGCCGTCCGCGGCAACCGCCTGCCCTTTGCCACCCTGCGACTTGCCGTCGGGCGCGACCACCAGATTTCCCAGCATCGCCATGAAATCCGCCGCCGCGGGAACGGCGACGGACGCGACGCGCGGCGGGATTGCGGGCGTCAGCGGAAGCAGCGAGGCCGAGGCGAGCAGGTCTGGCATTGCGGGCGAATCTCCTTCGCCCGGCGCTTCATGCCGGGCTTCGCCCAATCAGCAAGGATCGTGCCGTTTTCTCGGGATCGCCGGCATATCCTCGAGCGCGCGCATCGCGCGGCGCGCGGCATTGGCCTCGGCGCGCTCGATCAGCTTCTCGATCGCGCTTTGGTCGCGCTTGGCCTCGCGCGTCGCGGCACGCGCCGTGTCGAGCCCGCGCTGCGCCTCGGCGACGCGGGGCTGCGCAGGCGAATGCTGATCAGGCTGGTTATCACGATGTAGACGACAACCATCCCGATGA
>NZ_JBCNMA010000192.1:0-4024 GCF_039595165.1 Sphingomonas sp.
GGCAATGCCTCCGCCCGCATGCTCACCGCGTCCTCCCCCTCCGTCATGCTGCGCATGCCACCTCCCCCTGGCGGGGGAGGATTTGATTCCTCGCCTCCTGCCCCTATAGCCCCGCCAATGGAGCGGCTGGACGGAGCCGTTGCGGTCCCCGCCCATCTGCGCGGCGGGATCGTGGCGCTCGGCAATTTCGACGGGTTTCATCGCGGGCACCAGGCGGTGGTGGGCCGCGCGGTCGAGCGCGCCCGCACCGCGGGGCGGCCGGCGATCGTCGCCACCTTCGACCCGCATCCGATGCGCTATTTCCGCCCGCAGACGCCGCCCTTCCGCCTGACCACGCTCGACCAGCGCCAGCGGCTGTTCGCCGAAGCGGGCGCCGACGCGATGCTGGTATTCGGCTTCGACGCCGCGCTCGCCGGGCTGCCCGCGCGCGCCTTTGCCGAGCAACGGCTGGTCGAGCTGATCGGCGCGGGCGGCGTTGTGACCGGCGCCGACTTCACTTTCGGCAAGGGCCGCGACGGCGATGTGAGCGTGCTCCGCGCGCTGGGCGACGAACTCGGCTTCAGCGTCGATACCGTCACCGCGGTCGAGGCGGCGGACGAGGTGATCTCCTCAAGCCGCATCCGCGAGGCGCTGCAGGCCGGCAAGCCGCGCGAGGCGGCGGCGTTGCTCACGCGGCCGTTCGCGATCGAAGGCATGGTCGAGCCGGGGGCGAAGCTCGGCCGCGAGCTCGGCTATCCCACCGCGAACATCCAGATCGGCAACTATCTTCGCCCGCGCTACGGCATCTATGCGGTACGGGGGCGCCTCCCCGACGGCCGGGTGCTCGACGGCGCCGCCAATCTCGGCATCCGCCCGAGCTTCGATCCGCCGGTCGAGCTGCTCGAACCCTATTTCTTCGACTTTTCGGGCGACCTCTACGGGCAGACGATCGAGGTCGAACTGATCGAGTTCCTGCGCGACGAGGCGAAGTTCGATTCGCTCGACGCGCTGAAGGCCCAGATCGCGGCCGATTGCGAGGCGGCCAGGGCCGCGCTGCGGAAGTTTACACTAGGTTGACACTATCAGGCCCGTTTCCACGCGCTCGCGGCAACCCCGACCGTGAATTTCAAGGAACGGCGGCGCGATGCCCGCCGGACGAGCCAAGCAGGCGAAATCCAACATTGCAAGCACGTTCCGCGCCTTGCCGAACCAATCTTCTTCCCCCGCCGCCCCACACAAGCTAATCCCCGCCCCCAAATGACCGAAACCACCGATTCCGCCCGCGACTGGCGCGACACCGTCTTCCTGCCGAAGACCGACTTTCCGATGAAGGCGGGGCTTGCCGCCAAGGAGCCCGCGATCCTCGAACGCTGGGCGAAGATCGGCGTGTACGAGCGGCTGCGCGAGCAGCGGAAGGGCCGCGAGCGCTTCATCCTCCACGACGGCCCGCCCTACGCCAATGGCGACCTGCACATGGGCCACGCCATGAACAAGATCCTCAAGGACGTGATCGTCCGCTCGCAGAGCCTGATGGGCAAGGACGCGCCGTACATCCCCGGCTGGGACTGCCACGGCCTGCCGATCGAGTGGAAGATCGAGGAACAGTATCGCGCCAAGAAGCAGAGCAAGGACGAGGTCCCGCCGGCCGAGTTCCGCGCCGAATGCCGCGCCTATGCCGAGAAATGGGTGGGCATCCAGCGCGAGCAGTTCCAGCGGCTCGGCGTGATGGGCGACTGGGACGATCCGTACCTCACCATGAAGTTCGACGCCGAGGCGACGATCGCGGGCGAGCTCTTGAAGTTCGCGACCAGCGGCCAGCTCTATCGCGGCGCCAAGCCGGTGATGTGGTCCCCGGTCGAGAAGACCGCGCTGGCCGAGGCCGAGGTCGAATATGAGGACGTCGTCTCGACCCAGATCGACGTCGCGTTCGAGATCGTCGAGGCGCCCAACGCGCCCGAGCTGGTCGGCGCGCATGCGGTGATCTGGACGACCACGCCGTGGACGATCCCGGTGAACCAGGCTTTGGCTTATGGGCCGGAGGTTGAGTATCGTGTGGTTCACGTCACTCCTGCCGATGGCAGCGAGGCGCGCCGCTATATCGTTGCCGACGAACTCTTCGATACCTTTCTCGCGCGAACCGAGCTTATCGAGCGTGCAGGTGAGGGTGAGGTTGGTCGCGTCGATGTGAGCAAGGCCGACTTTAAGGGATCAGACCTCGCCGACGCCGTTGCCCGCCACCCGATGCACCATCTCGGCGGCTTCTTCGCCAAGCCGCGTCCCTTCCTGCCCGGCGAGTTCGTCACCACCGATGCGGGCACCGGCCTCGTCCATATGGCGCCGGACCATGGCGAGGACGATTTCGCGCTGTGCAAGGCGCATGGCATCGATCCGGTGTTTGCGGTCGACGATGCGGGCTTCTACCGCCCCGACTGGCTGTGGCTTGGCGGGCAGGGGTCGGTGATCAACAAGAAGTTCGTCGCCAGCGACGGGCCGATCTGCAGCGACCTGCGCGAGGCCGGTGCGCTGCTCGCCGCGTCGGACGATTTCGCGCACAGCTATCCGCACAGCTGGCGCTCCAAGGCGAAGATCATCTTCCGCTGCACGCCCCAGTGGTTCATCCCGATGGATCGCCCGTCGGGCACCGTCGCGCAGGCCGAGGACGAATCCGCCGCCGGGGCCGCCGATTTCGCGGGCTTCATGCCGCTGGCGCCGCACAACAACGCCCCCACCCTGCGCAACCTCGCGCTCGACGCGATCGAGCGCACGCGCTGGGTGCCCGAGCGCTCGATCAACCGCATCCGCTCGATGGTCGAGGGGCGGCCCGACTGGGTGATCTCGCGCCAGCGCGCCTGGGGCGTGCCGATCCCGCTCTACGTCCACCGCCAGACCGGCGATTACCTCCGCGACGAAGCGGTCAACGCCCGCATCCTCGACGCCTTCCGCCAGGGCGGCGCCGACGCGTGGTTCGGCGCGGACCATCAGGCGCTGCTCGGCCCGGACTACGACCTCGCCGATTATGAGGTGGTCAACGACATCCTCGACGTGTGGTTCGACAGCGGCTCGACCCACAGCTTCGTGATCGAGGCGCGCTATGGCGAAGGCGTTCGCGCGAACCTCTATCTCGAAGGCTCCGACCAGCATCGCGGCTGGTTCCAGTCCTCGCTGCTCGAAAGCGCCGGCACGCGCGGCCGCGCGCCCTATGACGCGGTGCTCACCCACGGCTTCGCGCTCGACGGGCAGGGCCGGAAAATGTCCAAGTCGCTCGGCAACGTCGTCGACCCGCTCAAGATCATCGGCGAGAGCGGCGCGGACATCCTGCGCCTGTGGGTCGCGCAGACCGACTATTTCGAGGACGTCCGCATCGGCAAGGAGGTGCTCGCCGGCACCGGCGACGCCTACCGCAAGATCCGCAACACCTTCCGCTATTTGCTCGGCGCGCTCGACGGCTTCACCGACGACGAGAAGGTCGCGGTGGGCAGGATGCCCGAGCTCGAGCGCTACATCCTCCACAAGCTGGGTCAGCTCGACGTCGAGCTGCGCGCGGCGGCTGAGGCATTCGAGTTCAACCGCTACGCCCGCGCCCTGTCGGACTTCATGAACGAGGACCTGTCGGCCTTCTTCTTCGATATCCGCAAGGACTGCCTCTACTGCGACGCCGAGAGCGATCCCAAGCGCCGCGCCTATCGCACCGTGCTCGACACGCTGTTCCATGCGCTGGTGCGTTACGCCGCACCGATCCTCGCCTTCACCGCCGAGGAAGTGTGGCAGGCGCGCTATCCGAGCGCGGACGGGTCGGTCCATTTCCTCGAATGGCCCGAGCTGCCGGCACTGCCCGGCGACGACGCGGTCTCGACCGAATGGGCCGATATCCGCGCGCTGCGCGAGAAGGTGACCGAGGCGATCGAGCCCTATCGCCGCGAGAAGGCGATCCGCTCGAGCCTCGAGGCCGAGGTGACCGTGCCCGAGATGCTCCGCCCGGCAAAGGAACTGGCGGAGGTGTTCATCGTCGCCGACGTCAAGCAGCAGGAGGGCGTGGCGTAGCGGT
>NZ_JBCNMA010000193.1:0-3998 GCF_039595165.1 Sphingomonas sp.
CTGGGGAAAGGCGCAGGCAAAGCGGTATCTCGATGCGATTGCGAATACGCTCGCTCAGATCGCCGCGATGCCGCTCGCAGGTAGCGATCAAACCAGTGTGCCATCCGGCTTGCGCAAATGGCCCAGCGGATCGCACAATATCTACTATCGGATGCTGGATGATGTCGTTCCGATCGTGCGCGTCATCCAAGAGCGCATGGACGTCGCGTGCGTGCGCATGACCTTGCAAAGCCCGGCCACTCGATATCGACCCGAAAGCTGACGGACGTTGCCGGCCGCCAGATTCGACCGGCAGTTAGCTCTCAGTACACCCGCTTCTTCGGCTTGATATACTCGACCTCGTCGGTGAGCGTGTAGTCGTGGACCGGGCGGTAGTCGATCGTGGTCGCGCCGCCCTTGCCGCCCCAGCCCTCGAAGGTGGCCACGGTGTGCTTCATCCAGTTGGCGTCGTCGCGCTCCGGGAAGTCCTCATGCATGTGTGCGCCGCGGCTTTCCTTGCGGTTCTCGGCGCCCTTGATCGTCACCAGCGCCTGGCCGATCAGATTATCGAGCTCGAGCGTCTCGATGAGGTCGGTGTTCCAGATCAGCGAGCGGTCGGTGACGTCGATGTCCGCCATCCGCTTGTAGACCTGGTCCATATGCTGGACGCCCTCGGCGAGCAGCGCGCTGTCGCGGAACACGGCGCAGTGGCGCTGCATCGTCTTCTGCATGTCGGCGCGAACCTGCGCGGTGGGCGAGCCGCCCTTGGCGTTGCGGAAATGGTCGAGACGGGTGAGCGCGAACTCCTCCGAACCCGCCGGCAGCGGGTTGTGCGGCGTGCCGGGCTTGAGTGTCTCCTTGAGGCGCAGGCCGGTGGCGCGGCCGAACACGACCAGGTCGATCAGCGAGTTGGAGCCGAGGCGGTTGGCGCCGTGGACCGAGACGCACGCCGCCTCGCCGACCGCGAACAGGCCGGGGACGACCGCGTCGGGGTTGCTGTCGCGCAGTTGCACGACTTCGCCATGATAGTTGGTCGGGATGCCGCCCATATTGTAGTGGACGGTCGGGACCACCGGCAGCGGCTTCTTGGTCAGATCGACGCCGGCGAAGATCTTGCCGGTCTCGGTGATGCCGGGCAGCCGCTCGTGCAGCACCTTGGGATCGATATGGTCGAGGTGAAGGAAGATATGGTCCTTCTCCTTGCCGACGCCGCGGCCCTCGCGGATCTCCATCGCCATCGATCGCGCGACCACGTCACGGCTGGCGAGGTCCTTGGCCGAGGGGGCGTAGCGCTCCATGAAGCGCTCGCCCTCGGAGTTGGTGAGGTAGCCGCCCTCGCCGCGCGCACCCTCGGTGATCAGCACGCCGGCGCCATAGATGCCGGTCGGGTGGAACTGGACGAACTCCATGTCCTGCAGCGCGAGGCCGGCGCGCAGCGCCATGCCGTTGCCGTCGCCGGTGCAGGTGTGCGCCGAGGTCGCCGACTGATAGACGCGCCCGCCGCCGCCGGTCGCCAGCACCACGGCATGGCTGCGGAAGCGGTGGATCGAGCCGTCCTCCATGCACATGGCGATGACGCCGCGGCACGCCCCGTTCTCCATGATCAGGTCGAGCGCGAAATATTCGACGAAGAAGTCGGCGTCGTACTTCAGGCTCTGCTGGTAGAGCGCGTGGAGCATGGCGTGGCCGGTGCGGTCGGCGGCGGCGCAGGTGCGCTGCACCGGCGGGCCCTCGCCCATGTTCTGCATGTGGCCGCCGAACGGGCGCTGGTAGATCGTGCCGTTGTCGTTGCGGCTGAACGGCACGCCGGCATGCTCGAGCTCGATCACCGCGGCGGGCGCCTCGCGCACCATATATTCGATCGCGTCCTGGTCGCCGAGCCAGTCCGATCCCTTGACGGTGTCGAACATGTGCCAGGTCCAATGGTCCGGCGAGTTGTTGCCGAGCGACGCCGCGATACCGCCCTGCGCGGCGACGGTGTGGCTGCGGGTCGGGAACACCTTGGTGATGCAGGCGGTCTTGAGGCCGGCCTCGGCACAGCCCATCGTCGCGCGCAGGCCCGATCCGCCCGCGCCCACGACCACCGCGTCATAGGTATGGTCGATGATCTTGTACGCGGCAGACATCAGACGGCGGCTCCGGTAGCGGCGGTGAAGGCGATCTTGAGGATCGAGAAGATCGCGAAGACGCCCGCGGCGATGGCGAAGAAGTTGAGCAAGGTCATCAGCACGATGCGGGTTTCGTCGTGCTGATAATCCTCGATCACCACCTGCAGGCCCAGGCGAAAGTGATAGAAGACGGTGATCACGAGCAGGATCATCGGCACCGCGGCGAGCGGCGAGGAGAGCCAGGCCTGGACCGTGCCGTAACCGAGGTCGGGCAGCAGCACGAGGCTGACGATCAGCCACAGCATGAGCAGCAGGTTCGATCCCGCGGTCAGCCGCTGCGTTACCCAGTGATGCGTGCCCTCGTGCGCCGAGCCGAGGCCGCGGACGCGGCCGATCGAGGTTCCGTTGCCCATTATTTCGTCTCCACGGCGATCGGCGCGTTCGCGACCGGTTTCGCGGTCAGGTGGCCGTAGCTGAGATAGCCCCACAGCGCCGCGGTCAGCAGCACCGAGACCACCATCGTCAGGATCGCGAAGCTCTTGTTGGCCTTGAGCTCGAACGCCGCGCCCGCGTCCATCACGAAGTGGCGGATGCCGCTCATCATGTGCTGGAAGAAGCTGAGCGTCAGGCCGATGCCGAGGATGTAGCCGGCGATGTTGGGCGCGCCCGAGGAGACCGTCAACTGGTCCATGAACCAGTCATAGCTTTCCTTGCCCGCAGCCAGTGCGCCCAGCCACCACAGGAAGACGATGACGCCGACCGTCGCCATGCCGGTGCCGGTGACGCGGTGAAGGATCGAGACCAGCATGTGCGGCCCCCATTTCCACACCTGGAGATGGGGCGAGAGCGGGCGGGTTTCGTTGCGGGCCGATGCCAAGGCGTGGGTTCCCCTGAAGGTTTGCGGCCTAATGAGACAGAGCGGCGGGCGATGCAAGCCGCAAGGCGGGGTGGTGCATAACCCAGCTTTAACCAATGGCCTTTTACCCTTGGCAACGAGGCTGGTCGTGTTTGTCTTCAGCTGGACAGGGGGAATGAATTCGTGACGCGAGCGCCGACGCCCAAGGACATGCCCCCGGCAGGGGCGATGAGCGCGACGATCGATATCGGCGCGCGGCTGCGCATCTTCGATTTCGACGGCTCGCTCGACCGGCTGAGCCGCGACGTGTGGACGCTGCTCGAGCCCGAGATCCGTGCGGTTTCCGAGGCTTACTGGCAGCAATGGCTGCGCTGCTTCGCCGACGAGCGTGACTGGGCGCCCGACGACACGCAGAAGATGATCGATGTCGGCGTGGTGTTCCTGCGCAACCGTTTCCTCGACACGCGTGGGCGCGCCTGGATCGAATCGATCGAGCGCTCGGTCTCCGCCGCCTATGCCGCGGACGTCGAGCCGATGGCGCTGCTGTCGATGATCAACGCCAGCGACCGCGCCGCGCTCGAAGTGCTGGTGCGCCGCGTCGATACGGCGGACACGCGGCTTCCCGTGCTGATCGATACGCTGATGCGTCTCTCCGCGCTGGAGAGCGATATCACGGTCGAGTTGTACAATCTCTATCGTGAGCATAGCGCCCAGGCGGCGCGCGACCGGCTCGCCGGCCAGTTCCGCGACTCGATCGGCACGACCGTCGAGCGCGCGTCGAGCGACGGCGAGGCGCTGCGGGCGCAGGCGATCCATACCTCGGCGGCGGCGCGCGGGATGCTGGGCAAGGCGTCGGAAGTTGCGGCGGCGGCAGAGCAATCCGCGGTGGCGATGCGCGAGGCGGCGCATACTGCGGCGGGCCTGATTCGCGCGATCGAGGATGCGCGCTCCGAGGTGGAAGCCGCGGCCGGGATCGCGACGCGCGCCTCGGCGCAGGCGGGCGAGGCGGTGGCGATGAGCGAGATGCTGTCCGATCACGCCAAGTCGATCGAATC
>NZ_JBCNMA010000194.1:0-3760 GCF_039595165.1 Sphingomonas sp.
GATCGACTGGTCGTCGTCGCCGACGCAGCAGATGTTCTTGCGCTCCTGCGCGAGCAGGCGGAGCCAGAGATACTGGACGCTGTTGGTGTCCTGATACTCGTCGACCATGATGTAGCGGAAGCGCTGCTGATACTGCTCGAGTACGTCGCGGTTGGTGCGCAGGATCGTCAGCATGTGCAGCAGCAGGTCGCCGAAGTCGCAGGCGTTGAGCGTGCGCAGGCGGTCCTGATACTGGGCGTAGAGCGACTGGCCGCGGCCGTTGGCGAACAGCTCGGACTCGCCGGCGTCGAGGTCCTTCGGCGTCAGGCCCTTGTTCTTCCATTGGTCGATGAAGCCGGCGAGCTGGCGCGCGGGCCAGCGCTTCTCGTCGAGGTCGTTGGCGGTGATGAGCTGCTTGATCAGGCGCAGCTGGTCGTCGGTGTCGAGGATGGTGAAGTTGGTCTGCAGCCCGACCAGCTCGGCATGGCGGCGCAGCATCTTGGCGCCGATCGCATGGAAGGTGCCGAGCCACGGCATGCCCTCGACCGCATCGCCGACGAGGTTGCGCACGCGCTCGCGCATCTCGCGCGCGGCCTTGTTGGTGAAGGTGACGCTGAGGATCTCCGACGGATAGGCGCGGCGGGTCCAGAGGAGGTGAGCGAGGCGCGCGGTGAGCGCGGCGGTCTTGCCCGTGCCGGCGCCGGCGAGGACGAGGACCGGGCCGTCGGTGGTGAGCACCGCCTCGCGCTGCGGGGCGTTGAGGCCGCGCAGGTACGGCGGATCGTCAGGGGAAGGCGCGGGCAGGCTCATCGGTGAACAGGTAGGGAACGCGGCGAGTCGGGGCAAGTTGCATTGCAAGCGCGGCGGGCTTGGGGCAGGAGGGGGCCATGTGGGACAAGATCAAGAGCCGGTTCGACAGGCGCCGCCTGGTGCTGCTCGCCGCGCTGGCCGGCGTGGCGCTCTATGTCGGCTGGCGCACCGGCGGGTTCGAGCAGCAGCCCGAGCAGAAGCCGTGCGTGGCGGGGCGCAACGAGATCAAGGACGACAAGGGCAAGGTGGTGCAGGTGACGCGCACGACCTGCTTCGAACACGAGAAGTGACGGCGCGGGGGCGCGCCGGATTTGGGTAGGGACGAGTGGATGGACGCTGACCGGGCACGGCACCGCCGGGTGCTGCTCGCGAGCTTCGTGGGCACGGGGATCGAGTTCTACGATTTCTACATCTACACGACCGCGGCCGCCCTGGTGTTCGGCGGGCTGTTCTTCACCGGAAGCGACGTCGAGAAGCAGCTCTGGGCCTATGCGACGCTGTCGATCGCGTTCTTCGCGCGGCCGGTCGGAGCGGCGGTGTTCGGCCATTATGGCGACCGCATCGGGCGCAAGGCGACCTTGGTCGCGTCGCTGCTGACGATGGGCATCTCGACCACCCTGGTGGCGTTCCTGCCGACCTATGCCGACGCCGGGTGGATCGCGCCGCTGGCATTGTGCGTGCTGCGCTTCGGCCAGGGCTTCGGCCTGGGCGGCGAATGGGGCGGGGCGGCGCTGCTCGCGGTCGAGAATGCGCCGCCGGGGTGGCGCGCGCGGTTCGGGAGCGCGCCGCAGATGGGGGCGCCGGCGGGGTTCATCGCGGCGAACGGCATGTTCCTGCTGCTCGGGCTGTGGCTGACACCGGCCGAGTTTGCGCAGTGGGGCTGGCGCATCCCGTTCATCTTCTCAGCGGCGCTGGTGCTGGTCGGGCTGTGGGTGCGCCTCAAGGTATGCGAGACGCCCGAGTTCCAGGCCGCGCTGGACGAGGCGCCGCCGCCCAAGGTGCCGCTGGGCGAGGTGGTGAGGAACCACGGCGGCGTGCTGCTAGGCGGGACGATCGGCGCGGTGGCGTGCTTCGCGACCTATTACATCGCCACCGCCTTCCTGCTCGGCTGGGGGACCAAGTCGCTCGGCTATTCGATGCAGGATTTCCTGGGGTGCCAGCTGGTCGCGATCCTGTTCATGGCCGCGGGGATCTATCTCGCGGCATGGGCGGCGGACGCGAAATGGGATCCGCGGC
This sequence comes from Sphingomonas sp., assembly GCF_039595165.1. Taxonomy (GTDB): domain Bacteria; phylum Pseudomonadota; class Alphaproteobacteria; order Sphingomonadales; family Sphingomonadaceae; genus Sphingomonas. Next base: position 2,026 of record NZ_JBCNMA010000194.1, read on the forward strand.
GCGTGCTCGCCGCGGGCTGCGCGGGGGTGGCGGTGCTCGGCTTCGCGATGGCGCCGCTGATGGGCGCGGGGCTGATCGGGGTGTTCGCGTTCATGGCGCTGCTGCTGTTCGCGATGGGCTTCGTCTATGGCCCGCTCGGCGCGTGGCTGCCCGACCTGTTCCCGGCGCGGGTGCGCTATACCGGCGCGTCGATGACCTTCAACATCGCCGGAGTGATCGGCGGCGGGCTGACCCCGCTGATCGCGCAGGCGCTGGCGATCAAGGGCGGGCTCGAGCCGGTCGGCTGGTATCTGAGCGCCGCCGCGGCGCTGAGCCTGGTCGCGCTGCTGGTGCTGAAGGGGCGCGCGAGCGCCTAGCGCCGGCCGGCGCGGACGAGGCCGTCGAGCCAGCGATCGGCGCTGGCCGGACCGTCGCGGAGCATGCGGCGGCGATACTCGGCCTTGTTGCGCGACCATGCCGCCTGGCGCTCTGCGCGGGTGACGCGGCCGGATTGCTGACCCTGGCGATGCTTCTGCTGCGCACGCCGGCGCTGGCGCTGGCGCTGCTGATGCTTGCGGAGATTGTCCCAGCGCTGTGCGTCGAGCGTGGGGTTGAGCCATTGTGCCGGTGCCGGCGCGGGACCGGCGAACAGCATCACGGCCGCTGCGATCGCGAGAGACTTGGCTGTCGTCATCGAGCTCCTCCGCCTTTCCCGGAGAGAAAGACGCGCCGCCCGATTGGTTCCGTCGGTCGCGATCAAGCGCGGCTCAGGGGTAGGGCTGGCGGGCGTGGAGCAGGCGGAGGATACGGACTCGATCGTCGAGCACGCGGTAGACCAGAATATAGTTGGGATGGACGATCATCTCGCGCGTGTCGGCGAGCCGGCCAGGCCGATAGGCAAGCGGCAGTGCAAGCGCGCGTTCGGCACCTTCTCGAATTCGTGCTTGCAGCCGAAGCGCGGCGACGAGGTTGTGCTCGGCGACGAAATCGAAGAGGTCGCGCCGGGCGTCAGCCGCCCAGACGAGCTTGCGCTGCACGATGCTTTTCGATGATCGCGTCGATCTCTGCCATTACCTGATCGTGGGGCGTATCCGGCTCAGTTGACGCCAAGGCAGCCTCGACCTGCGCGCGGAACCACTTGTCGTGGGCTTCCGCTTCTTCCTCGGTGTCGAATTCCGAGTAGATGGGGTCGAGCTTTCCCATGGCCGGAATATGCGCCGCTAGCCCGCAGCGCGCAAGATCGTGAGCTTGGCCTTGCCGTGGATTCGCTCCGTTTCGGATATAAATCCCGCGACTTCGACGCTTTCGGCCTTCGCCGTCTCGATGCTGATCCAGGTGGCCGGACCGGTCCAGCCGAGGCGGGCGAGCTTGTCGAGCGCGACCGATCCCGCGCCGGTGCCGTAGGGCGGATCCATCAGGATCAAGTCCATCGGCCTGGGCGCGGGGCCGAGCGCAAGGACCGAGGTGGCGCGGATGTCGGCGCGGATGCCGAGCTTGCCGGCATTGGCGCGCAAGGCGTCGAGCGCGGCGCGGTCCTGCTCGACGAACAGGCACGAGGCGGCGCCGCGCGACAGCGCCTCCAGCCCGAGCGCGCCCGATCCGGCGAAGAGGTCGGCGACGGCGAGTCCCTCGAAACTGCCGACGCGGCTGGCGAGCATCGAGAACAGCGCCTCACGCGTGCGGTCGGCAGTCGGGCGGGTGGCGTCGCCCTTGCGCGCGACGAGCGGGCGGCCGCGCCACTGGCCGGCGCGGATCC
>NZ_JBCNMA010000195.1:0-3695 GCF_039595165.1 Sphingomonas sp.
GCCTGACCGTCACCCCAGCGAAAGCTGGGGTCTTGTGCCTTCAAGCCGCTTGTCTGCCTCCCGAGACCCCAGCTTTCGCTGGGGTGACGGAATCCCGCTTCGGCTCGGGGTTCGAGAATTCCATTCCTTCGTCGATCCTGCCGAAGCGCAGCGCCATCAGGTCGAGCGCGTAGTTCTGGTGCACGCGCCACGGCTTGCGATTCCCCTGCTTGGGGAACTTGTCCATGCCGCGCTGGACATAGCCCGAGGTGAAGGTGAGGAACGGCTCGGGCTCGACATCGCCGGCGATGCGCGGGGTCGCCTGGCGCATGCCGCGCTTCTTCATCGCGTTGAGCAGGCGGGCGACATAGGCGGCGGTGAGGTCCGACTTCAGCGTCCAACTGGCGTTGGTATAGCCGAAGCTGGAGGCGAGGTTCGGGATGTCCGAATACATCATCGCCTTGTAGCCGAGCGACTTGGCAGGATCGACACGCTCGCCATCGACGGTGAACGGAATGCCGCTCATCAACTGCATGTCGAGCCCGGTCGCGGTGACGATCACGTCGGCGGGAAGCAGTTCGCCTGACTTCAAGCGGATGCCGTCTTCCTCGAACGTGTCGATCTGGTCGGTGACCACCGACGCCCGCCCCTCGCGGATCGAGGCGAACAGGTCGGCGTCGGGCACCAGGCAGATGCGCTGGTCCCACGGATTGTAGCGTGGCGTGAAGTGCGTCGCGACGTCATAGTCCGCGCCGAGCTCGTCGCGGACCATCTGGATCAGCCGCTCCTTGGTCTTCTCGGGCTTGCGGCGCGCCAGGCGGTAGAAGAACTGGCCGAGCGCGACGTTCTTCACCCGCGTGAGGCGATAGGCGAGCCGCCCGGGCAGCTTGCGCCGCAGCCAGTTGGCGATGCCGTCCTCGGACGGGCGCGCGACGATATAGGTGGGCGAGCGCTGCAGCATCGTCACATGTGCCGCAGTCTTCGCCATCTCGGGCACCAGGGTCACAGCGGTCGCGCCCGAGCCGATCACCACCACGCGCTTTCCGGCATAGTCGAGGCGCTCGGGCCAGAATTGGGGATGGACGATCTCGCCCGCGAAGCGCTCGCGCCCGGCGAACTCCGGGAGGTAGCCAGCTGCGTAATTGTAATAGCCCGAGCACATGAAGAGGAAGTTGCAGGTGAACTCGACGGGTATCTTGTCCGGCCCGCGCTCGACCTGCACCGTCCAGCGCGCGTCCGGAGTCGACCAGCTTGCCGCGACCACGCGGTGGCCGTTGCGGATATGCTTGTCGATGCCGTGGTCGCGTGCGGTCTCGTCGAGATATTTGAGGATCGCGGGACCGTCGGCGATCGCTTTCGCCTCGGTCCAGGGGCGGAAGCTGTAGCCGAGCGTGTACATGTCGCTGTCGGAGCGGATGCCGGGATAGCGGAACAAGTCCCAGGTCCCGCCGAGCCGCTCGCGCCCCTCGAGGATCACATAGCTGCGATCGGGGCAGTCGCGCTGCAGGAAATAGCCCGCACCGATGCCGGAAAGCCCGGCGCCCACCACCACGACGTCGAAATGCTCGGTCATTCGCCTCTCCCGGCGATGATACTTACACCAGTGTAAGTTATCCGCAAGCCGGCATGGCGATCAATAGTCCTTCGAATATTTGAGGCCAGCTCGCGAGCCGCCGAACGAGCCGGTCTGCGAGAGCAGGCTGAGCGCGCGGGTGAGCGCGATCTCGAGCTGCACAGCGGTATAGCCGCGGGCGTCGGTGATGATCTCGACATAGATGTCGTCGGTCAGATACTGGCCCGCCGCCAGCGCCATGCCGCGGCCGGTGGTGTCGTCCTCGCCGAGGATGCGCAGGCGATCGATCCCCGCCGCCGAGCGCAGCTGGCCGAGCGGGTTGAGCCCGCCGCCCGAGGCGCGCAGCGAGTTGAGCGCCGCGGCGAGCTGGATCGCCTCGGTCGCCGACAGGTTCGTCACCGAGCTGCCGAACAACAGGCGCGAGAGCACTTCGTCCTGCGGCAGCGACGGCGTCGAGGTGAAGGCGATGCGCGGCTGCTGGCCGGTGCCGGTGATGTTGATGATCGCGGTGACATTCTCCGCCGTGGTGCTCGCCGCGATGTTGATGCTGGGGTTGGCGAGCGGTCCGCCCTCGAAATTGATCGTGCCGCGCGTCAGCTCGAAGCGGCGGCTGGCGAAATTATAGGTGCCGCGCACCACCCGCGCCTCGCCGGTGACGACCGGTGCGGCTGAGGTGCCGGTGACCTGCATCCGCGCCTCCCATTCGGATTCGAGCCCCATGCCGTTCACGAACAGGCGATTGTCGGCGACGACCGAGACGTTGAGGCGGAAGATGCCCGCGGGCTTGGGCCGCGCCGGGCGCTTGCCTTCGGCATCGAGCTCGCTCTTGCGGTAGACCCCGGTCAGCTCGGGCACTTCGGCGGCGCCCTGGCGGATGATCTGATAGCGCGCCTCGGGGATGATGATGCGGCCTTCGATCAGCCCGCCGTCGAGCCCGTTGGTGATGTGCAGCTGCCCGGTCGCGGTGGCGCCGAGCGCATCGCTGCGAGCAAGCCGGGCGTTGCGGAAGCGCGCGGTGATGTCGATCGGGAAGCCTTGCGCCGCCGACAGCCCGACGGTGCCCGAGGCGATCACCCGGCCGCTGCCCGCCACCGCGTTCATCTCGGTGATGTCGAGCGTGTCGCTGTCGAACCGCCCCTCGATCTTCATCTGGGTGAGGCGCGTGCCCCAGGTCTCGTTCTCATAGACCAGCTTCTCGGCGCGCAGCTGGCCGGTGATCCGCGGATCGCGCAGCTGGCCGGAGAAGTCGGCGGCCACCGCGACCGGACCCGAGACCGACTGGTTGGCGAAGCCGGCGAGCGAGAACAGCACCGCCGAGGGCCCGTTGTAGCGCACCCCGCCGGAGAGCGGCGCGGCCATCAACCGCTCGTTCCAGCTTCCCCCCGCGCCCAATGGCTGGAGCGTCGCGACCATCCGGCCGATCGTGGTGGTGCCGCGCTTGATCACCGCGCGGGCGTCGCCCCCCTCGGGCAGCAGCCGGCCGACGAACGCGATGTCCACCGCGGGCGACACGCCGGCGAGGCTCGAGCGGTTGAACCCGGCGACGTTGAGCCGGGTGATCGCGCGCGGGAAGCTGCCGTCGCTCGCCTGGCGGAAGTCGACCGAGCCGGTGACGTTGCCGCCGATCCCGAGGCCCGGCGAGAAGGCGTTGGCGATCGACAAATCGAGCTTGTCGAGCCGCGCCTGCACGACGAGCCCGTCGCCCCAGCTGCCGGCGAGGCGCGCGCTGCCGCGGTCGAAGTCGATCCGCACGGGGGCCAGGCGATAGCCGGCCTTGCTCACCGCGATGCGCGCGGGCTGGGCGGTCTTGAAGTTGATGTTGTTGGCCTTGCCGCCGAGCGCGACGAGCCATTGGTCGGGCGCGAAACGGGCATTGGCGGCGACGCGGAACGGCACGCCGGACGAGCCCTCGGCGAAGGCCTGGGCGGTGCCGCGGCCGCCGCGATAGTCGATCCTGGCGCGCGACCGGGCGAGCACGAAGTCGCCGCTGCGCAGGTTGGCGACCTGCGCCTCACCGACGATCGACGGCGCATCGTCGTAGAGCACCGCGGTCGCGTTGATGATCGCGCGGCCGATGGTGATCTCCATGTCGCCCGGGATCTGCGCATAGTCCCAGTGGCGCACTTGAAACGGTACTGCTGCT
>NZ_JBCNMA010000196.1:0-3635 GCF_039595165.1 Sphingomonas sp.
GAACTTGCTCTCGTCGCGCTTCACCGGCGGGGTGATGCCCTGATACTGAAGCCGCAGCGCGTCCCATGACGCCTGATAGCCGGTCGGCTTGATCCCGCCCGAGAACACGCCCCAGCGCCACTTGTCGATGAGCAGGCCGAACGGCAGGAACGCCACCTTGTCCATCGCCTGGCGCAGCAGCAGCCCGGTGTCCTTGTCCGCGCTCGGCACCTTGGCCGGGTCGAGCAGGCCGATCGAGACGAGATAGTCGGGCGTGATCGACAGCGCCACGAAATCGCCGATCGCCTCGTGGAAGCCGTCATTGGCGCCGGTGCGGTAGATCAGCGGCTGCTTGTTGTAGGCGCGCTGATAGTAGTTGTGGCCCAGCTCGTGGTGGATCGTGACGAAGTCGTCCGAATTGACCTTGATGCACATCTTGATGCGCAGGTCGTCGACATTGTCGAGGTCCCAGGCCGAGGCGTGGCACTGCACCTCGCGGTCGGCGGGCTTCACGAACAGCGAGCGCTTCCAGAAGGTCTCGGGCAGCGGCGCGAAGCCCAGCGAGGAGTAGAAGCCCTCCCCGGCCTTGACCATCTTGATCGCGTCATACTGCTTCGCGGTCAGCAGGTCGCCGACGTCATAGCCGAGGTCGCCCGCGCCGGCCGGCGCCACGATGTCATAGATGTTGCCCCATTCCTGCGCCCACATGTTGCCGAGCAGGTCGGCGCGGATCGGTCCGGTCTTGGGCTGGACGGCGTCGCCATACTTCTCGTTGAGCTTCCAGCGGACATAGGTGTGCAGCGACTCGTAGAGCGGCTTCACCTCGTTCCACAATTTGTCGGTGAGCTTGGCGAACTCCTCGGGCGGCATGTCGTAGTTGGAGCGCCACATCGCGCCGACATCCTTGAAGCCGAGTTCGCGCGCGCCCTCGTTGAGCAGCCCTGCGGCGCGCTGATAGTCCGCCCGCTGCGGCGCCCCGACATTGTCGTGCCAGCTCGTCCACATCTCCTTGAGCTCGGCGGGATTGCGGTTGGTGCCCATCGCCGCTTCGGCGTCGTTGCCGCTGATCGGCTGGCCCTTCAGCGTCGCCTTGCCGGTGCCGTAGACCGTCTGCATGTCGGTCTGCAGCTTGGACAGCGTCGCCGCGGCGCCGGCGCGGGTCGGCGCGGGCGAGGTGATGCCGCTGCGCAGGATGTCGAGCTGGCGCCTGGTGTCGGGCGAAAGACCCTTCACCTTCTCATACTTCGCCGCCTCGAGCGCGAAGCGAACCGCCATCTCGGTGCCCTCGGCCTGGCTCTTGGCGACCAGCGCCGAGGTGTCATCGTTGATATAGGTCGCGTAGAGCCACTGGATCCGCGCGTCGTCCTGCGAGAACTCGTCATATTCCTTGACCGCGCGCTCGAGGAACGCGTCGGCGCCGGCCGGCGTCAGCTCGCTCGCCACAGGCGCCGCCTTCTTCTCCTGCGCCGTGGCGGGTCCCGCCAGCAGCATCGCAAGCGCGATCGTCGAAATTCCAGTGCGGATCATCAGGCCCTCTAAAATCTGGTTTTGTGGATGCGGCGGACACTGCGCCCGCCTCCGGATGCGGTCAAGCGGTCAGAAATGATACGATCGCGTCGCCCAGCTCGGCGCGCGTCACCGCGCTCATATGGTTGCCGGGGATCTCGACGACACGGCCCTGCGGCAGCATCGCGGCGAGTTCCTCGAACGACCCGACCTCGTCGTCCGCCTCGCCGCCGACCACCAGCACCGGCAGGTCGATCCTCGCCACCTCTTCGGCGGGCGTGTCGACGAAGGTGTCGAGCACGCCCAGCAGCGCCTGCGGATCGCCCTTGGTCGTCTTGAGGAAGGCCTGCGACATGAACTCGGGATCGCCATGCCTGAAGCTGCCGAAATTGGTCAGCACCCGCCGGAAGAACCCGGCCCGCCGCCCGGTATCGACGACGCCTTCGTCCCCAAGTCCCGACAGCACCGCGCGGCGCGGAGTCGGCGCGACTCCGCGCGCCAGCACCCGCACCGTCGTCCGCGCGCCGAGCGAATAGCCGCCCAAATCATAGTCGGTGAGACCGAGATGCGCGATCAGCGCCTCGGCGTCCATCGCCAGCGCGTCGGGCGGATAGGCGCTCGCCTCGTGCGGCCTGGCACTCTCGCCATGCGCACGCAGATCCGGCATGATCACCCGGAACCCGGCGCTCACCAGCTTCGCCGCCGTGCCATATTTGATCCAGTTGGTGTCGGCGTCGGAAAAATAGCCATGGATCAGCACCACCGGCCGGCCCTGTCCCGTCTCCCGCCACGCCAGCGTCGTGCCGTCGAAGCTCCCGAACATCTGAGTCTGCATGAACGCGGGATGCCGCACTTCGCCGCCGGACGAAACCCTCGATTGATTGCACGATACGCAATCGTCGCGTTGCAATATGCAACTAGTGAGCATGGAAATTATAAGCATGCTTATTATATCGCGCGACATGACCGACTCACTTGGCTTTCTCATCGCCGACATCTCGCGGCTGATGCGCCGGCGCTTCGACGAGCGCGCGCGCAGCCTCGGCACCACGCGCGCGCAGTGGCGCACGCTCAAGATGCTCGAGCGCAACCAGGGCAGCAACCAGGGCGCGCTGGCCGAATTGCTCGAGATCGAGCCGATCACGATGGGCCGCATGATCGACCGGCTCGAAGAGTCGGGCCTGGTCGAGCGCCGCCGCGACCCCAGCGATCGCCGCGTCTGGCGCATTCATCTGACCGAGGCGGCGCAACCCGTGCTGCTTCAGCTTCGCGAGATTGCCGACGAGCTGTTCGACGACGTGCTGACCGGCCTCAGCGCCGCCGATCGCACGCGCCTCTATCAGCTCCTCGCCGCCGTTCACGCAAACCTCACCGCCGACGACATCAAAGAGGCCGCCAATGGCTGACGCCGACCCCAAGCTCGACACCACCGAAGCGATCGAGATCACCGAAGCGGCCCCCGCGCCGCGCAAGCGCCGCTGGCTGCGCCCGCTGCTGATGTTCGGCGTGCCGCTGCTGCTGATCGCGGCGGTCGGCAGCTGGTGGACGCTCTCGGCCGACACCGTTTCGACCGACAATGCCTATGTCCAGCAGGACAAGGTTTCGGTCGCCGCCGACGTCGCCGGGCGCATCACCGAGGTCGCGGTCAAGGAGAACCAGCCGGTCAAGGCCGGCGACCTGCTCTTCCGCATCGACCCCGAACCCTATCGCATCGCGCTCGAACAGGCCGACGCCGCGATCGCCAATGCGCAGGTCCAGGTCGGCACGCTCCGGGCGAGCGTCGTCGGCACCGGCGCCGACATCCAGGCCGCGCGCGACCAGATCGCCTCGGCGCAGGAAGACTATGCCCGCCAGAAGGCGCTGATGGACCGCGGCTTCACCACGCGTGCGCGCTACGACCAGGCGCTGCACTCGGTCGAGCAGGCCCGCGCCAGCTACCAGCGCGCCGTCGCCGATGCCGCCGAGGCCCGCTCGAAGCTCGCCAACGGCGCCGCCGTGCCGGGCGTCAACCCCGCCATCGCTTCGGCCCGCGCCCAGCGCGACAAGGCCGCGCTCGATCTCTCGCGCACCGCGCGCTACGCGCCGGTCGACGGCGTGGTCAGCCAGGCCGACCGGCTGCAGGTCGGGCAGATGATGATGTCGGGCCTGCC
>NZ_JBCNMA010000197.1:0-3597 GCF_039595165.1 Sphingomonas sp.
GCCGAGCGTCGGCAACGCGAACAGCAGCAGGGTGCGGCCGATCGGTCCCTGAGTCAGGTCGTGGCGGGTAGCGGGCGGAGGCATCGCGTCCCTACGCGGTCATGCCGGACTTGTTCCGGCATCCACCGTGCGGCGAGCGCGGAGCGTGAGCCCCATGCCCCACGCCGCGCCGCGCGGCGGACCCCGGCACGAGGCCGGGGTGACGGAGAGGGTGTCGGTTCACCCCAGCCGGCCGAGTGCGGCCTGGAGGCGTGCCGCCTCGGCCGATTTCTCGGCGTGGTCCGCGCGCGCCTTCTCGACCGCCTCAGGCTTGGCCTTTTCGGCGAAAGCGGGGTTCGAGAGGCGCGCATTCAGACTGTCGCGCTCCTTCTCCGCCGCGGCGATCGCTTTGGTCAGTCGGGCGCGCTCGGCGTCGAGGTCGACCACGCCTTCGAGCGGGAGGACGAAGGTCGCCTCGTCCACCACGATCTGCAGCGCACCGCCTGCCGGCATGTCGCCCTCGGCGCGGTCGACGCGGGCTAGGCGACCAAGCACGGGCTCCTGCCGCGCGAGGCGCGCGGCGGTGTCGGCATGGGCGTCGCGCACGAACAGCGGCAGGCGCGCCCCCGGGGGCACGTTGAGCTCGGTGCGCGCGGCGCGCAGTTCGCTCACCAGCCGGATCAGCCAGTCGATCTCCTTCACCGCCTCCGGATCGAGCGCGCGGGCATCCGCCATCGGCCATTTCGCGGTGATCAGCGGATAATCGGGCCGGTCGCCGAGCTTGGACCACAGCTCTTCGGTGATGAACGGCATGAACGGGTGGAGCAGGACGAGAATCTGGTCGAGCACCCATCCCGCCACCAGCCGCGTCTCTTCGGCACCCTCGGCGCCCTCGGTCTGGAGTACCGGCTTGATCAGCTCGAGATACCAGTCGCAGAAGCGGCTCCACACGAACTGATAGATCGCGTTGGCCGCCTCGTCGAAGCGATAGTCGGCGAAGGCGAGGTCCATCGCCTGCACCGTCGCCACCGTCTCCGCGATGATCCACTTGTTGACCGCGAGGGTCGCGGAGGGCGGCTCGATCTGCTCGCTCGCCTTGATCCCGTTGGACTGGGCGAAGCGCGCCGCGTTCCACAGCTTGGTCGCGAAGTTGCGATAGCCCTCGACGCGCTTCTCATCCATCTTCACGTCGCGGCCCTGGCTCTCCATCGCCGCCATGAAGAAGCGCAGCGCATCGGCGCCGTACTGGTCGATCAGGCCGAGCGGATCGACGACATTGCCCTTGGACTTGGACATTTTCTGCCCGTCCGCGGCGCGAACAAGTCCGTGGAGATACAGTGTCTTGAACGGCACTTCTTTCATGAAGTGCAAACCCTGCATCATCATCCGCGCATCCCAGAAGAACAGGATGTCGAAGCCGGAGATCAGCACGTCGTTGGGATAGCGGCCGCCGAGCGTCGGGTCGGTCTCGTCGGGCCAGCCCATCGTCGCGAACGGCCACAGCGCGGAGGAGAACCAGGTGTCGAGCACATCCTCGTCGCGCTTGAGCGCAACGCCCTGCCCCGCCTGCGCCTGCGCCTCTTCCTCGGTCTCGGCGACGAAGATGCGGCCATCCTCGGCATACCAGGCCGGGATGCGGTGGCCCCACCACAGCTGGCGGCTGACGCACCACGGCTGGATGTTCTCCATCCAGTTAAAATAGGTCTTTTCCCACGACTTCGGCACGACCTTGGTCGCGCCCGAGCGGACCGCCTCGATCGCCGGCTTGGCCAGCGTCGCGGCGTCGACATACCATTGGTCGGTCAGCCACGGCTCGATCACCGCGTTCGAGCGGTCGCCGAACGGGGTCTGGATCTTCCGCGGCTCGGCGTCGTGCTCGGCGCCGTCCTTGTCGACATGGGGGACGAGGAAGCCCTCGGCCTTGAGCCGCTCGACCACCTTCTCGCGCGCGACGAACCGGTCGAGCCCGATCAGCTCGTCCGGGATCAGCCCGTCCGCCGTCTGAGTCACCGCCGCCTTGGCGTCGAGCATGTTGAGCATGTCGCGCGCCTCGATCCCGGCGCGGCGGCCGACCTCGAAGTCGTTGAAATCATGCCCCGGCGTGATCTTGACCGCGCCCGAGCCGAGCTCCGGATCGGCATGCTCGTCGGCGACGATCGGGATCAGGCGGCCGGTGATCGGCAACTTCACCTGCCGGCCGACCAGCGCCTTGTAGCGTTCGTCCTCGGGATGCACCGCGACCGCCATGTCGGCGAGCATCGTCTCGGGCCGGGTGGTCGCGACATGGATGAAGCCCGAACCATCGGCAAGCGGATAGCGCAGGTGCCAGAACTTGCCCGCAACCTCCTTGGTCTCGACCTCGAGGTCGCTGATCGCGGTGCCAAGGCCCGGGTCCCAGTTCACCAGCCGCTTGTCGCGGTAGAGCAGCCCCTGCTTGTGCAGCTCGACAAACACCTTGAGCACGGCCTTCGAGAAGCCTTCGTCCATGGTGAAGCGCTCGTCGGACCAGTCCATCGAGCAGCCGAGGCGGCGGAGCTGGCCGGTGATCGCCCCGCCGCTCTCCGCCTTCCACTTCCACACGAGATCGACGAACGCCTCGCGCGAATAGTTGGTGCGCTTGTCCTGCCGTTCGGCGAGCTGGCGCTCGACCACCATTTGCGTGGCGATGCCGGCATGGTCCATGCCGACCACCCAGCGCGCGTCCTTGCCCTTGAGGCGGGCGTGACGGACGAGGATGTCCTGCAGCGTGTTGTCGAGCGCGTGCCCGATATGGAGCGAACCGGTGACGTTGGGCGGCGGGTTGACGATCGTCCAGGGCTCGGCGCCGGGGCGATCCGGCCGGAACAGGCCGTTCGCCTCCCAATGCGCGTACCAGCGCGATTCGATTTCAGCCGGGTCGAAAGTCTTCGGAAGCTCGCTCATAGGCCAAGCGCCTTAACGGGCGCTTGGCGGATGGCAAGTCAGTCGCGGGCCGCGGTGATCCGTGCGATCTCGCGCTGCACCATTTCCTCGACCATGCGCGGAAGGTTGGCGTCGAGCCATTCGCGCAGCATCGGGCGAAGCATCTCGCGCACGACGCCTTCGAGCGTGTCGCTGCCGGGGATGTCGGGCTTCACGATCAGGCGCGAGAGCGCCTCGAGCGGGCCGCGAGTCGCCTCGGCGGCGGTCGCGGAGAGGATCGGCTCGGCCGGCGGCGCGGCGGCGGTCACTGGAGCGGACGCGGACGATTCGGCCGCGGGCGGGGCTTCCGGCTCCTCGACGACGGGATCGCTGAGCTCGAGGATCTCGTCCTCGTCAGCCGCCGGCACGGGCGCAGGGGCGCGCGGCGTACGGCGCGGACGGCTTGCCGCCGCCTCGCCTTCCTCGGCGATGATCCGTTTGATCGAGGACAAAATGTCCTCCATCGACGGCTCGTTACTGATGTCCCCCATTCGTCAACCCCGCGTTAGGGATAGCAGACACGTCACCTGTCGGATTTGACACGTGTCTGTCAACCTTTTCAGCGTTGTCCGACCGGGTCGATCGGTCCGGAAACCACCGGAGTCTGCGCCGGCGTGTCGGTCGTGCGCGTCGCCTGGGGCTCGGGCGCGGGGCCGTCGCGCCAGTCGGAGATGTTGT
>NZ_JBCNMA010000198.1:0-3168 GCF_039595165.1 Sphingomonas sp.
TGCGCGTGCGGATCGCCGAGATGGGCGCGCGCGCGATCGAGCGGCTGATCGACATGCTCGAAGGCGGCCCCGCGGACGCCCGCGCCGAACGCCACGGCGCCGAGCTCGTGGTGCGCGACACGACCGCAGCGCGGACCTGACTGCAAGCAAGCTCACAAGAGGAAACCTGTCGATGCGTATCCCCGTCTCCCGCCGATCGCTGCTCGCCGCGCCCGCGCTCGGCGCCCTCGCCGCCGCGCCGGCCTGCGCGCATCCGCTGCTCGCCGCGCCCGCCAAGCCCGCGCTGCCGGACTGGTATGCCGATCTCGAGCGGCGCACCTTCGACTTCTTCTGGGAGCTGGCCAACCGCGAGAACGGACTGGTGCCCGATCGCTGGCCGACCCCCGCCTTCTGCTCGATCGCATCGGTCGGCTATGCGCTCACCGCCTATCCGATCGGGGTCGAGCGCGGCTGGGTGCCGCGCGCCGCCGCCGCCGAGCTCACCCGGACGACGCTGCGCTTCTTCTGGAACGCGCCGCAGGGACCCGAGCCGACCGGCAAGACCGGGCACAAGGGCTTCTTCTATCACTTCATCGACATGGAGAATGGGCATCGCTTCCGGAATGTCGAGCTGTCGAGCGTCGACACCACGATCCTGTTCATGGGCATCCTGTTCGCCGCCGAATATTTCGACGCCGACAACGCTGTCGAAGCCGAGATCCGCAAGCTCGCCGCCGACATCTATGCCCGTGCCGACTGGAATTTCTTCCGCAGCGACGGGCGCGCGGCGGTCTCGATGGGCTGGCATCCCGAGAAGGGCCTGATCCCGGCCAACTGGACGGGATATAATGAGGGGATGTTCGTCTATGTCCTCGCGCTGGCGTCGCCGGCCCATGCGGTGCCGGCGAACAGCTGGGAAGCGTGGACCGCGAAATATGCGCAATGCTGGCGCGGCACCGGCGACACGCGCCACCTCGCCTTCGCGCCACTGTTCGGCCACCAATACAGCCATGTCTGGATCGACTTCCGCGGCATCCGCGACAAGCCGATGCGCGAGGCCGGCTTCGACTATTTCGAGAACAGCCGCCGCGCGACCTATGCCAACCGCGCCTATTGCATGGCGAATCCGATGGGCTGGGCGGGCTATTCGAAGGACATCTGGGGCCTCACCGCGTGCGACGGCCCGGGCAACTACCAGCTGCCGTTCGAGGGCAAGGCGGCGACCTTCTACGGCTATGCGGCGCGCGGCCCGCTCGGCCAGCCCGACGAGCGCGACGACGGCACGATCGCGCCGACCGCAGCGCTCGGCTCGCTGCCCTTCGCCCCCGAGATCGTGATCCCCGCGGCACAGGCGCTGCGCAAGTGGCCGGGGCTCTACGACAAATACGGCTTTCGCGACGCGATCAACCCGAGCTTCACTTGGACCGACAAGCGGCTCGAGGTCGGCAAGATCAACGGCGCGCATGGCTGGCTCGGCACCGACTATATCGGCATCGACCAGGGGCCGATCCTGCTCCAGGCGACGAACTATCGCGACGATTTCGTGTGGAAGCGGATGCGACGGTCCAAGGTGATCAGGCGCGGGCTGGAGCTCGCCGGGTTCAGCGGGGGGTGGTTGGCAGGGTAGGCGGGATCGCACCAGATCCCTTTCCTTTCCCGCCACCCGGCCTCATGCCGGGGTCCACCGGGAGCCGAAGGTTGGACAAGAGGCTTAAGCTCAACGCGCCAAGCCAAGTGGACCCCGGCACAAGGCCGGGGTGACGATTGAGAAGCAGGCTGAAGGAACTCAGCGCACCCGCACCGGCTTGCTGCGCTTTGACACGCCGGTCTCGTTGAACGCCTCAACCGCCGCGTAGTAGCCGACGCCGACGTTCAGCGCGCGGATATCCTGCTTGCCCGTCTCGCCGCCGCCGAGCTCGTCGGCGAAGACCTGATAGGTCAGCGTCAGGCGATCGGGGCGTACGCCCCACATGACGTTGTAGCCCACAGCGCCGGGCACCTTGCGCCAGGTCACGCGGGCGTTGCGCGCGTCTTTCTCGCGCACCGCCGCGACCGCGCCGGGCGTGGCGGGCGCGGCACCATCGGCATTGCCGAACACGCGCAGGTCGTTGATCGCGAGATGCGCTCCGCCGATATGGCCGTGGACATAGCGGACATAGCGGACCCTGGCCGGCCGCTCGAGCTGGAGATAGGCGTTGGGCCGGTCGCGGCGCGGCCGGTCGGTCTCGGCGAGCTTCGACCAGCTTTTGCCGTCGGTGGAGCCTTCGAGGCGGAACTCGGTGTAGATGTCGGGCGCATCGGCGAAGCGGCCGGCCTGGTAGTCGGCGAAATTGACCTGGATCGCGCGGACCGTCTTCGCCGCGCCGAGGTCCATGGTCAGCGTCTCGCCGGGGTTCTTGCTCCGCGCCACCCAGAAGGTGCGCGGATTCTCGTCCGCCGCGCGGCTCGCGTCATATTCGCCGAGCGTCGAGGAAGCGATGACCTGCTTGCGGTAGGAGAGCAGCATCCAGCCGGTGAACAGGCTCTCGATGTCGTCGACCTTGCCCTCGGGCACCCAGTGCGGGAAGTCGCCGAAGCGTGCCGAGGACCACATCTGCCCGTCCGCCTCGAACCGCGTCGGGAACATGTTGATGCGCCGCTCGAAGGTCCAGTTGGCGCCGAGCCATGGCGTGCCGGTGTTCCACCAATTGCCGTGATTGTCCGCGAAGGTCGAGCCGTGTCCAGCGCCCTCGACGAAGCCGCCGGGCTTGTAGGCGACCGGGTTCCACGGGGCATATTCCCATGGGCCGAGCGGCGACTTCGAGGTGTAGGTGCCGTTGGCATAGGCGTTGTACTCGGTGCCGGGGGCGCCGTACTGGAGATAGTAAGTGCCGGCGACCTTGGTCATCCACGCGCCCTCCATGAACGGCTTGATCGGCGTGCCGTCGGGCAGGCCGCCCGAATGGTCCTGGCCGAAACGCTCCCAGCCATGCCGGTCGGGGTGGAGCTTGAACATCTCCCTGGCCGCGCCCTTGTAGATCAGGCGGCCGTCCTTGAACTCGATCTCGAGCCCGTAGAGCGGGAAGACGTTGGACGAGTTCCAGTAGAGATACCATTTGCCGTCATCGTCGAGGAACAGCGCCGGATCCCACGGACCGGGCGGGATCTCGCCGGGCTTCATCTTCTCTTCCTCGCCCGGGCGGACCTGGC
>NZ_JBCNMA010000199.1:0-3128 GCF_039595165.1 Sphingomonas sp.
GATGATGGTCGCGGTCGCCGCGCTCGTCCTGGTGCAGAGCCTGCACAGCGCGATCGCCGCGCCGGGGCGCACCGGCATGCGTCCGATCGTCCTCGCCCTCGCCGCGATGTGGCTGGTCGACATCAACGTGCTGAGCGTCGCCTGGCTCACCGAGGGGTGGCCGATCGAGCTGGTCGCGGTGCGCGGCCTCGCCATGGCGCTGATCGCCGCCGCGATCGCCGCGGGCCTGCAACGCCGCGGTGAATGGCCGATGCAGCTGTCGCGCACCGTCGCCTACCAGTCGCTCTCACTGGTCGCGATCGGCCTCTATTTCGCGCTGCTCGCGCTCGCCACCACCGCCCTCGCCGCGATCGGCGGGGACAATGCGCGGCTGCTCCAGACCGCCTTCGTGTTCGGCTCGACCGCTGCGATCCTGACGCTGGTGTCGAGCCCGTGGCTGCGCGCCTGGATCAAGGTCAAGCTCGCCAAGCATTTCTTCCGCCACCGCTACGACTATCGCGCCGAATGGCTGCGCTTCACCGAGACGCTGGGCGAGCCGGAGGGCAGCGCGCCGCTCGACGAGCGCATCGTCAAGGCGCTGGCCGACCTCACCGACTCTCCCTCGGGCGTGCTGCTGGTGCCGCAGGGGGACGGCCTCTGCGTCGGCGCGGCATGGAACGTCGCGCGCGACGGCCTGCCCGCGACCTACGGCCAGGACTGGCCGCAAGCGGCGCTCGACCCGGCGCTGATCCTCGAGCTCGACAACAGCGATGCCGCCGCGGCGATCCCGCCCTCGATCCGCAGCTGGGAACCGGCCTGGGTGGTCGTCCCGCTCCCGCATCATGGCCGCCTCGCCGGCGCGATCGTGCTCGCCCGTCCGCCCGTGCCGCGCGCGCTCGACTGGGAGGATTTCGACTTGCTCAAGGCCGCCGGCCGTCAGCTCGCCAGCTATCTTGCCGAGGAACGCGCGCTCGAAGCGCTCGCCGAAGCCGAGCGGTTCGAGGAGTTCAACCGCCGCTTCGCCTTCATCATGCACGACATCAAGAACCTGGTGAGCCAGCTCACCCTCGTCGCGCGCAATGCCGAGCGTCATGCCGACAACCCCGCCTTCCGCGCCGACATGGTCGCGACGCTGCAGGATTCGGCCGGCCGCATGAACGACATGCTCGCGCGCCTCTCGCAGCATCACCGCGCCCGCGCCGAGGCGCCGGTCGCCGTGCCGCTCGCCCCGCTCGCCCGCCGCGTCGCCAAGGCGCGCCGCGCGCAGCACCCGGTGGAAGTGATCGTCGCCGGCGATCCGCTCGCGATCGCCGATCCGGCGATGCTCGAGACCTTGCTCGGCCATCTCGTCCAGAACGCGGTCGAGGCGAGCGCGCCCGACGCGCCGATCACGATCGCCGTCGACGCGCACGATCGCGAGGCGCGGATCGAGGTGATCGATCGCGGCGCCGGCATGTCCCCCGCCTTCGTCCGCGACAAATTGTTCAAGCCGTTCGTCTCGTCCAAGCCCGGCGGCTTCGGCATCGGCGCGTTCGAGGCGCAGAAGCTCGCCACCGAGATGGGCGGCCGGATCGAGGTGGAGAGCAGCGAGGGCAAGGGTTCGCGCTTCCGCGTGGTGCTGCGCGCGGCGGGCGGCGGCCATCGTGAAATCGGACAGGCGGCATGAGCGACAAACCCAAAATCCTGCCAAAACTTCTCGTGGTCGAGGACGATGCCGGGCTCCAGCGGCAATTGCGCTGGGCCTATGAAGGCTATGACATCCTGACCGCGGGCGACCGCGAGAGCGCGATCGCCATGCTGCGCGCCGAGGAGCCCGCGGTGGTCACGCTCGACCTCGGCCTGCCCCCCGACCCCGACGGCACCAGCGAGGGTTTCGCCGTCCTCGAAGCCATCCTCGCCCTCAAGCCCGACACCCGCGTCATCGTCGCCTCGGGCCATGGCGAGCGCGAATCGATGCTCCGCGCGATCTCGATGGGCGCATGGGACTTCTACCAGAAGCCGATCGACATCGACGCGCTCGGCCTGATCGTCGCGCGCGCCTTTCACGTCCATGCGCTGGAGGCGGAGAACCGCCGCCTCGCCGCGCGGGCCGAGAGCGGCACCGCGCTCGGCGGCATCGTCACCGGCTCGCCCGAGATGCTCAAGGTCACGCGCACGATCGAGCGCGTCGCCCCGGCCGACGTCTCGGTGATGCTGCTCGGCGCCAGCGGCACCGGCAAGGAGTTGCTCGCCCGCGGCCTGCACGACGCGTCGCGCCGCAAGGGCCAGTTCGTCGCGATCAACTGTGCCGCGATCCCGGAGACCCTGCTCGAATCGGAGCTGTTCGGCCACGAGAAGGGCGCGTTCACCGGCGCGGTAAAGACCACTGAGGGCAAGATCGAGCAGGCCCAGGGCGGCACGCTGTTCCTCGACGAGATCGGCGACGTGCCGCTCCCGCTCCAGGTCAAGCTGCTGCGCTTCCTGCAGGAACGGGTGATCGAGCGCATCGGCGGGCGCAAGCCGATTGCGGTCGACACCCGCGTGGTCTGCGCGACCCACCAGGACATCGACGCCATGGTCGCCGCCGCCACCTTCCGCGAGGACCTCTACTACCGCCTCGCCGAGATCGTCGTGCGCATTCCGTCGCTCGCCGAGCGCCCCGGCGACGCCGGCCTGCTCGCACGCCATTTGCTCCACAAGCACGCCACCGCGATGAAGCTCGGCAACAAGAGCTTCGCCCCCGACGCGCTCGCCGCGATCGACGCGTGGCACTGGCCCGGAAACGTCCGCGAACTCGAGAACCGCGTGAAGCGCGCCGCGATCATGGCCGACGGCAAGCTCGTCACCGCCGCCGACCTCGACCTCGAATCCGTTGGCGACGACGCCGGACCGATCAACTTGAAGGCCGTGCGCGAAGCCGCCGACCGCCGCGCCATCGCCCAGGCGCTGTCGCGCGCCGACGGCAACATCTCCGGTACCGCGCGCCTGCTCGGGATCAGCCGCCCCACCCTCTATGACCTGATGAAGGCTTATGACCTCCAGCCCTGAACCTCGCCCCCACGGCCAACGGCGCCGCCGGACCAGCAGCACCGTCGCCCGGCGCAGCGTGAACCTGCGCCGGATCGTCGGGTTCGCGCTGTGCCTCGGCCTGTTCGGCGTGGCGCTTCTCT
>NZ_JBCNMA010000200.1:0-3112 GCF_039595165.1 Sphingomonas sp.
CCAAGGCGAACATCGCCGATGCCGATGCGCTGGTCGCGCGCGCGCGGGCCGGCCTGAGTGGGCCGTTCGCTGCCGGCTACCGCAAGCTGATCGCGCATTTGCGTGCCGCCGAGGCGCGGGCGGACACCCGCGACGGGGTATGGAAGCTGCCGCGCGGCGACGCCTATTACCGCCAGCAATTGCAGAGCTACACCTCGCTGCCGCTCACCGCGGAAGCGATCCACGACCTGGGAGTCGCGCAGGTCGCGCGCATCCATCGCGAGATGAGCGCGATCATGCGCAAGGTCGGCTTCGCCGGAACGCTCCAGGCCTTTTTCGAGCATGTCCGCACCGATTCGCGCTTCTTCTATCCGCAGACCGATGCCGGCAAGGCCGCCTATGTCGCCGACGCCGAGCGGCTGCTCGCCGAGATTCGCGGACGGCAGGGGGAGATGTTCACGATCATCCCCAAGGCGCCGGTGGTGGTTCGTCCGGTCGAGGCCTGGCGCGAGCGGTCGGCGGCCAAGGCCTTCTACCAGAATCCGCCGCAGGACGGATCGCGACCGGGGGTGTTCTACATCAACCTCTACGACATGAAGGCGCAGCCCAAATGGCAGCTCGCCGCGACGCTGTACCACGAGGCGATTCCCGGCCATCACATCGAGACCTGCGTCGCGCACGACATGGCCGGATTGCCCAAGTTCCGGCGCTTCGGCGGCGTCACCGCGTTCAGCGAGGGTTGGGGGCTCTATTCGGAGCGGCTGCCCAAGGAACTCGGGCTCTATGCCGATCCCTATGACGATTTCGGCCGCCTCTCGCTCGAGCTGATGCGCGCGTGCCGGCTGGTGGTCGACACCGGCATCCACGCCAAGCGCTGGAGCCGTGAGCGCGCGGTCGCCTACATGGATGCGAACATGCCGAGCAGCCACTACGACAATCAGCGCGAGATCGACCGCTACATCGTCCTCCCCGGCCAGGCCTGCTCCTACTATGTCGGGATGCGCAAGATCCTCGAGCTACGCGAACGGGCGCGGTCGAGGCTCGGCACGAAGTTCGACATCCGCGGTTTCCACGACACCGTCCTGGGCAACGGGCCGTTGCCGCTGCCGATCCTGGAGGAACAGATCGACGAGTGGATCGCGCGCGGAGGGAGCCGGACATGACGCGGCTTCCCGTGAGCCTGACGGCGCTGCTGCTCGCGAGCGCGGCGCATGCCGAAGCGCCGCACTATGAGGTGAAGGCGCAGTTCGATCCCAAGGGCGCATTGCGTGCCGACGTCACCGTGACACTGACCGAGGCGGTCCCGGAGAAGGCTTTCCTGCTCTCGAAGCGCTTCACGCTCGAGCCGATGAAATTGCCGCGCGGCGTCACGATGACGCGCGAGCCGTCTGCCTCGCCGATGCCCGACCTGATCAAATACAGCTTCCGCTTCGACCGGCCGAGCGCCCAGCCACGCAAGCTGCGCTTCCGCTATGCCGGTCCGATCGCGACGGCCAACGACAGCGGCAACCCGCCGATCCGGCCGGAAGGCTATGAGCTGTTCATCGACCATATGTGGTTCCCGGTCGGCGCCGACATCCAGACCCGCTTCACCGTCGATGCCGCAATCGACGGCCTCTCCCCCGATCTGGTGGTGGTCGCGCAGGGCGAGGTGACACGAACCCGGACGGGCGCGCGCATCCACCGCGACTTTGTCGACATCGATCTGCCGCTGGTGGCGATGCGCGGGCTGAAGCGCGCCGACGCGCACGGCGTCGAATTCTACGCCCGCGATCTCGATACGCGGCTGTCGGGCTTCTACGCCAAGCATGCCGAGGGCGCGGCGCGCTATTTCGAAGCGATGTTCGGGCCGCTGCCGCGCAAGGTGCGGATCGCGCAGGTCTGGCGGCCCAAGTCGATGGGCTATGCGCGCACCGCCTATACCGTCGTGTCCGAAGGCGGCCGCAGCGCGCCCGATGTCGCCGAGACCAACCCGGCCGGCCATGTCGCGCACGAGATCGCGCACGCCTGGTGGATGCTCGCCAGCCCGCTGACTGACGATTTCTGGCTGGTCGAATCGACCGCGTCCTACATGGCGCAGCGCTATCGTGAGGCGGCGTTCGGCGCGGCGGAGGCCGAGAAGGCGCTTGCCGAGCTGCGTAAGGCTGCGGCGACTGCCGGCCCGGTGATGGGACATGGCCGGCCCAATCGGGCCCAGCTCTATGCCAAGGGGCCGGTGCTGCTGGTGGATCTGGAGCGCCGGATCGGGCGGCAGGCGATGGATCGGCTGATGACGACGATGGCACATGAGCCGGTCCACACCACCGCGATCTTCCTCAAGCACCTGACCGCGATTGGCGGCGGCGATGCCGCGCGGGAGTTCGAGGCGGCGTTGCATGCCGCTTGAGGTTCAGCGCGCGGGCGGTCCGTAGAGCCGCTCCGCTCGCCGGCGCAGCAGCTCGGCGCTTCCCAGCAACAGGGTCGAGGCGACGACCAGCAAGGTCGCGGCGGCGGTGATTGCCGGGCTGATCTGCTCGCGCACGCCCTCGAACATCTGAATCGGAAGGGTGCGCTGCTCGGGCCCGGCGAGGAAGAGGGTGACGACGGTCTCGTCGAACGAGGTCATGAAGGCGAACACCGCGCCGGCGGCGACGCCCGGCGCGATCAGCGGCAGCAGCACGCGGAACAGCACCGTCGCCGGCGGCGCGCCGAGGCTGGCTCCCGCGCGCAGCAGCGAACCGTCGAAGCCATGGAGCGAGGCGGCGACCACGATCACCACGAACGGCGCGGCGAGCACGGTGTGCGCGACGACCAGACCGACAAAGCTGTTGGTCAGTCCGAGCGGGGCGAACAGGAAGTAGAAGGCGATCGCGACGACGATCACCGGCACCACCAAAGGCGCGCCCAGCAACGCGACCACCAGCGGGCGCGCGCGCGACTTGAGGTTGACCAATCCAATGGCGGCGAGGGTGCCGAGCGGAGTCGCGATCGCCGTGGTCGCGGCGGCGATGACCAGGCTGTTGACGAAGGCGCGGGTCCAGTCGGGGGATTGCGCGAGCATCCAGTACCAGCGCAGCGACAGGCCGCCCTCCGGGAAGACCAGGAAGCTGGTCGGATTGAACGACATCGGCACGATCGCGAGGATCGGAAGCAG
>NZ_JBCNMA010000201.1:0-3111 GCF_039595165.1 Sphingomonas sp.
CGCAAGAAGCTCAGCATGGCATGCGACGGCGAGAACTATATCGAGACCGTCTGGGGCCGCGGCTATGTGCTGCGCGAGGCGGACGAGGTCGCGGTGCCGATCAGCGCCGTCGCCTGAGAGCAGTCAAGAGTTACCCGGAAGCGGCCGCGGCTCCGACAGGATGCCGCGGCCGTCTTTTTTCGCCAACGCATGATCGCGGGGCATGACCTTGGCATCCTACGTCGCCCTTCTCCACAGCATCACCATCGGCGATGGCCGCCGGCTGGTGATGGCCGAGTGGCGCGAGATGATGGAGCGCATCGGGCTGGAACGCCCGCGAACGTTGCTCGCAACCGGCAATGCGCTGTTCGACAGCGAGCGCGTCAGGGTCGGGGAGCTCGAAAGGCGGCTCGAAACCGCCTTCGCCCAACGCTTCGGCCGGCATGTCGACACCATCGTGACGACCGCTGCGCGCTGGCGAAAGCTGGCGGCCGGCAACCCCTTCTCCGAGGAAGCGAAGCGCGACGGCACACGGGTCGCGCTGCGGGTCATGCGCAAGCCGCTGGATGACGCGGACCTTGAGCGCCTGATGCCTTACGCGACTCAAGGCGAGCGACTGATGCTGGTGGGCGGCCACCTATGGGTGCATTTCGAGCAGGACCCGGTCCGCTCGCGACTGGCCGCGCAACTGACAGCCAAGCGCCTCGGCCCCGGTACGGTGCGCAACTGGAACACCGTCCGGCGACTGGACGAGATGATCGCCGGCGAGCGCGATCGCCCCTAGCCTGCTCTACCGCCCCTCGCCCTCGCGCCGCTCCGTCCGCCCGCGCTGATACACCCGCTCGCCGCCGACCCAGGTCTCCAGCACCACCGTGCCGCGCAGCTCGGTCGGCGAGGCGAGCAGCGGATCGCGGTCGACCACGACGAAGTCCGCGCGCAGCCCCGGCGCCAGCCGCCCGAACAATTTTTCGGCGAACCCGGCATAGGCGGCGTCGATGGTGAAGGCGCGCCACGCCTGCTCGCGGCTCACCGCCTCCTCGGGCCGCCACCCGCCGAACGGCTGGCCCTGCGCGTCCTGGCGGGTGAACGCCGCCGCCCAGCCGGCGAATGGGTTCGGGCTCTCGACCGGATAGTCCGATCCGAACGCCAGCCGCACCTTGTTGGCCAGCATCGTCTTCCAGGCATAGGCGCCCGCCAGCCGCGCCGGCCCGACCCGCGCCTCGGCCATCACCCGGTCGCTGGTCTGGTGCACCGGCTGCATCGAGGCGATGATGCCGTGCTTGCCGAAGCGCGGCAGATCGGCGGGATCGACGATCTGGGCATGCTCGATCCGCCAGCGCCGGTCGCCATTATAGGTGTCGGAAACCTCGTCGATCGCGTCGAGCACCTGCTGGTTGGCACGGTCGCCGATCGCGTGGATCGCGAGCTGGAAATCGTCCATCGCCCCGCGCGCGATCATGTTGAGCAGTTGCGCGTCGGACAGGAAGGGCAGCCCGACATTGCCCGGCGCATCGGCATAGGGCGCCTTGAGCCACGCCCCGCGCGAGCCCAGCGCGCCGTCCGCCACCAGCTTGATCCCGCCCATCCGCAGCTTATCGCCATAGAGCCACGGCGTCGGCCCGCTGCCCCCGACCGTCAGCGCGGTGTCGACGCCCGCGCCATAGCTCATGATGCGCATCCGCAGGATGCCGAGGTCGCCCATCCGGCGATAGGTCATCCAGTCGTCGAGGGTGGTGCCCATGTCCGCGCTGGCGGTGACGCCGGTCGCGAGCAAGATGTCCTGCGCCTTGATGAAGGCGGCGTTGCGGTCGCGCGGCGTGGGCTTGGGCAGCGCCTTCTCGATCAGGCTCATCGCGGCGTCGATGAACACGCCGCCGGGCTTGCCCGCGACCAGCTCGATCCGTCCGCCCGGCGGCGACTTGCTCGCGGCGGTGATCCCCGCCGCCTTCATCGCCGCGCTGTTCGCCCAGCCGGCATGGCCGTCGGCGCGCACCAGCCAGGTCGGCTTGTCGCCGGTCGCCGTGTCCAGGTCCGCCGCGGTCGGGAAACGGCCGAGCTTCCACGCCTCCTGATTCCACCCGCCGCCGGTCAGCCACGGCCGCGTCGCATTCTCCAGCGCATAGCGGTGGATCGCCGCCTGCGCCTCGGCGAGCGAGCTGGTGGCGGACAGGTCGAGCGCCAGCGCGCGGAAGCCCAGCTCCATGACATGGCCGTGCCCGTCGATCATGCCCGGGATGACCGTGCGGCCCTTCAAATCCTCCTTCCACTCCGGCCGCTCGGGCCGCTTGTCGCCGCGCTTGAGCAGCTTCACGATCTTGCCGTCGCTGCCGATGACGATGCCGTTGAAGCGGACGACGTCGCCCTTCTCGTCGAGTGTCATCCCGTCGACATTCTCGACCAGCGCGTCGGCGAAGGCAGGGGAAGCGAGGAGCAGCGAGAGGGCAGCGGCGAGCGAAACGGGAAGGCGCACAGGGTTCTCCGGCATGGCGGCGCTCAAGCCGCGCTTCATTGCGAATGCGAATAGGCGGTGTTCCCCCGCCGCGCCAGATGGTCTACGGCCCCCGCATGGCAACTCAAGCAGCACCCGCCCCGCATTCGCTTCCCGTCACGCTCGCCGACGTCCAGGCCGCGGCGGAACGGATTGCGGGCGCGGTGGTACGCACGCCGACGCTGCACAGCAAGACGCTGTCGGACCTCACCGGCGCGCAGGTCTGGCTCAAGTTCGAGAATCTCCAGTTCACCGCGGCGTACAAGGAGCGCGGCGCGCTCAACACCCTGCTCCAGCTCGACGATGCGGCGCGGGCGAAGGGCGTGATCGCCGCTTCGGCCGGCAACCATGCCCAGGGCCTCGCCTATCACGGCAACCGTCTCGGCATCCCGGTCACGATCGTGATGCCCAGGCCGACGCCGACGGTGAAGGTGATGCAGACCGAGGGCCATGGCGCCTCGGTGATCCTCGAGGGCGAGACCTTCGACGAGGCCTATGCCCATGCCCGCCAGCTCGAGGCGTCGAACGGCTACACCTTCGTCCATCCCTTCGACGATCCCCGCATCATCGCCGGCCAGGGCACCGTCGCGCTCGAGATGCTGGCCGATGCGCCCGCGATCGACACGTACACATCTGCAACCTGG
>NZ_JBCNMA010000202.1:0-3058 GCF_039595165.1 Sphingomonas sp.
GGGCTGCAGCACCAGCGCGCGCGCCAGCGCGACGCGCTTCTGCATCCCGCCCGACAGCGCGTCGACGCTTGCGTCGACGTCCTGCAGGCCGATCTGCGCCAGCGTCATCGACACACGCGTGCGCCAGTCAGCAGGGCTTCACCTTGCCCGGCACGACGCTCGTCTGCGGCGACAGCCACACCTCGGCGCACGGCGCGCTCGGCGCGCTGGCGTTCGGCATCGGCACGAGCGAGGTCGAGCACGTCCTCGCCACCCAGACGCTGCTGCTCGCCCAGTCCAAGACGATGGAGATCCGCGTCGACGGCACGCTCGGCTTCGGCGTCTCGGCCAAGGATGTGGTGCTCGCGATCATCGGCAAGACCGGCGCGGCGGGCGGCACCGGCTATGTCGTCGAATATACCGGCGAGGTGATCCGTGCGCTCTCGATCGAGGGGCGGCTGACCGTCAGCAACATGTCGATCGAGGGCGGGGCGCGCTCGGGCCTGATCGCGCCGGACGAGAAGACCTTCGACTACCTCAAGGGCCGTCCGATGGCGCCCAGGGGCGACGCCTGGGAACAGGCGGTGGCATGGTGGAAGACGCTGCCGACCGATCCCGGCGCGCAGTACGACCGCGTCGTCACCTTGAACGGCAGCGACATTGCGCCCTCGCTCACCTGGGGCACCAGCCCCGAGGACGTGGTCCCGATCACCGGCGTCGTGCCCGACCCCGAGAGCTTCGCAGACCCCGCCAAGCGCATCGCGGCGCAGAAGTCGCTCGACTATATGGGCCTCGCCCCCGGCACGCGGATGCAGGACATCGCCGTCGAGAACATCTTCATCGGCAGCTGCACCAACAGCCGGATCGAGGATCTGCGCGCCGCCGCCGATGTGGTGAAGGGCCGCCATGTCGCCGACGGCATCCGCCAGGCGCTGATCGTGCCCGGCTCGGGGCTGGTCAAGCGCCAGGCCGAGGCCGAGGGGCTCGACCGTATCTTCCTGGAAGCAGGCTTCGAATGGCGCGAGCCCGGCTGCTCGATGTGCCTGGCGATGAACCCGGACAAGGTTCCGGCCGGCGAACGCTGCGCTTCCACTTCGAATCGGAATTTTGTAGGGAGGCAGGGTCCGGGGGCACGCACCCACCTCGTCTCACCCGCAATGGCGGCGGCGGCGGCGGTGACGGGAAGGCTCACGGACGTGCGTGACCTTGTAGGGGGATGACCAGTGAAGCGCGTATTGGTGTTGCTGGTGGCGGGTACGGCATTGAGCGGAGCCGCGGCGGTCTATGCCGCCGCGAACGTCCAGGCGAGCGAACCGGCGGGAGCGAAGCCGGCTGCTGCGAAGGGCGCGGTGCGCCGCTGATCCGCGCGCGCCGGCGCGTTGCCGGGCGCGATTTGGTTCCTGCGCGGGTGCGGCGTATCGATGCGATGCGCCGCCCGGGAGGACCGTCATGTTGAAAGCCCTGTTCGCTGCAACCGCCGCATTGGCCTGGACCGGCCAGGCCGCGCCGCCTGCGCCCGCGATCC
The DNA here is from genome assembly GCF_039595165.1 of Sphingomonas sp. Lineage (GTDB taxonomy): Bacteria > Pseudomonadota > Alphaproteobacteria > Sphingomonadales > Sphingomonadaceae > Sphingomonas. The sequence goes on from NZ_JBCNMA010000202.1 coordinate 1,505, forward strand.
AGCTCCACGCCTTCGAATGCGGCAAGCTGCAGGAAGACCTCAGCTGGTATAACGACGCCTTCGCCTTCGACGGGCAGAAGCGCGAGTTCGTCGCCGGCTGCTTCCTGATCCGCCATCCCAAGGGGCTGCTGCTCTGGGATACCGGCCTCACGCCCGACCTGATCGGCAAGCCCGCGCCCGAGCAGAGCCTGACGACGCGCATCTCCGATCGCCTCAAGTCACTGGGCCTCACGCCCGCTGCGGTCACTCATGTCGGGATCAGCCACTATCATCCCGACCATACCGGCGGCGCGCGCGACTTCCCCCATGCCGAGCTGCTGATCGGCGCGCGCGACTGGGATGCGGTGAAGGGCTTCAAGGACGATGACGATCGCGCCGTCCCGCTCGCCCATTGGCGCAGCGGCACCGGCAAGGTCCGCGTCGTCGCGCGCGATCTCGACATATTCGGCGACGGATCGGTGCAGATGCTGGCGATGCCCGGCCACACGCCGGGCCATGCCGCGCTGCTGGTCAAGCTCCCGCGCACCGGCGCCGTGCTGCTCAGCGGCGACGAATATCATTTCCGCGAGAACCGCGCATTGCGCGGCGTTCCCAAGTTCAACACCAGCCGGGCGGAGACGCTCGCGTCGCACGACCGGTTCGAGGAGATTGCAAAGGTGCTGAAAGCCAAGGTCATCATCCAGCACGACGCGCGCGACCTCGCGCTGCTGCCGGCCTTCCCGAAGGCGGCCGAGTGATGGAGCCGGTCAAGAAAGTCGAGGGCGGTGCCTATCCGTGGGGCGCCAAGAATATCGACACTGACATCATCATCCCGGCCCACTGGCTCAAGACGATCAGCCGCGAAGGCCTCGGCAGGGGCGCGTTCGAGAGCGTGCGAGCCGAGCCCGGCAACATCTTCGACGACGAGCGCTATGCCGGCTCGCCGATCCTGATCGCGGGCGAGAATTTCGGCTGCGGCTCGAGCCGCGAGCATGCCGCCTGGGCGCTCAAGGACATGGGCATCACCGCGGTGATCGCGCCGAGCTATTCGGACATCTTCTCGGGCAACGCCTTCAAGAACGGCATCGTCGCCGTGGTGCTGCCGCAGGAAGCGATCGACCGGCTGGTCGAGGTCGCCAAGACCGATCCGGTGACGATCGACCTCGAGACGATGACGGTCACCACGCCCTATCAGGACCGCTTCGAGTTCGAGATGGACCCGTTCCGCCGTGATTGCCTGATGCAGGGGCTGGACGAGGTCGGCCTGACGCTGGCAAAGGATACCGCGATTTCGAAATACGAATCGACGGTCGCCGAACAGCGCCCGTGGATCGCGCGGGAGAGAGCGGATGAAGGCCTTGCTGTCGAATGAAGTCGGCGGACCTGAAACTCTAACGCTAGGCGAGCTGCCCGATCCCGTCGCCAAGCCCGGCGAGGTCGTGGTCGCGATCAAGGCCTGCGCGATCAACTATCCCGATGTCCTGATCATCGAGGACAAATACCAGTTCAAGCCGCCGCGTCCGTTCGCTCCCGGCGGGGAGATCGCCGGCGTGGTCGAGTCGGTGGGGGAGGGGG
>NZ_JBCNMA010000203.1:0-2962 GCF_039595165.1 Sphingomonas sp.
CGCTCCCCGCCCCCGCTCCCGCTCCCGCCAGTACGCAGCGCCCCCGCATACCCCGTCAGTTCCAGATACGCGCGCCCGACGTCGGCGCCCGCGCGGCTCACCCGTGCCGCGCCTTCCCAGTACACCGCCCCCGTCGACTGACGCGAGTCGAGTTCCTGATCGTCCATCAGCGGATCGAGCTGCCAGGTCAGCGGGCCGGCCCTGACCGTCATCGCGACGGGATACGCGGTGTTCGTGCGCGGTGAGCGCCACGCCACGTCTGTGCCATCCGCTTGAATCAAGCCGGTTACTGACACTAAAACTCCACGTCGGCTCTCACTTATCCGAACCATTCACTGCTGCTGCCTCTTCTCGCATTCCTCCTGCTGTAGATCGTCAACTATCTTGGCCGGTCAAACGACAACTATCTTGGCCGGTCGGTTGGGGTAATTGTCGCTATTCAGGTCGTCATAGTTGTCGCTCCTTCCGGATCGGTTTCGGGTAATTGACGCTTTCGCGCGCGCTTGTTGTCGCTGGCGTTACGACGCCGGTAGCTTTCAACGTTGAGCTCGAAGATCGTCGAGTGATGGACCAGGCGGTCGATGGCGGCGACCGTCATTGAGGGATCAGGGAACACGTCGTTCCAGCCCGAGAACGGCTGGTTGGCCGTGATCAGAAGGCTGCGCCGCTCGTACCGCTCGGCGATCAATTCGAACAGTACGCTGGTCTCGGCCTGATCCTTGCGTACGTATGACAGGTCGTCGAGGATGATCAGGTCGAAGCGGTCGAGCTTGCCGAGCATGGACGGCAACTGAAGGCTCTGGCGAGCCCCCTGCAGTTTCTGGACGATCTCGCTTGTACGGGTGAACAGCACGCGGTAGCCGGCTTCGATCAGGGCATGGCCGATGGCGGAGCCCAGATGCGTCTTGCCGCCGCCTGGCGGGCCGAACAGCAAGATCGTGGCGCCTTTCTCTAGCCAGGAGTCGCCTGTTGCGAGTGCCATCACATGGGCTTTTGAGACCATCGGCACCATGCCGAAGTCGAAGGTATCGAGCGTCTTGGTCAGGTCGAGATGTGATTCAACGCGGTGGCGTTCGATGCGTCGCTTGACCCGCTCCGCGAGCTCGTGCTCGAGCAGCGCGCCGATCAGGCGGGTGGCCTGCCAGCCCTCCTTGTCGGAACGCTGCGCAAAGTCGGGCCATAGCCGCGCGATCGTCGGCAGCCGCAGCTCATTGAGCATCAGCCCCAGTCGCGCAGCATCATAGGAGGCTGGCGCGTTCATCACGTCACCTCCGCATCGAGCAAGGTGTCATACAGTGCCGCCTCTGGCATCTCGACCACAACATCAGGGCACTGCGCTTGGCGCGGCGCGAATTCGTCGCGCAGCTTCCCGAGATCGGGCAACTCGCCCGCAGCCAGCAAGGCATCGAGACGATCTGCAAGCGCCGCCTCAACGCCGTGGTTAGCGGCCAACTCGAGTAACCCGACCATCGTCTTGCAGGCGTCGCGCTGCGTCATCCGGGCGTCGAGCTGCTCCCACATCCGGCGATACGCCTCGCGTGGGAACAGGTCATCGCGAAACGCCAATCCCTTGAACGCCTGAGGTTTGCGCTTGAGCTCCTCGATGAAGTGCCGGTAGTCCAGCGCGCGGCGGCGGCTGTTGCCCGCGTGGGACCCGCGTACAGTGCTGTGCACAAGCGCGCCCGAAAGATAGCAGTCCAGACGGTCTGCATAGACGCGGACCTTTAGACGGTGTCCAATCAAGCGAGACGGTGCGCTGTAGAGGATGCCTCGTACCGTAAAGGTTCCGCAGCGCGTCACGCGCGCTTCCTCTTCGACGAAGTCGGTGGTGCGCCGCAGTGGCAGGTCCTTCAAGTGCTCCCGTTCGACATTGAACGCAGCGGCGTTGCGGCGGTTGCGACGCATCACGACTTCGCGCACGAAGTCCTCATAAGCGGGGCGGTCGGCGAAGTCGCGATGGCCACGCAGCATGAGCGCCTGATCGATCGCCTCCTTTAGATGGCGATGTGAGGATTCGACGCTGCCATTCTCGTGCGCCACGCCGACGTTGTTGCGTGTGCCTGCCATGCCGTAATGCTCGAGCAGCGCCGCATAGCGCGCTGTGAAGTCCTCTTCGCGCTGGAGATTCTTGAACGCCGCCGACAGGCTATCGGTGCGATGTTCGCGCGGGCACCCGCCGGCCTGCCAGAGCGCATTCTGCAAGCCGGTAGACAGTGCTTCGAAGCTCTCACCACCATTAACGACGCCGGCATATTCCCAGTGCGAGAAGGCAAGCACGAAGTGATACAGCCGATGATGGAACGGTGCGCCGGCGACGCTCACATGCAGGTCACCCATGTCTGTGAAGTCAGATAGCCCCTGCACACCGGGAAGGTGTTCCTGCGGGAAGAACACTTCCTTCCCCGGCCCTTCGATCGCTCGCCACTGGCTGACGCGCCGCTCCAGCGTGCGGCGCATGCTGTCCGGGAATTGATCGGGATGCGCCTCCTGCAGTCTGGCTAGCAATGTAACGGCCTTAAGCCTGGGCAAGCGGCGCAGGAGCGGGACGATCTCGCTGTCCCAGACGTCAGCGAATGGATCGGGACGAGTACGCCATGTGCGGGCTACCTTCTGCGAGGGCAGGAGGACGCCGTGCTCGATTCGCCGTGCCGAGCGCACGCTGATGCCAGCCATAGCTGCGGCAACTTCCTGAGTATGATGTTTGCGCTTGTTCATAAAGAGGCGGACCTGCTGGTCCGTAATGTGGGTTCCCGACATGGCTGTTCTTCTTCTTGATGAAGTCGATCAGCCATCCTAAAACCCCCTCCGTCCGGCGCCGCCTGTGGGGTGGTGTCTCCGGCGGCTACGCCGCCTCCGCCACCGCCCCACAGGCCAACCCAATTGTCGTCAAACCGGCCAAGCTAATTGTCGCCGTCTATGTTGGGGGTATCCGTCTTGTGACGCTGTTCCCGCGGGCCGTAAA
>NZ_JBCNMA010000204.1:0-2924 GCF_039595165.1 Sphingomonas sp.
CCATAGACGAAGAGGAGCGACGCGATGCGCACGATCATGCTTCTGGCCGCCACGGCGATGCTGACTGGAGGCGCCGCGTCCGCACCCCAGACGATCGTGATAGCCGGCGGGACGATCTACGACGGCAGCGCGACTGGCCCGGTCACCGGCGACGTCGTGGTGGTCGGGGACCGGGTCGTCGCGGTCGGCCCCGGCGTCGCCGGCAAATACCCGAGCGCGCGAGTGATCGATGCGAAGGGCCTGGTCGTCGCCCCCGGCTTCATCGATCCGCACACCCATTCGGACGCACTGATCCTCGGCAAGACACCCGCGGAGCGGCTGGTGACGCCATGGCTGATGCAGGGTGTGACCACGATCTTCACCGGCATCGACGGCTATGGCCAGGGCTCGGGGACGGTCAAGGAACTGCTCGACCACGTGGATACCAATAGCGTCGGCCCGAATGTCGCGGCTTTGGTCGGCTTCGGTGCGGTGCGGGTGAAGGTGCTCGGGAACGACGACCGCGCGCCCACGTCCGCCGAACTCGAACGGATGAGGGCGCTGACCGCGCACGGCATGTGCGAGGGCGCGTTCGGCCTTTCGACTGGCCTGTTCTACGCGCCGCAGAGCTTCGCCAAGACCGATGAGGTGATCGCGGTCGCGCGCGAGGCGGCCAGGCGCGGCGGCATCTACGACACCCACCAGCGCGACGAATCCTCCTATTCGATCGGGCTGATCAACTCGGTCAAGGAAGCGATCGAGATCGGGCGGCAGGCAGGGATGCCGGTGCATTTCGCGCACATCAAGGCGCTCGGCGCCGACGTCCACGGCAAGGCGAACGAGATCGTCGCGGCGATCGAGGCGGCGCGCGCCAGCGGCGTGAACGTCACCGCCGACCAATATCCCTATGAGGCCTCGGGCTCGAGCCTGGTCGCCTCGCTGGTGCCGCGCTGGGCGCAGGACGGCGGTGCCGCCGCATTGGTCAAGCGCATCGAAACCCCGGCCGACCGCGCACGCATCGTCGCCGAGATGCAGGCCAACCTTGTCCGCCGCGGCGGCGCGAATGCGGTGCTGCTGCGCGGCGACGGCAAGCCCTGGGGCGGCAAACGCCTCGATGTCGTCGCGGCGGAATGGAAGGTCGATCCGGTCGAGGCGGCGCTGCGCATCATCCTCGCCAATCAGGGCGGCGGATCGCCGATCGTCTCGTTCAACATGATCGAGCCCGACATCAAGCTGCTGATGCGCCAGCCCTGGGTGATGACCGGCTCCGACGGTTCGGCCGGCCACCCGCGCATGTACGGCACCTTCCCGACCAAATATGCCAAGTACGTGGTCGCCGAGAAGACGATCGATCTCGCGACCTTCATCCATTCGAGCACGGGTCGCACCGCCGATTTCTACAAGCTCGACCGCCGCGGGCACCTCAAGCCCGGCTATTTCGCCGACATCGTGGTGTTCGATCCGGCCGCCTATCGCCCCCAAGCGACCTATCTCGAGCCGACGCGATTCAGCGAGGGCGTGCGCACCCTGCTGGTCAACGGCATCGCCGTGATCGAGGGCGGCAAGCTCACCGGCGAGGCCGGCGGCAAGGCGCTGCGCCACCGTGCTCCGGCGGGAACCTGCCCGGGCTGAACCGCTCAGCGCCGCCGGGCGCGATAGTCGGACGGCACGATCCCAGCGCGGTTCATCTTGTCGTAGAGCGTCTTGCGCGGTACGCGCAGCAGCTCGATCGCGCGGGTAACGCTGCCGTTGGCGATCTGCAGCGCCTCGCGCACCAGCGCCTCCTCATAGGCGCGCATGCGCTCGGCGAGGCCGAGCGCGGGCACCTCCCCCGCGGCCGGATCGGCGAGGTCGAGCACTGCGCTGAACGCGAAGTTGCGCAGCTCACGGACATTACCCGGCCAGTCATGCTCGATCAGCCGCCGGCGCACCGCGTCGGTCATGCGGAACTCGGCCTGCCCGGTCTGCGCGCTCGCCTCGCGCACGAAGGCGGCGAACAGCGGCGCGATGTCCGCGCGCCGCTCGCGCAAGGGCGGAAGCGACAGCCGCACCACGTTCAAGCGGAAGAACAGGTCGCGGCGGAACGCGCCCGCCTCGATCAGCGCCTCCAGCCCAGGCTTGACCGATGCGATCACGCGCAGGTCGAGCGGTATCGGCCGCGCCTCCCCGATCGGCAGCACCTCGCGCTCCTCGATCACGCGCAGCAGCCGCGACTGCACGCCGAGCGGCATGCCGTCGATATCGTCGAGGAACAGCGTGCCCCGGTCCGACGCCTCGATCCGTCCGGTGCGCGCGAAGCGGGCGCCGGGCACGGCGTCGGCGGCATGACCGAACAGCTCGATCTCGGCATGCGCCTCCGGCAGCGCCGCGCAGTTGACCGCGACGAAGGGGCGCGCGCTGCGCGGCGAGCCGCGGTGGAGCATCGCCGCGACCAACTCCTTGCCGGTGCCGGTCTCGCCCTCGATCAGCACGTCGATATCGGCGCGTGCGACCTGCGCGATCGTCTCGCGCAGCCGCGCCATCGCCGGGGTGTCGCCGATCAGCGGGCTCTCGTCGCGCGCCGCCGCGTCCGCGCGCAGCCGGCGATTGTCGAGCACCAGCGCGCGCGCCGCCAACGCCTTGGCGGCGGAGGCGGCGAGGTGTCCCGCGGCGAAGGGCTTGGCGAGGAAGTCGAACGCCCCGTCCTGCAGCGCGCGCACCGCCATCGGCACGTCGCCATGGCCGGTGATCAGGATCACCGGAATCTCGGGATCGATCGCGCGGATCCGCTCGAAGAATTGCAGTCCGTCCATCCCCGGCATGCGGATGTCGGTGATCACTGCGCCCCCAAAGTCCGGTTTGATCGCGCCCAGTGCCGCTTGCGCTCCGGGAAAGGGTTGCACCGCAAGCCCGGCGAGTTCGAGCGTCTGGACGTTGGCCTCGCGCATCGCAGCGTCGTCGTCGAC
>NZ_JBCNMA010000205.1:0-2923 GCF_039595165.1 Sphingomonas sp.
CACGTAGCGCTGACGGGGGGGTAGGTTCGTCGGAGGACGCCGCTTGCCGAGACTACCCCTCCACCGCCTTCGGCGGTCCCCCTCCCCTCCGGGGAGGAGTTTTAGAGAACTACCGCTCCAGCGTCTCCAGATCGCCATACACGGCCTTGCCCTGGAACACCGTCACCAGCACCTTCGCCTTGCTGATCTCGTGGACCGGCAGCGTGAAGATGTCCCTGTCGAGCACGACGAGGTCGGCGTTCTTGCCCGCCTCCAGCGAGCCGGTGAAGCTGGCCATGCCGTTGACCATCGCGACGTTGAGCGTGTGGCTTTCGACCGCCTCGGCGAGCGTCACGCCTTCGCTCGCGACCAGGGGTTTCGCGTTGGGATCGCCCGCGGTGCGGCGGGTGACCGCGACCTCCAGGCCTTCGATCGGGTTGGCGGTGGCGACCGGCCAGTCGGCGCCGTAGGCGAGCCTGCCGCCGGCGCGGACGATGCTGCCGGCGGGATAGATATATTCCATCCGCTTCTTGCCGATCGCTGTCTCGGTCAGCTCCATATAGGGGTACCAGGACGACCAGGTCGGCTGGAACTGGGCATAGGTGCCGAGCTTGCCGAAGCGCGGCTGGTCGGCCGGGTCGACGACGTTCAGGTGCGTGACCATGTGGTAAGTCGGCTTGGCGCCATTGGCCTTGCGCGCGGCCTCGATCGCATCGAGCGAGAGGCGCACGCCGCCATCGCCGATCGCGTGGAGAAAGGCGTGCATGCCCCTGGCGTCGGTCGCGGTGACGGCCTGGCTCAGCATGTCCGGCGCGATCTGCGGGGCGCCGCGCTCGGCCGATCCCTCATAGGGGGCGAGCATGTACGCGGTCTTTTGCGGGATCACACCGTCGACATAGAATTTGACCGTGTGGGTCGGGACGCCCAGCGCATTGGCGCGCTCGGCCGCCTTCACCAGGCTCGGGAATTGATCCATCCCGCGCTCGTTCTTCCACTTGAGCGATACCGAGACATAGGTGGTGAGCTTGCCCGCATCCTTCACCGCCTTGTAGGCGTCGACCATGCGGCTGCCGCCCTGGTCGTCGAAGTCGACGCCCGCGTCGTTCCACGCGACGATGCCGAGGCTGTTGAACAGCCTGGCGGTGTAGAGGATCGAGTTCTGATAGTCGGCGTCGGTGGGCGGCGGGATCAGCTTCGCGACGAGTGCCTGCGCCGATTCCTGGAGGCTGCCGACCGGCTCGCCGGTCGCGGGGTCGCGGTCGATCGTGCCGTTGACCGGGTCGGGCGTATCCTTGGTGATGCCCGCCAGCTCGAGCGCCTTGGAGTTCACCCAGTTGGTGTGGCCGCCGACCGAATCGAAGATCAGCGGGCGGGTGGTGGAGATCGCGTCGAGGATCGCCTTGTTCGGCACGCCGTTGGGCGGGAACAGCGAATCCTCCCAGCCGACGCCGTAGATGGCGCCGGTTCCCGGCGTCTTCGCGACGCAGGCGGCGATCAGCTTCTTGTAATCGTCGATCGATTTGCCGTCGTGGAGCGAGCAGCGCGTGTGCGAAAGCGCGCCGAACAGCGGGTGGGCATGCGCGTCGCCGAATGCGGGAAGGACGAGCCGGCCGCCCAGATCGACGATCTTGGTTGCAGGCCCCCTGGTCTTCGTCACTGCCGCGGCGGAGCCGACGGCGACGATCTTGCCGTCCTTGATCGCCACCGACTGCGCCCAGGGCTGCTTCTTGTCGACGGTGTAGATACGGCCATTGGTGAGGATGGTGTCAGCGGTCACAGGCTCGCGCGCCTGCGCGGTGCCTGCCAGGAGCAGAGCGAGCGCGGCGAGACGGGCGGGACGGGGCGAGTTCGACATATTCTCTCCGGTACGCTGACAGGGAAACGGCCGGCGCGGTGGCCGGCCCGGGAGACGTGGATCAGAATTTGCGGCGGAGCGAGGCCATGATCGTGCGGTCCTTGCCCATGTAGCAATAGCCCTCGTCGATCGGCGCACCCGAGTAGCTGCAGTTGGTGTAGACCTTCTTGTCGAAGATGTTCGCGCCGTTCACCGACAGCGTCCAATCCTGATAGTTGAGCTCGACCATCGCATCGACCAACGTAACCGGGGCGATGCGATAGGTCTGGTCGAAGCTGACCTTGTCGCCCTGGTAGCGCACGCCCGCCCCGACTTTGGCGCTGAGGTCGCCGCCGAGGTCGAAACCCTTCGCCGCCCAGGCGGAGGCCTGGTGCTCGGGCAGATTCTCGCGCCGGTCGCCGCGCTGGCGGCCGTCGACGACGAGATATTCGGCGCGGGTGTAGCTGTACGACGCGGTCAGGCTGAAATCCCCCGGCAGTCGGATATTGGCCTCCGCCTCGACGCCGCGCGACCGGGTCGAGCCGCCCTGGATGAAGTTCTGCAGCTCGTCCGGATCGGCGATCAGGACATTCTGTTCCTTGATGTCATAGGCGGCGATGGTGAACAGCATCCGCGGCGAGGGCTGGAACTTGATGCCAGCCTCATATTGGCGGCCGGTCCGCGGCACATAGGGGACGCCGAAGAAGTTCGAGCCGAACACCGGCAGGAACGATTCGGAATAGTTGAAATAGGGCGACACGCCCTTGACCACGTCCGCGATGATGCCGCCGCGGAAGGTCCAGGCCTTGTTGTCCTCGAGCTGGACGCCGTTGACGTTGGAGCGGACATCGTCGTGGCGCGCGCCGAAGACCAGCGAGACGCGGTCCCAGGCGCGGATCTGGTTCTGGAAGTAGAAGCCGAGCTGCGAGTTCTTGGTGTCGGTGGTCCAGCCCACACCGGTGACGAAAGGGACGCCATAGACGGGGTTGTAGAGGTTGAGCCCGGGCGCCTGGCCGAAACCTTCCTCCTTGTCCTCACGGAACGAAGTATAGTCGAAACCGGCGAGGATCTGGTGAGTCAGCGGCCCGGTGTCGAAGCTCAGCACCAGGT
>NZ_JBCNMA010000206.1:0-2724 GCF_039595165.1 Sphingomonas sp.
CACCGGATCGATCGGCATCTTCGGCATCATCCCGACCTTCGAGAACACGCTCGCCAAGATCGGCGTGACCAGCGACGGCGTGAAGACCACGCCGCTGACCGGTCAGCCCGACGTCTATGCCGGCACCAACGAGACGGTCGACCGCGTGCTGCAGTCGGGCATCGAGCAGGGCTATCGCCGCTTCGTCGGGCTCGTGTCGCAGTCGCGCAAGATGACGCCGCAGCGCGTCGACGAGATCGGCCAGGGCCGGGTGTGGGACGGCGGCACCGCGCGCCAGCTCGGGCTGGTCGACCGGTTCGGCAACCTCTCCGATGCGGTGGCCGAGGCTGCGAAGCGCGCCAAGCTCGATCCGGCCAAGGTCCACGCCGTGTATCTCGACAAAGAGCCGAGCTGGTTCGAGCGGCTGGTCGCCGGTTTCGCCGCGGGCGGCGGCGAGGAAGAGGACGAGGAAGCGGCGCCAGCCGAGAGCGGCGGCGACATCTATGCCCGCATCGCGGCCGAGCGGCGCGCGGTGTTCGGCCAGGCGCTGGGCGACGCCAAGCGGCTGGCGATGGGCTCGTCGATGCAGGCGCGCTGCCTGGAATGCGGCGCGTTCGGCCCGGCGGCGGCGAACATGCGCGCGGATGCCCGGCTGATCGACCTCGTGCTCGCGAGGATCGGCCTGTGATCCAGCTCCGCGCCGCCGAGCCCGCCGACGCCGCCGCGATCGCCGCGATCTACGCGCCCTATGTGCTGACCGGCACGGTGAGCTTCGAGTTCGACCCGCCCGATGCGCGGCAGATGCGCAACCGCATGGAATCGTCCGACGGCCTCTATCCGTGGATCGTCGCGACCAATGGCGAGGGCAAGGGCGTGCTCGGCTATGCCTATGCCACGCGCTTCCGCGAGCGTTCGGCCTATCGCTACGTCGTCGAGACCTCGGTCTATGTCGCGGGCGCGGTGCAGGGGCAGGGGATCGGGCGGCTGCTCTATGAGGCGCTGATCGACACGCTGCGCGCGCAGGGCTTCACCCAGGCGATCAGCGTGATCTCGCTGCCCAACGACAATTCGATCCGCACGCACGAGCAGGTCGGCTTCCGCCGCGCCGGGCAGCTGCGCGAGATCGGGTTCAAGGAAGGGCGCTGGATCGACATCGGCATCTGGCAGTGCGAGCTCAACGACAGCACGACCCCGCCGGTCGAGCCCAAGCCGTTCAGCGAGGTGGGCGTGGTCCGCGCCTGACGCGCGTTCGCCATATCGTCGGCACGCCAAGAATGACTTGGGTGAGGGAGCGCGCTAATCCTGGCGCGCCATGGATGCGCCCCTGACACACCGGATCGTGGTCGATCGTCCGCGCAAGCTGATCATTGTCGAGGCGCATATGATCCTCTCCCCCGAGGATGCAGGCTGGATCGGCGAGGAATTGCGCGCGGTGATGCGCAGCTTCGGCGACGACATCGGCCAGCATCTGACGCTGTACGACATGAGCGGGGTTCCGGCGGTGCCGACGGCGACGATCGACATGCTGATGCGCACCTTCGACAATGCGGCAGTGCGCGCGCTGTGGGCACGCAAGGTCGCGTTCGTGGTGACGAACGCGACGGGGCGGATGCAGGTCAAGCGGCTTCGCAGGGTGCGGCCCGATTTCGGCATCTTCGACGGGCGCGACGCGGCGATCGCCTGGCTGGTCGAGCCCTAGCGCTTGCCGCGATAGGCGGGCAGCTTGATCTTCCACACGATCGCGGCGGCGCGCAGCGCGAAACCCGCGCCGGCGGCGGCGATCGCGGCGGCGAGCAGCGGCAGGCCGGCGAGCGTCAGCAGCACGTAGAGGCCGGAGGCGAGCGCGGCGGCGGTGACGTAGAGCTCGGGCCGCATCAGGATCGACGGCTCGCCCGCGAGCACGTCGCGGATGATGCCGCCGCAGCAGGCGGTGAGCACGCCCATCAGCGCCGCGGGGACGGGCGGTATGCCGAAGCTCAGCGCCTTGGCGGCGCCGAACACGGCATAGGCGGCGAGGCCGAGCGCATCGAGCCAATCGAGCGCGGCGCCGTGCCACCAGCGCTGCGGCGTGACCCAGATGACCAATGCGACGCCGAGACACAAAGCGGCGACATAGGGATGGTGAGTCCACCATACCGGCGCGCCGATCAGCAAGTCGCGGATCGTGCCGCCGCCGACTCCGGTGATCAGCGCGAAGAAGGCGGCGGTGACCAGGGTCTGGCCGCGCCCCGCCGCCGCCAGTGCGCCGGTCGCGGCGAACACGGCGATGCCGAACAGGTCGAGCCAGGGCAGGACGTTGCCGAGCTGCGCGAGGGCGGGCGGAGTCATCGCCTTCGTCTAGCCGAGCCGGAGGCGGGGCAGAAGCGGGTTAGGGCACGATCCGGAAATTGTAGGTGTAGGTCGCCTGCGGGGCGCTGCGCACCCCGGCGATCGTCACCGTGTAGCTGGTATTGGCGGCAAGACCGGTGACGCGCCACTGGATGTTGTTGGCGATGCCATAGCCGTCATTGTCGCGGGTGATGTTGGTGACCGGCAGATCGCCCGAGGGGCCGCGCACGGTGACCGTGGCGGCGGAGAAGTCGACCGCGCGGTCCGCGCCGTTGTTGGTGCTGCTCGGGATCACCGAGAAGGAGAGATAGTCGGTCAGCGCGAAGTAGCGCGAGGGATAGTCGCCCTGCGGGAAGCCGACGAAGGGCGGGACGGTCGAGGGCGCCGGGCCGGCGGTCGCGAAGCTGAACACGCGCT
>NZ_JBCNMA010000207.1:0-2640 GCF_039595165.1 Sphingomonas sp.
TCGGAGACGTCGGGCGTGCGGATCGTGATGTGGCGATGCTTGAGCTTCAGGGCATTGGCCGGCGCCGGCAGCAGCGCCGCGAGCGCCGCGGCGCCGGTCAGCCCGGCGAATTCGCGCCGCGACACCTTGCCGAACGCGCGTTCATTGTCGGCATCGGTCAGCTCGTCACACATCAGCCTGCTCCCTCGATCTCGGATCGAGCGGAGCCTATCGCACGCCGCACGATCCCGCCAGACGCCTAGGCGGCCATCCGCGCGTGCTTGGCGAAGCTGCTGAGGCCGAGCCAGCGCTGCATCTGCGCGCTGATCGCCGCGTCCCCGGTGACGATCATCCGTTCCTCGTCCAGCGCGGCAGCGAGCGTCTCGTAGCCCATCCAGATCGCGGTCATCGTGCGCAGATCGGTCGAGACGTAGAGGTCGACATCGAACCCGGGATCGACCGAGCACAGGTCGACGGCACCGTCCGGCGTCACCACCAGCCACCAGCGCCGCTGCGCCCCGGGCAGCTCCGGATAGCGGAACTGGATCACCGAGCGACGCGGCGGCAGCGGGGTCGGGTCGAGATTGCGGCGCATGTCCCACATCAGCAATTGCGCATCGAGATGCTCGAGCGACAGCTCATGGTCGATCCAGCGCTGCCCCCACACGCCGAACGCATCGACGATCGGCTCGAGCTCGCGCCCGGCCGGGGTCAGCCGGTAATCCAGACCATTGGCGTCGCGCACCACGATTCCCGCCGTCTCGAGATCCTTGAGCCGCTGCGAAAGCAACGCCGGCGACATCCGCGGCACGCCGCGCCGCAAGTCGTTGAACCGGGTCGATCCGGCGATCAGCTCGCGCACCAGCACGATCGTCCAGCGCGTGCACAAGGTCTCGGCCGACATCGCGACCGGACAGAATTGCTTGTAGCTGCCTTGCGCCATCGTTCGTCCTCTCCGACATTGCGCGAAGCGTTAGTTCAGTTTCTGTACCGGGCAACTTCAGTTTCTGAACTGGAACCTGCCCAGCATGATCGGCGAAGCCCTCCGGCGCAACTACGGAGATTCTCATATGCTGACGCAAGCTCAAGACCGCCCCCGCGACTGGATCGCGGACGCCCATGCTATCGCCGCCGACATCGCCCCGCTCGCCGGCCAGCACGACGCCGAGGAGCGCTTCGTCGCCGACGGGTTCGCGCGGCTCAAGGCCGCCGGCTTCTTCAAGGCGCTGGTGCCTGCCCATCTCGGCGGCGGCGGCGCAGAGTTCGCCGAGGTATTCGGCGCGATCCGCGTGCTCGGCGCGGCGTGCGGCTCGACTGCGCTCGCCTTCTCGATGCACACCCATCTCGTCGCCGCGGCGGCGTGGCGCCTCGCGCACCAGAACGCCCCGACCGAGGGCCTGCTGCGCCGCGTCGCCGCGGAGGATCTGATCCTCGTGTCGAGCGGCGGATCGGACTGGCTGGACAGCGGCGGCGTCGCGGAGAAGGCCGAGGGCGGCTTCCGCATCACCGCGCGCAAGCCCTTTTCGAGCGGGTGCGAGATGGGCGATCTGCTGATGACCAGCGCGGTCTATGACGATCCTGAAGCCGGCCCGACCGTCCTGCATTTCGGGGTGCCGCTCGGCGCGCGCGGCGTGTCGATCGAGGCGACCTGGCAAGTGCTAGGCATGCGCGGCACCGCGTCGAACGACATCGTGCTCGACGGCGTGTTCGTCCCCGACGCCGGGATCGCCGGGCGCCGGCCCAAGGGCAAGTGGCACATGCTGTTCCACACGATCAGCATGATCGCCTTCGCCGCGATCTACTCTGCCTATATGGGCGTGGCCGATGGCGCTCGCCGCCGGGCGCTGGAGATCGCGGGCAAGCGCCCCGCCGACAGCGACCTCGTCCGTCTCGCCGGCGAGATGGAGAATGCGCATCTACGCGCCGAGCTGGCGATGCGCGAGATGATCGAACTCGCGACGGACGGCCGGCCAGGGCCGGAGACGACCGGCCGTGCGCTGGCCTGCCGCACGCTGCTGGGCGAAGCCGCGATCGCGACGGTCGAGCGCGCGATGGAGCTGGCCGGCGGCGCGAGCTTCTACCGCAGGAACGGCCTCGAGCGCGCGTTCCGCGACATCCAGGGCGCGCGCTTCCATCCCCTGCGCGAAGGCCCGCAGCTCGCGCTGTCCGGCCGGCTCGCGCTGGGGCTCGATATCGACGGATAGAACCTTGAATCAGGCTCGTGCGAACGCAGGAGCCTAGGAGTCGCGAAGCATCTCGCCTGGCCCCGGGTCCCTGCTTTCGCGCCGGTCAGCTGCGGAAGAGGCTGTCCGGCGTCGGGTCCGCGTCCGTACCATCGGACTCGCGCGCCGCGGCCTCGCGCTCGGCGCGCAGCTGCTCGATCAGCGCCTCGCGGTCGCCCTCCAGGCGCGTGTCGACCGGCGCCTCGATCCCCGCCGCCTTCGCCGCCTTGGCCACCGCGGTGTCGAGCTCGCGCTGCGTGGTCAGGCCCAGCGTCACCGGGTCCTTGGGGGTGATGTTGGCGATGTTCCAGTGGCTGCGGTCGCGGATCGCGGCGATCGTGTTGCGGGTGGTGCCGATCAGCTTGCCGATCGCGCCGTCCGAGATCTCGGGATGGTTGCGGATGATCCAGGCGATGCCGTCGGGCTTGTCCTGGCGCTT